>NZ_NFJD01000004.1 GCF_002159705.1 Elusimicrobium sp. An273
TTGATGTAGTTGCTTTGCTCCCCAAGTTTAATAATTAGTCAGCAAAAATGTCAGCATATAGAAGAATAAAAAACTCATAGTCCGGAAACCATATAGAGGGCCTGCAAAGACCCTCTTTTTTGCATCAAAAAACCCCGCTTTAAGCGGGGTTTTAAATTCCTATTATTGAAGTACTTTTACCCGGGTTTCTATTGGCAGAAACGTCTTTTCTGCGGCCGGAGCGGCAGGCGTGCCAAACGGCATTTGCGCAATTAATTTCCAGTTTTTAGGAATATCAAAAGTTTTTTGCACCGCCTGGTCTACCAGCGGATTATAATGCTGCAAACTGGCCCCCAGCCCGGCTTGTTCCAAGGCCGTCCATACCACATACTCCGCCAAGGCGTTGGCCTGATAAGCCCACAGCGGGAAATTCTCCTGATAGGTCGGGAATTTACGCTGCAAGTCTTCCACCGTGTCCCAATCTTCAAAAAACAACACCGTGCCGTAAGCGGCCGCAAACGAAGCTATTTTTTGCTCCGTAGGCGCAAATTTATCCGCCGGCACGCGGCGGCGAAGTTCGGCCAGCACCAGCGCCCAAAACTCGCTGTGGCGTTTTCCGAAAAGCAAGACGGCACGCGTTCCCTGCGAATTAAACGCGCTGGGCGCATGGCGGACGGACTCTTGCACCAAACGGATAATTTCGTCGTCCGCAATGGGGCTTTTGGCCTCCAGCGCATAGCGGGAGCGGCGGTTTTGTACGGCTTGAAAAAAGCAATCTGTTTTTAATTCCATAATTTTCCCCCTTACTAATACTTTAGTTCCTTTCAGGCATAAAATCAAAACGTTCTGAAGCAAAAAGTATTTTGGGCAGCTAAAACGCGAGAGAGAAACTACCCCCGGCGGGAGTTGAACTCGCAACCTTCTCCTTAGGACGGAGCCGCTCTATCCATTTGAGCTACGGGGGCGCAAAAAATCAGTGGGAACGAGTCTTGCGGGACGCTGTTTTACGGGCTGTTTTTTGGGTTTTGCGGGCAGCCGGTTTGGCCTTTTTCAAAACCGTTTTAGCGGTTTTTTTAGCAGCCGTTTTTTTATTTTGTTGAGAGACCGCCGAATGCTTTTTGGAAGCCGTTTTTTTAGAAGCAGGGGCCGATGCGGCTTTTTTGGAAGCAGCCTGTTTGGCCTTTTTTTTGTCCGCCTTGGCTTGTGCCACCAGGGCCGCGCGTTTTTTAAGCAGGCGGGCCAAGGGGCTGTTGTCCTGCGTTTCTCCCAAGATGTTGGTTTTTAAGCGCGGGCGCATGGCGCTGTGCAGTTTGCGGGTGCGCAAATCCACCGGGGACACTTCCAAAATACCCGCTTTTTGCGCTTCTTTGCGCAGCGTATTTACGGCGCGTTCTTCAATCTGGCGCACGCGTTCGCGCGAAAGGCCCAAAATTTCCGCCACTTCACCCAAGGTTTTGGGCTCGTTATCGGCCAGGCCGTAGCGCATAATTACCACTTGGCGGTCGCGGTCGTTGAGTTCCTCCATACTTTTTTTAATCGTATCTTGATTCTCATTTTTAAGGAATACATCGTGCGGGTTGCCTTTCCCGTCGTCGCTGATTAAATCTTCCAGCGTGGTTTCGTCTTCTTCGTGCACCAAAGTTGTCAGCGAATCCACCCCTTTGGCGGCGCTTAGCGTATCCATAATGGACTTTACCTGCCGCGCCGTCAGATTCAGTTCCGCGGCCATTTCGTTTAGCGAAGGATCCCGTCCGTTGGCTTCTTTGAGTTCATTCCACGCGCGGAACCATCGTTTTAAATTTCCCCACGCGTGCGACGGAATTTTGATAGAGCCGGATTGTTCTTCAATATATTTGCGGATATATTGCTCAATCCAATATACGGCATAAGTGGAAAAACGATATCCTTTTTCGGGCTCAAATTTATCAATAGCCTGCATCAGGCCCAAGTTGCCCTCTTCAATTAAATCCATCAGTTCCATACCGGGGCGCTGGAAGCGTTTTGCCGTCGGGATTACCAGACGCAAATTCATTTCCATAATTTTATTTTTGGCGTCTTTATCGCCTTTTTTGGCGCGTTTCCACAGCCGGGCCATTTCTTCCCGGTCTATTTCCTGCGTAATTTTGCCCAGGTGTTTAAAGTATTCGTTTACACTGTCTAAAGACTCGTTTTCCATATATAACATAATATCAAACTTTACGCATTTGCTCCAGCCCGTTTTAACCTCTGTACGGCGGCCGGCAAAATAGTGTTATAATGGAAAGTAGTTCTCTATTTTTACGGAGGGAATATGAATACGGAACGTCCGCATAAAACGTTTACGCAAATTATGTATATGTGCTTGGGCTTTTTTGGAATTCAGTTTGGCTGGGCCTTGCAAATGGGCAACATGAGCGCCATTTACTCGCGCTTGGGCGCCCGGGAAGACCAAATTCCGCTTTTATGGCTGGCCGCTCCGGTAACGGGGTTACTGGTGCAGCCGCTGGTGGGATATTTCAGCGACCGCACCTGGTGCCGCCTGGGCAGAAGACGCCCGTATTTTTTAGGCGGGGCAATTTTCTCCGTCATTGCGCTTATTTTAATGCCGCAGGCTTCGGCTGTTTGGATGGCGGTCATTGCGTTGTGGATTTTGGATACTTCCGTAAACGTAAGCATGGAGCCGTTCCGTGCGTTTGTGGGTGATATTTTACCCGAAGACCAGCGCAAAACCGGCTATGCCATGCAGAGCGTGATGATTGGCGCGGGCGCGGTGATCGCGTCGTTTTTGCCGCAGATTTTAACCTCTTTGGGCGTCAGCACGCAAGCCCCCTTGGGCCATATTCCCGACACGGTAAAATACTCGTTCTATATCGGGGCCGTGGTGCTGCTCGCTGCTATTTTGGCTACCATTAAAACCACGCCCGAATATCCCCCCGCCGATATGGAAGCTTTCAAAAAATTACAGAAGCAAACCGTCAGTTTCAAAAAAACCCTGTCCGAAATGTGGCAGGCGATGATTAGTATGCCTTCCACCATGCGCCGCTTGGCGCTGGTGCAGTTTTTCACGTGGGCGGCTTTTATGGTGATGTGGGTATACTTTACCCCCGGCATTGCTTCCGGCGTCTTCCACGCCGTTCCGGGTACGCCCGAATACGAAACGGCCGCCAACTGGGGCAGCTCCTGCTTTGGCATTTACAACGGCGTCGCCTTTGTGTTTGCGTTTGCCTTGCTGTGGCTGACCACCAAATTTTCCGCCAAGAAGATTCACATCGCTTGTTTGACCATTGGCGGCATTGGGCTGGGCTCATTGGGCCTTACGCTGTTTGGGTTGGAATTTAGCAAAATGGGGCTCGTGTTCCCGATGGTATGCATTGGCATTGCGTGGAGCAGTATCCTTTCCATGCCCTATGCCATGCTTTCCAATGCCTTGCCCGCCGAAAAAATGGGTTTCTATATGGGGGTGTTCAACTTCTTTATCGTGATTCCGCAAATCTGCGTGAACCTGTTCTTCGGCCCGTTTATGAAACACCTGCTTAACGGCAGCGCCATTGCGGCCGTAGGCGTGGGAGGAATCAGTTTATTTATCGCCGCCGCCTTTACGTTTTGGGTGCAAGACCGCAAAACGGCCGTGCAGGAGTAGGGTATGAAACTTTCTTTTTCTCTTCCTTACCAAACCCGCTTGGGCGAAAGCCTGCATGTGCTGCTGTACCGTGCGCACGCCTCGGCAAACGAGCGGAAAATAAACATTCCGCTTGCCACCCAAGACGGCAAACAATGGACGGGTGAAATACAGCTCCTGCTCAAACAGCCGGCGGAACTGGCCTATTATTACGAAGTACGCCGCGGCGCGCAAACCGTGCGCAGCGAATGGCAGGCCGTGCCGCGCCACTTGTACCTGGAACCGTCCGTTTCCCAGTATTTTTTACATGATTTCTGGCGCGATTTGCCGTATGCTTCCTGGCTCTACACCTCCGCCGCCACGGAAGTGTTTTTCCCCCGCGCCAAAAATCCGTCCCGTCCGCTTGCGCTGTTTGCGCGCACGCTGGTGCTGCGCGCGGTTACGGCACAGCCGGGCAAGGGAAAATTGTTTTTATGCGGCGCTTCAAAAGCCGCCGGAAACTGGAACCCGGCCCACGCGCTTGAACTGACGGAAGGAGAACCCAACGAATGGACAATTGCGCTAAACGCCGACCAATTGGAATATCCGTTTGAATATAAGTTTATCGTCAAAGAAGGCGAGCGCGTGCTGTGGGAACAGGGGCCCAACCGCCGCTTGTATGAACCCAAGTTAAAAAATGGGCAAGTCTGGGCAGAAAACGACCTGCGCCCCTTATTTGGGCAAGAGCAATTTTTCCGGGCGGCGGGCACGGTGCTGCCGGTATTTTCGCTGCGCTCGGAAGGAAGCTGCGGCATAGGGGATTTTGGCGATTTGAAATTACTTGCCGACTGGGCCCACGCCACAGGCCAGCGCGTCTTGCAGCTGTTGCCGGTAAACGACACCACCGCCACCCGTACTTGGCAGGACTCTTATCCGTACAGCGCCATTTCCGTCTATGCGCTGCATCCGCTTTACGCCGATATGCGGCAATTACCGCCCTTGGACAAAAAAACCGCAAAAGAATTTGAAAAAAAACGCAAAACGCTTAACACCCTTTCGCAAGTGGATTACGAAGCGGTGTTACAACTCAAAACGGCCTGGCTGCAAGCGGCTTTTAAACAGGAAGGGAAAAAGGTATTGGCCTCCCGCCCGTTTGCCGCCTTCTATGAAGCCAACAAACATTGGCTGCGCGCGTACGCGATGTTTTGCGTCCTGCGCGACCAATACCACAGTGCAGACTTCCACGCCTGGCCCCGTTTTTCGCGTTACTCCCCGGCCGAGTTAGACGCTTTCTGCGCGCCCCGCTCCGCCTCTTATTCGGACGTCTGTTTTTGGTATTACGTGCAATACCTGCTGCACACGCAGCTCTTGCAGGCTTCCCGCTATGCCCGGCAAAAAGGAATTATTTTAAAAGGCGACATTCCGATCGGCATCTCCCCCCACAGCGTAGAAGCCTGGACGGAACCCGCCCTGTTCCACCTCAACGCTCAAGCGGGTGCACCGCCGGATGATTTTTCCGCCACCGGTCAAAATTGGGGGCTCCCCACCTATAACTGGGACGTCATGGCCCAAGACGGCTACCGCTGGTGGAAGCACCGGCTGACGCATATGGCCCAGTATTTTGACGCCTACCGCATTGACCATGTGCTGGGATTCTTCCGCATTTGGGAAATACCGATGCACAGCGTGCAAGGCCTCTTGGGGCAGTTTTCCCCTTCCCTGCCGCTCAGCCCCGAAGAAATAGAGCGCTTTGGCCTTGCGTTTACGCCGGATTTACTGCGGCCGTACATTTCCGAACAAGTCTTGTTTGAAAAGCTGGGCGATTTGGCCCAAGACGCTAAGAAAAAATACTTTTCCCGCACGCCGGACGGCCTTTACGAGCCCCTGCCGGCCTATAACACCCAACGCAAAATAGAGGCGGCTCTCGCCGGAAAAACGGATGAAAAAACGCTCCGCTTAAAAGACGGCCTGTTTGCGCTGGTGTCCAATGTGCTGTTCGTGCCCGACCACCGAAACCCGTCTCAATATCATCCCCGCATCGGCGCCCTGACGGACTCGGCCTTCCGCGCGCTAAACGCCCACGACAAAGAGGCCTTTACGCGCCTGTACAACGAATACTTCTACCGCCGCCACAACCAGTTCTGGAAGGAACAAGCCCTTCAAAAACTGCCGTCCATCACGCAAGCCACCCGCATGCTGGCCTGCGCGGAAGACCTGGGCATGGTGCCCGACTGCGTGCCCGGCGTGCTGCAAGAGCTGCAAATGCTTTCGCTGGAAATACAGCGCATGCCCAAGCGGCTGGGCCAAACCTTTGCCGATACGCGCACCTATCCGTATCTGTCCGTCGCTACGCCGTCCACGCACGATATGTCCGTTCTGCGGGGCTGGTGGAAAGAAACCCCCGCGCTGACCCAACGCTTTTGGAACGAAGTGCTGGGCCGGCCCGGCCAAGCGCCCCAAGAGGCAGACGCCCAAACCTGCAGACAAATTTTGCAAATGCATTTGCAAAGCCCGTCCATGCTGGCTTTGTTTTCGTTTCAGGATTGGACGGCAATGGACGACGCGCTCCGCGCGCCCAACCCCGAGGAAGAACGCATCAACGTTCCCGCCAATCCCCGCCATTATTGGCGCTACCGCATGCCCCTTACGCTGGAGCGGCTGCTGCAGGAGCATACGTTTGCCCAGCTGATCCGCACCCTGTTAAACGAAAGCGGGCGGTAACGGTCTTTTCGGCCCATCACAAAAAACCCCGCCGATTACTCGGCGGGGTTTTTCTTTAAACGGAATTTTTACAGCGGGATATTTCCCTTGTGCGGGTTCTTGCGCGGATCCCGCTTGTTTTTCAGCACTTCAAACGCACGGATAATTTTCGTACGCGTTTCCGCCGGTTCAATAATTTCGTCAATGGAACCGTTGGTGGCGGCTTGATACGGAGAGGCGAATTTGTCGGAGTATTCCTTCGTCAATTTCTGTTTCATTTCTTCTTTTTTGGCGGGATCCTCTTCCTTCTTCAAATCGCGCGAGTACAAAATTTCCACCGCGCCGCGCGGGCCCATCACGGCAATTTCCGCGCTGGGATAGGCAAAGTTAAAATCGCCGCGCAGGTATTTGGAACCCATGGCAATGTACGCGCCGCCATAGGCTTTGCGCAGCACCAGGGTTACCTTGGGGATGGACGCCTCGGAATAGGCGTACAAAAGCTTGGCCCCGTGGCGGATAATGCCGCCGTGTTCCTGCTGGACGCCCGGCAGATAGCCGCCCGTGTCCACCAACGTCAAAAGCGGGATGTTAAAGGCGTTTAAAAAGCGGATAAAGCGGGCCGCCTTGTCGCTGGCGTCGCTGTCCAGCGCGCCGCCCAGGCAGGCCGGGTTATTGGCCACCACGCCCACCACATGGCCGCCCAGCCGAATAAAGCCGGTTACAATGTTTTTGGCAAAATTTTGGTGGATTTCAAAAAATCCGTAATCGTCCGCCAAACGCCAAATCACGTGGTGGATGCGGAACGCTTTTTTGGGATCCATTTCACACACGCGTTCCAACACTGGCACGCTGCGTTCCACCAAATCGCTGGTGGTATCCAGCGGTGGTTTTTCGTTGCAGTTTTGCGGCAGGAAAGACAAGAGTTCGCGCACTTGGCGGAAGCAATCCTGCTCCGACTTGGCCACAAACTGGCACACGCCGCTCTTTTCGCTGTGCGGGCGGGAACCGCCCAAGGTGTCAAAATCCACTTCTTCGCCGGTGGCGGCCTTCACGGCGCCCGGGCCGGTGATGAACATATGGCTGATTCCTTCCACCATAAAAATAAAGTCCGTCAGCGCCGGCGAATACGCCGCGCCGCCCGCGCAGGGGCCCAAAATGACGGAAATCTGAGGAATCACGCCGGAGGCTTTTACGTTGCGGTAAAAAATTTCGCCGTATCCGTTTAAGCTGTCCACCCCTTCCTGGATACGCGCGCCGCCGGAATCAAACAAACCGATCAGCGGGATTTTGGCTTCAATCGCACGATCCATCAGCGCGGCGATTTTTTTGGCGTGCGCCAAACCGAGCGAGCCGCCCATCTGCGTAAAATCCTGCGCAAACAGGGCCACTTCCCGGCCGTTAATGCGGCCAAAACCGGTGATGACGCCGTCCCCTTTAATATGTTTGTCTTTAATGCCGAAATCGCTGCAGGAGCTTTCCATTAAACTTTTGATTTCTAAAAAGCTGTCTTTATCCAGCAGGTAGGAAATACGTTCGCGGGCGGTCATCTTGCCTTTGTCTTTCTGGGCTTTGATGCGGGCCTCGCCGGCGCCCTTTAGGGCGTCTTGGGAAACTTGTCTAAATTTTACCAAGCTGGCCGGAGCAGGCTGGTCTGACGGCTTGTCCTGGCTGGGATCCTCAAAAAGTTCAATCATAGTCCCTCCGAAATCTGTATATTTTTATTTTACTAAATAATAAGCCTCAGTGCCCGGATGCGACCGTAAACATAAATCCGGCAATCCGCTCGCTGGTTTGCAGGGTAATCCGGGGCCGCCCCAAACGGGCATAAACCGCTTGCGCCGGGCCAAAGAAAAACGTTTTTCCGTCTATACAGCGCACGTCGTAACTGTTTAGGCAAAGGCCCGTGCCAAGCAGTTTCACTACCGCTTCTTTTTGCGTCCAAAGCGCCGTAAGGAACCGCTCCCCCCCGGCGGTAAGCTCGGACGGGTGGAAAAAATCTTTGGCCCACGCGTCCAGCCGGGGTTCAATTTTTTCCAAATCAATGCCGAGAAACGGCTCCTCCGCGCTCAGCGCGGCCAAGGCCCAGCCCTGGCTGTGGGTAATGCTAAACGCCAAATCGCTTTTTTCCCCCGCCACTCTCAAAACGGGTTTTCCCGCCGGCTGCGGCAGGACTTCAATTTCGCGCATCGGCGCCCCGGTTTGCGCGTGCACCAGCTCTTTTAACGCAAATCTGCCCCCGAGCCACTCCACCCTGCGCTTTGGAAAACGCAGCGTTTGATAAAACGCCGTTTCCCGCTCACTCAGGATTTCGTCGGCCGGGGGCAGACGGTTCAAATCAACTTCTTTAATTTGGCAGGACATTTCGCCCCTGCCGGTTACTGGCCGATGGCCTGGTAACCGTGGATTTCCACCCACACTTCGCCTTGGGCGTCAAACACATACGCGTCGTGCAAGGTTTTCCCATCGGCGGTATTGCCGCGGCTGACGCCGTACAAATACAACTGGGCGGGCGGCAGTTCCTTTTTCAGCACGGCCACTTCGGCAATGCCGTCGGGCAGCGTCATTTTGTGTTCAATGCTCATATCCTGGAAACCGCAGCATTGGAAAGCGGCTTCAATCAGCATGGGGTTGGCCAGCAAGGTGCGCGGGCCGTCGTTCCACTGCGGGCGCGGGGTGGTGTGATAAACCGCTAACGAAGCGTGTTTATCCACCCGCACAATGCCTTCCAATACTTGGAAAGACGGGCCGTGGAAATACTTTTGGTAAATTTCTTCCTTGCTTACGCTCATGGGGGCGGTCAGCCCGGTCATCGCTTCGGCTTTTACGGCGTTCCAGGTGGAAGTAAACCCGTCCAGCGTTTTGGCGGTAAAGTGTCTGCGGGTGTTGCCCATTTTGACGCCTTTGCTGTTGATAAAGTCGGATTCAATTTCCATAGAAGCTTCATTGCCGTTTGCTTTGCCGATGACGCGCACGGCCTGCGGGCGGTTGCGCAAGAGCTTAATGGGCAGATAGAAGTGCACATCTTTCAGCCCCTGCGGTACGGTGCCCGTCAGCGCCGTAGCCGTTTCCATAAACGTTTCAATGCCCATCACGCCCGGCACATACGGAGTGCCTTCAATGGCGTGGTCTGCCAGGTACGGATCGGAATTTAAATTAAATTCTTTTTCCAAGTGGATCTCGGCCCCTTTTTGAAGGGAAGTGATATTGCCCAAAAAGTGCGTGGCTTTGGACGCATCCACCGCCGCAGCCGGCGTGGAAGCCGCCGGCGCCGCCGCAGCGGGCGTGCCGCCTTTGGGGGCGTCGTCGGAGCCGGCTTCGTCGGCTCCGATTTCTTCCCATTCAAATTTCAGCTGGTGATCCCAGTCCAGTCTGCCCAGCGAACCCGTGAGCACGATTTCCGGCACTTGTCCGTAGACGATTTCGTCCAAGAAGATCTGCATACCGTCTTCGGGGTCTACAAAGTCCACCCCGTTGGAGCGCAGGAAGGTTTCCACGCCGGCGCGCACGCCCATACCCACGTTTTTGTAGGCGCTCATGGCAATGCTGATGGCGCGGTAGCCTTGGTTGGACAAGGACAGGGCCGATTTGGCCAGGTAGTCGTTGGCGCTGGCATAATCGCTCTGGCCCAGGTTGCCGTATTTGCCGGCAATGGAAGAGGCGAAAGCGAAGAAGCCGTCGTCGCGCACGATGTTGTTGGCCAGGAACGAAGCGAAGCTGGTGGCTTTGACGTCAAAGATGCGGTAGTATTCCGCCGGATCTTTATCATAGATCAGCTTGGAGCGTTCCAATCCCGCAAAGTGGATGAGTCCGTCCACGCGGCCGTTTTTTGCTTTGATCTTGGTGCAGACTTCCTTGACCATCGAGGAGTTCGTTACGTCGCAGTGGTAGTATTCCACTTCGCTGCCCAAGTCGCGCAGTTTTTGCAGGTTGTTGTAGAGCGTGATGGAATCTTTCACCCGTCCGAAGGCGCGTTCCAACATTACCGGGGTGGCCTTTTGGGTCTTATCGGCTTTGAGGTCTTCCCAGATTTGTTTTTTGAGCGCGGCCAGTTCGGCTTCGTTCATAGAAGCCCACAGCGGCGTCTTGTCTTGGATTTCAATGATATCCAACACGATGATTTTGCTGTGGTACTGGGCGGCGATTTTCTGCGAGAGCATCGCGCCGATGCCGCGGCCGGAACCGGTGAAGATAATCGACTTGCCGGCCAGGTCAAAATGTTTGACGCTTCTGTCCAGGCGGGTCGGCAGCGAGAGGATGGTGGAGCGGACATTGTCGCGCGTACCAATCATCAGGCGCATATCGCCGTGGAGCACTTCGTCCATGGTTTTCTGGGCCATTTCGTCCGGCGTGGCGGTGGGTTCAAAGTCCATCAGTTTGGAGATGGCGCCCGTGCGTTCGTACACGTCTTTGCGGAAGCAGGTGGTGCCGCCGGTCAGCGCGCCGACAATCGGGTTGAACTCGTCTTTGGTCGTGTAGCCAAAGGTACCGTCAATCTTGGTGTTGACCGCGAAGAACGTATCGGCGTCTTGGCGGTTGGCAAGGCCCTTTTCAAATACGCGCAAGGCGATAAATAGCGGCATGACGTATTTGGTTAAATCCGCGTGCGGGCTGGCTTTCTTGTCAAATTTCTTGACAGAAGCGCCCAGCAGATACACGATCCCCTGGATATTGGGATCCTCGGCGGCGTAATCTTTCAAAGCCGCTTCGGTTTCTTCGTACGATTCCCAGTTCACAATGGTCGTGTTTTTGCTGCGGGTTTTGAGCGTGGTAAACACGTGGTATTTCACGCCCAGTTCTTTAAATTCTTCCTGATACGCTTTGATCAGCTGCGAATTGTCCGCAAACAGCAGGATGGTGCGGTCTTTGGACAAGCGTCTGTTTTCGCGTTCCGTCAGCGGGGCATCGGCCACGGTAGTTACATAGCGCAGTTTCTTTTCGTGGCAGTGCTCGCCTTGATAGCCTTCCCGTTCCGGGCGTTCCGCCAGGGAGAAGTGCTTTTCAATCGGCGCCGTCGGGTTGGTGATCAACGCATCGGCCTGCGGGACGCCAATATGTTCGGCAACCACATGGGCCGGTTTCTTGGCGAGTTTGGCAGGAGCCGCTTGCGGAGCCGGAGCAGGCGTTACGGGCGCGCTGACAGCCGCCGGAGCAGGCGTTACAGACGCGCTGACCGGAGCGGGAGCCGCCGCCGGAGCTACCGGCGCAGCAGGCGCAACCGCCGCTTGCGCGGCAGGAGCGGCCGCCGCGGGTTTGCCCGCATGGGACAACGCAAAATTGATGCAGTGGCGGATCGTCGGATAGTCTTTAAGCTGGATGCCTTCTTGCTGGGCAATGCCGTAGTGTTCGCGCATCGCGGCAAAGAGTTCGGCTTGTTTGACCGTATCAATGCCCAAGTCGGCCTCCATGTCCAAGTCCAGATCCAACATATCTTCCGGATAACCCGTCTTTTCGGCTACCATTTTAACGATTTCTTTCGTTACGGTTGCTTCGTCCAGCGCCACGGCTTTGGCCGCAGGCGCAGGCTGCGCAACAGGCGCCGCCGGGGCAGGCGTTACAGGCGCGCTGACCGCGGGCGTTACGGCCGGGGTTACCGGCACAGCAGGCGCAACTGCCGCTTGAGCAACAGGCGCGGCCGCCGCGGGTTTGCCCGCGTTGGCTAATACAAATTTAATGCAGTGGCGGATGGTCGGATAGTCTTTAAGCTGGATGCCTTCCTGCTGGGCAATGCCATAGTGTTCGCGCATTGCGGCAAAGAGTTCGGCTTGTTTGACCGTATCAATGCCCAAGTCGGCCTCCATATCCAAGTCCAGATCCAACATGTCTTCCGGATAACCCGTTTTCTCGGCTACCATAGAAACAACTTCTTTGGTGACCGTGGCTTCATCCAAGTTGGCCGCCTTCGCCGCAGGAGCCGCCGCCGAGGCAGGCGTTACAGGCGCGCTGACCGGAGCGGGAACCGCCGCCGGGGTTACCGGCGCAGCAGGCGCGGCCGCCGCGGGTTTGCCCGCGTTGGCTAATACAAATTTAATGCAGTGGCGGATGGTCGGATAGTCCTTGAGCTGGATGCCTTCCTGCTGGGCAATGCCGTAGTGCTCGCGCAGCGCGGCAAACAGTTCCGCTTGTTTGACGGTATCAATACCCAAGTCGGCTTCCATATCCAAGTCGATATCCAACATATCTTCGGGGTAACCCGTCTTTTCGGCTACCATGCCGACCACTTCTTTCGTAACGGACGCTTCATCCAGCGCCACGGCTTTGGCCGCAGGCGCAGGCTGAGCAACCGCCGCCGGAGCAGGCGTTACAGCCGGAGCTACCGGTGCAGCAGGCGCAACCGCCGCTTGCGCAACAGGAGCGGCCGCCGCGGGTTTGCCCGCGTTGGCTAATACAAATTTAATGCAGTGGCGGATCGTCGGATAGTCTTTAAGCTGGATGCCTTCCTGCTGGGCAATGCCGTAGTGCTCGCGCAGCGCGGCAAACAGTTCCGCTTGTTTGACGGTATCAATGCCCAAGTCGGCTTCCATATCCAAGTCGATATCCAACATATCATCCGGGTAACCGGTTTTTTCGCTTACCATTTTGACGACTTCTTTGGTAACCGTGGCTTCATCCAACGCTACGGCTTTGGCCACAGGTGCAACCGGCGCAGGCTGAGCAACCGCCGCAGGAGCCGCCGGAGCGGCCGCCGCTTTGGCTTCGTGCGCGTGGATGGCGTTTACCTTATCCACAAACGCTTGCGAGCCTTCCATAATAAGCGAGGGTTTGACCCCATGCTGGTAGTTGTCTTTAATGCGAAGCGTATTCTGCACCACTTCCAACACCGGGGCTTGCTGGCCGGAAATTTCTTTCAGCCAAGCCTGGTGTCTGGCTTCGTCGGTAATGCGGGGTTCGCCTTCCTGCCACATTTTTTCGAGTAACGTCATCCCTAATTGAGAGCCAAATCCCGCCGCTAAACGCAAGGCGTATTTAAAGTTGTAATGGCCGCCTTTGCTAAGCGTAATGCCTTCCAGTTCCGGGTCGGCTTCTTTGAAGTTGGCAATCGGCGGCACGAGGCCCGTGTTCAGGCAGCGTACGGCGATGGCGTCTTCCAGACCGGCGCCCATGGAGTGGCCGGTAAATCCTTTGGTGTTGCTGACGATGACACTGCTGACGTCTTTGCCAAAGGTGGATTTCAAAGCGTACGCTTCGGCGCTGGCGGAACCGCCGCGCGCGGGGGTGTACGTTTCATGCGAGATAAATACCAATTGTTTGGCAATGTCGGAGCGGTTCAAACCGTATTCTTTTTCCGCGTGGGAAACCAAGCGGTTCATCACTTGCGCCACATGCGCCACATCCAAGCGGGTTACGTGGAAACCGCTGTTGGCAATTTCCGTAGCCAAGAGCTTGGCCAAGGGTTTCATGCCGCGTTTGGCGACTTCGGATTCTTCTTCCACCACCAGCGAAACCGCGCCCATGCCTACAATCATGCCGTTTCTGCGGCGGTCAAAAGGCAGGGCGGCTTTGGTAACGTCCGCTTCCGTCGTGGCGGCGCCGGAGGCCAAGAACGCCGTTAAAATCCATTCGGATACATTGTCGTTGGTCGGGTCGTCGGCGCTGATAACGATGACGCGTTTGCAGCGGCCCAAGGTAATCCAGTCCTGCGCCACGGCAATGGCTTGCGCCGTGGAAGCACAGGCCGCGCTCAGCGCCGTCGCCGGGCCGCGCGCGCGGATCCATTGGCAGAAATGCGAGTGGGCGATGATAATCGTCTTTAAAATAAATTCGGACGTAAACGCTTCCGGCTCGATTTCTTTGTCTTTGAAGTTGGCTTGATACCACGCTTCAATTTCGGCTTTTAAGGCCGGGTCGGAAATTTGAGAAATAAATTTATCGCAGAACGCGCGGACTTCTTTGGCGGTTTTGTTGTTGAGCAATCCCGCTACGCGTTTGGACAAATCGCCCATCATGCTGTTGGCCACCGGGAAAGCGGAGGTGAAAATCACACCCGTTTCGTCAATCATATCGGCCGGCAGACCCCAGCGGTCGGGCAGGTAGCCGCCCGTAGAGGTGGGTTTGTAGTAAAGCACCAGCGGAATACCCGCGTCTTTCAGCGCCAGGATGCCCGCGGCAATCGCCAGCTGGAAGCTGCGATCCATCGAGCGCACCCATTTGGCGGGCAGACCGAATTCTTTTTCCAAATCAAACGCGCCGCCTTTGGCCGCCAATTTGATGGCCTGCATGGGCGAGGATAAGCGTTCAATGCGGTGGTTGCCGTCGGGCGATTTGATGACGAATTCCACATGTTTATCAATCTGTTTCTGCTGGATTTCCGAGCTGACGGGCTCAATCATATTGCGCCCGGAGAGGATTTCGTCCAGCACGCCTTCGCGGAAAATTTTATCCCAGCTGCCGGGGCCGCCCGCG
The DNA here is from genome assembly GCF_002159705.1 of Elusimicrobium sp. An273. NCBI lineage: Bacteria > Pseudomonadati > Elusimicrobiota > Elusimicrobia > Elusimicrobiales > Elusimicrobiaceae > Candidatus Avelusimicrobium > Candidatus Avelusimicrobium gallicola. The sequence continues at coordinate 14,657 of NZ_NFJD01000004.1, forward strand.
GCGATACCGCTGATGACGACGGATTTTTTACCGCCGTTTCCGTTCGCGGCCGCATTGGCCCCCACTTTGCACGCGCAGACCGTATTTTCTTTCACGGTGCCGGCGGCTTTTTCCGTGGGGGTGGCATTGCCGGTTACCCAGTTTACAAACGCCGGGTTATAGGTGGAATTGTCGCCGTACATATCGGTTCCTTTCCAATCCAAGTGGATGCCGGAAGAAATCAAATTGGCGAACAAATCGTTAAATTCCACAATGCCGCCTTTCTTGGGGTGGTTGGAAGCCAACACTTTGATATCTTTCTTGTCCGAAAGCGTGTTGGAAGCCAAGGCGGAAAGTACGCGTTTGGGGCCGCATTCCACAAACAGGCGCACGCCGGAATCGTAGGTGGTTTGCAGCTGTTTAATCCATTCCACGGAGTGGGAAATCTGCGTAACCATTAAATCTTTGATTTTTTCCGGATCACTCGGATAGAATTCCGCCGTTACGTTGGTGGTAATCGGCATCTTGGGGGCGTGGAACGTCAGCGTGTCCAAGAAAGCGCGGTACTGCGGCATGGCCGGGCGGACAATGGCCGAGTGGAACGCGTGCGACACGGGAATCTGCACCGCCTGAATGCCCATATCGGTAAACATTTTGATGGCGTCGTCTACGGCTTTGCTGGCGCCGGCGATGACCGTCTGGGTCGGGCAGTTTTTGTTGGCTACCGCCACATATCCGTTGATGCGGGCCAGTTCCGGCTCCACGCGGTCTACCGGGGCCGCGATGGACGCCATTTTGCCGTTGTCTTCCACTTTAATTTCGGACATTACTTTCCCGCGCGTGCAAACGGCTTTCAAACCGTTTTCAAAATCAAAAATACCGGCAGCCACGGCAGCCGCGTATTCGCCCAAGCTGTGGCCCATCACCACATCGGGCTTGATGCCGAAAGAAGACAGCAGGCGCATCATGGCGATATCCGCCGTCAGCACGGCGGGCTGGGTCATTTCGGTTTTCTTAATGGCGGCTTCGCGCACGGCGATTTGTTCTTTCGTTTCTCCGGGTTTGCTCCACAGGGTGTCGGTCAGGTTCTGGCCGATAATTTTTAAGAGCAGGCGGTCGGCTTCGTCAAACGTGTCCTGCACTACTTTATATTTGGAAGCCAAGTCCTTCATCATGTCCACATACTGCGAACCCTGACCGGGGAACATAAAGCAGACTTTGGGTTTGATTTCAGAAGGCGTAAACGGATAAATCCCTTTCATGCGCAGGTAGAGGGATTCTTGTTCCCAGACGTCCTGCGTAGAGGCGGTTTTTTTGAAGAAAGCGATTTTTTCTTTCAATTTTTCCGGCGATTCCACATTGATGGTTACCGCAAATTTGGCCGGTTTTGCAATGTGGTTTTTATAAGAAATGCTCGGCAAATAGGTGGGATCGTATTCAATGGCTACAAGGGCCTTGTCCAACACGTTAAAAAGTTCCTGCTTGGTCGCAGCGGAGAAGGTCAATACATCGCTTTGGATTTTCTCCCCGGGAACGTGAAGGGTATACGAATTACTGCTGGTCATAGTCGGTTTCTCCTGTACCGGTACGGAAACGGTTACTTGTTGTTTGGATTCTTCAGCCTTTTTAAGCAGGCTGTCGTTCATTTCTTCCATAGCCACGTGGAAGTTCGTGCCGCCAAAACCAAAGGCGGAAACGTTGGCGCGGCGGATTTTGCCGCCCGGCCATTCTTCCGCTTTGGTAATCACGCGGAAGGGGCAGGTGCTCCAATCCACGATGGGGTTGGGCGTTTCAAAATTGACGGACGGCGGCAACACCTTATTATATAAGGCCAGCGAGGTTTTGATTAACGAAGCAATCCCCGCCGCCGCTTTGGCGTGGCCGATTTGGCTTTTTACGCTGCCCAACCCAATGGAGCCGGGTTTGACGTACGGGCTAAACAGCTCGGTCAACGCGCCCAGTTCCACCGCATCCCCTACGCGGGTGCCGGTGCCGTGCGCTTCAATTAAGCCTACGGCTTCGGGCGTGTAGTCCAATTGTTCAAAGGTTTTTTCGACCGCCAGCTTCTGGCCTTTGGGGTTGGGCGCGGTAATGCCCTTGCCTTTCCCGTCGGAAGAAGCCCCTACGGCGCGGATGACGGCGTAAATCCGGTCGCCGTCTTTGACCGCATCGCTGAGGCGTTTTAAAATTACCATCCCGGCGCCTTCGGCCATTACAAAGCCGTTCGCGCGGGCGTCAAACGGATAGGAACCCGTTTCGGACAAAGCGCCGATTTTGCAGAATTTGATGTAGGCAGAGGGAGACATCATCTGATCTACACCGCCTGCAATGGCCATATCAAAATTGCCCATGCGCAGGCCGTTTACGGCTTGGTCAATGGCGGCCAGCGAGGTGGCGCAGGCGGCGTCCACCGCGAAGTTGGTGCCGTGCAAGTCAAACACGTTGGCTACGCGGCCCGGAATAACGTTGGCCAGTTCGCCCGGCATGGAATCTTCGTTAATCGGGGCGAATTTTTCGCGCACGCCGGCATCCATTTCTTCCAGCATTTTTTGTGCATCGGACGGAGCCAACGATTTAAAGGACGGGGTATTCTTTAAAATTTCATACAAAAACGGGCGGTTGAGGCGCGTGTTGGACATTTCGTTTTTCATACCACCCATCGAGTTGCCGATAATAACCGCAGTGCGGTTGTGGTCAAACTCTTTTTTATCGTAACCGGAATCTTCCAACGCCATGCGCGTGGTTTCAATAGCCAGGTGCTGCACGGTGTCCATTTGTTTGGCAATTTGCGGAGGAATGCGGTATTTTAAGGAATTGAATTTGAAAGACTGGGGAATAAAACCGCCGATTTTGGAATAAAGTTTATCTTCGGCTTTATGGTCGGGGCTGTAGAAAAGTCTGTAGTCCCAGTACGACGCAGGAATTTCAGTAATGCAGTATTTGCCTTCTTTAATGTTGCTCCAGAATTCGTCTTTGTTTAACGCTCCGGGCATAATCGCACCGATACCAACGATGGCGATAGGTTCAAGGTTTTTATTTTTCATTTTGTCTCCTAACGTAAAATCCTCTTTCCTTGGCATACGTATATAGGTATATTTTATGAAATTTTACAGAGGCAAAACAAATCCACGCACGCTTTTTTTGCTTTAAGTATTGACAAAACCTAATTGCTTTTGTTAGATTTTTGGCTTCCGTTTGTGCCAAAACAGGCTCTTTTCGTCAAAAGCGGTCGGTTTAGCCGCAAAGCCAATTTTTGCAAAAACAGGTTCTTTTTTGCATTTCAAAAAGAAAAGATACTTCTTATTTTAAAAATTATACAAGCGTATAAAATTAAAAACCGCCGCAAATTTGGCGGCGGTTTTAAAACGTGAGAGTTAAAAAATAAACTATTTTTGCGGTTTATCCTCAGCCACTTTCATATTTTCCAATTCTTCAATCAGGCTAATTAAAGTGGGCTGCAATTTGGTTACATATTCCTGTTCAAAGGTTCCCAGGCGCTGTTCCAAGCGGGAAAGCTGTTTGGAAATTTCCGCATTGGATTTGTCATGCGCCACTTTCAGTTCTTCCAACCGGTAGTGCAAATCTTTCACCTTTTCTTTCAAATCGGCCACTTCCAGCGAAGCAGACCCCTGCAGCGACTGCAAAATGGAAGCGCGCGGTTTAAAGGCCGGCGGCTGCGCAACGGTAACCACCGTCAAGTCTTCTACCGCCGGTTCAAAATCCGTTTCATGCGCCAAAGCGGCACGGTATTTGGCCGTAAAGACAAATAATAGAATAAAGCAAACGGTAAACCCGATGAGTTGTAAAATGACAATGTTATCCATAGCTCATATCATATCATATTTTCGCTGGGAAGAATATGATAAAACCTCTCTTTATTATTTTTAACTTCCGCTTGAAAACGCTTTTCCCCCACGCCGCCAATCGCCCGCCTGGCGGCTGCTATTTAGGTTTGACCACCACAAAACACGCACAGAACGCCGCCAGCAGAAATACGCCGTACACAACGTAGCGCCATACCGGCTGGCTGATGGCGGGGCAAAGCCAATAGAACAGCCCGCACAAAATTACAAACGAAAGAATGCCAAAGGTATTAAATTTAAATGTCGGTTTCATAACGTTCCTATTTAATAACCGTACCCGTCTGGCCCGTTTGGTAGTGGACGATGCGGATTTCCACTCCTTTTTCTTTGGCTAAACGGACGGCATCCGGGTGCAGTACGCTGGCTCCGTTCAGCGCCAGTTTGTACATTTCGTCAAAATCCAGCACCTCGTATTTTTGGGCTTTGAGGTCTTTATTGGGATCTGCGGAGTAAACGCCGTCCACGTCTTTAATCATTTCCACGTGGTCGGCCCCCAGCTGGGCCGCCAAAAAGACGGCGGAAACGTCGCTCCCCCCGCGTTTTAGCGTAGTGATTTCCTTATCCTGCCCAATTCCCTGGAACCCGGCCACCACCGGCACATGCCCTTTCTGAATTTCGTTTACCAGGCGGGTGCCTTTTAATTCCAAAATATCCGCCCCGGTGTGGGTGCAGGTGGTAATCAGCCCGATTTGCGAGCCGGTAAGCGAGATAGACGGCACGCCGATGGCGCGCAGCGCAATAGACAAAAGCGCCACGCTGACGCGTTCGCCGGTGGTTACCAGCATATCCAGTTCGCGCTTATCCGGCGTGGGGGTAATGCTAAAAGCGTGATCCAGCAGTACATCCGTTAAATTTCCGTTGGCGGAAGCCACCACCAGCGGAATAAAATTTTGATCGTAGCGGGACTTAATTAAATTAGCCGCCATCAGCAATTTTTGTTTATTGGCCAGCGTGTTGCCGCCGAATTTCATAATGCAAACTTTTCTCATTGCCCCTCTCCTTGCAGCCACGGCGCCACCGTATAGGCGCTTACCATTTCTTCATACGAAGTGCGTTTGCGGACAACGGCAAACTCCTTGCCGTTTACCAGCACTTCCGGCACCAGCGGGCGAAAATTGTACATGGACGACATCGCCGCGCCATACGCCCCTGCACACATTATAGCAAGTAGTCCGCCTGCCTGGACAGGCTCTATAATACGCTCGTGGGCAAACACGTCGCCCGATTCGCAAATCGGGCCCACGATATCGGCAATCATCGGCGCAACGCCCGTTTTGTGCACCGGCAAAATGGTGTGCCACGCCTCATAAAGCGCCGGGCGGATTAAATCGTTCATTCCGGCATCCACAATGATAAAATTTTTTTCACCGTTGGACTTGCACCCGATTACTTGCGTGACCAAAATCCCGGCGTTGCCCACGATAGAACGCCCCGGCTCCACGATTAAATGTTTCTTGAACCCTCCCAACGTTTCCCGCACCACCTGGGCATATGCCTCACACGTAGGCGGCAGTTCCACATTGTAATTAATCCCCATTCCGCCGCCCAGGTCAATGTTTTCAATACCAATTCCCTCCGATTCCAGCGTCCGCACCATGGCGGCAATTTTGGTAAACGCCAGCCGAAAAGGCTCCAAATCCAATAGCTGCGAACCGATGTGCACGGCAATGCCCGCAATGCGTATCCCCGGCAGGCGGGCGGCTTTGACATACAACTCATGCGCTTCGGGCCACGGTACGCCAAATTTATTTTCTTTTTTCCCGGTAGTAATTTTGACGTGGGTCAACGCGTCCACATCCGGATTGACGCGCAACGCCAGATTAGCCTTTTTCCCCAGCGCCAAGGCAATTTCGTTTAGCGTTTCCACTTCGGCGGCGGACTCGGCATTAATCTGCAAAATCCCCAGCTTCACCGCCTCTTCCAGTTCGGCCCGCGTTTTGCCTACGCCGGAAAAGACGATTTTGTCCGCCGCGATTCCCGCCCGCCGGGCTACAAACAGCTCCCCGCCCGACACAACGTCCGCCCCGCCGCCCAACCGCGCCACCGCCGACACCACGCTTAGGTTCGGGTTGGCTTTCACGGAATAGCAGACCGTTGCGTTTAGATCCGAAAGGGCCTGTTGATAAGCGTTAAAATTGCGCGTCAGCTTATCGGTGCTATAGCAATAAAAGGGCGTTCCCACCCGGCGCGCCAGGGCGGCCACGCTCACGCCTTCGGCATACAATTCTCCGTCTTGATAATGAAAGCACATATGTATTCTCCTTTTTAGCCATAAAAAACGCCCCCGCTTGCAATCAAGCGGAGGCGCAGCAAATGGATTTTAATTCAGGCCGTTATATATCCGCACAATTGCAAGCAAGCACGCAAGAGCTCTTTTTGCTCTTGTTCTGTTTGCTTACACGCTTGACGGATAAAATAATTGCCATAGGACAAGTATAGAAAAAAATCCCCCGCCATGCAACGCTTTGGCAAAACAAAACCCCGGAACCTGTTCGTTCCGGGGTTTTAAAAATCGTAAATTTGTTAATCCCAATTTTTGCGCAGTTTTTTGATGGCCTTTTTGACTTCCGGCTTAAGCGCGGGATCCACCAAATCAATAAACAGCTTCCCGTCCAAGTGATCCACTTCGTGCTGGAACGCTTTTGCCAGCAGGCCGCGGGCCCGCTTGACTTGTTCCTGGCCGTGTTCGTCGGTATATTTAATGGTTACGTCCGTAGCGCGTTTGACTTCGGCCCACAAACCGGGCAGCGACAGGCAGCCTTCTTCTTCCAGCTTTTCCCCGCGCATGGAAAGGATTTCCGGATTAATGATGACGTAACGCGTGAGCGGGGCATTTTCTTCGGCCGACTGCGGAATTAAAATCACGGCCATGCGGTACTCCAGCCCGATTTGATTTGCCGCCAGCCCCACGCCGCGCACCGCCAGGCAGGTTTCTTCCATATCCTTAAGCAGTTTGGGCAGCAGCGGCTCCAGCGTTTTAAAATCAACGGGTTTTAGTTTTTGGCGCAAGATGTTTTCGCCGTATTTCGTAACACGAAGAATAGCCATATTTTTATTTTACCATATTACAAGCCCGCCGGTTAGCGGGTAAAACGGTAGGAGACTTCTCTGCCTTCCCATAAAATGCGCAGGGTAACGGGGTGTTTTAACTCGTGGTCTTTTACGGCGCCCCACGTCATTACCGCCCGTTCAATTTGCGGGTTGGCGCCGTGCCGGCCGGACACGCCCATCACCACCTCTTCCGCGTCCGCCACTGCGGCGGCTTGGGCAATGGCGTAGTAGGCGTCGTTGGAATGAACCAGCACCGGCGTAACGGGCAGGCCGTATTTTTCCGCCAGAAAAATGACGGCCGTGAACACTTCCTGCTCATCCACCGCGGCCGAACGCATATCCTGGCGGTAGAGCACGTTTTCCACCGGTTTGCAGTACAGCACAATCACGTCCGTATCCTCCGCATTGGCTTTGCTGAGGACTTCTTCCAAATGGTACAGGTTTTCCGGGTTTTTGACCGCCACCAAAATCCGGTGCGGGTGGTCTAATTCCGAAAAGGCTTCTTTTAAATCGTCCACCGTTTGGGCATTGATGCGCTCGCGATAGCCTTCTTCAAACATCGTGTTGGCCCGTTTGGCGTTTAGCCGCTCCGAAAGCGAAAACACCGCAAACAAAAACGCCGTAAACCCCAACCCCGCCACCGTGGCCACTTGCTTGGTAAACAGGTTGACGCACGCTACCGACACCAAAAATCCGCACAGCAAAATCAGCCCCACGGGGATATAATAATTTTCGTACTTAATGTTCAGCGGGAACATAAAATCGCGCTTTTGGGCGGCTCTTTTCCAGCGCAGGCGGATAATGGCGGAAACTTCAAACACGAAGCACCACATCACCCCAAAGGCATACGCTTCCCCCAGCAGGTACACATTGCCGCGGGAAACCAAAATCACCGCCAGCTGCACGACGGCAATCACGTGGATAATATGGTAAGAAGTACCGTAGCGGCGGTGGATTTTGCGGAACCAATCGGTTAAAATACCGTCTTCCGCAATGCGGTTCATCAGCGAATTGGAGCCGATCAGCGAGGTGTTTACCGCGCCCGAAAGCATCGCCACGCCGCACACCACAATCATGGCCTGCATCAACAGCTTTAAGATATTGGGCCCGGCCATGCTCATGGCCAGCCCGGCCAGCAGGTTGTCGTAGTATTTGGTGGCCACCAGTTCCGGCGGGATAATCACGGCGGACAAAAACGTCAGCCCGCCCGTAAACAACAGCGCAAAGCCAAAAATCAGCCACGCGGCTTTTTTCAAATTTTGGGCTTTGGGGTATTCAATTTCCCGGTATACCTGCGAGAGCGTCTCAATCCCCGAAAGTGCCAGCACGCTGTGCCCGAAGGCCATCAGCATGCCCACCAGACCAATGGTTTGCATCCAGTCTATGCCGCCCGCCCAGCCCAGCGCCTCTTGGGAGAAGGCCAGCTGCGTTGGCGGCAGATGCGCCCCGTGCAGGGCCATGGTAATAAACGACCAAATGGCCAGCAAAAAACAAACCGCCAGCGAAAACGCAATAATTTTGGCGCTTTTGGAGCTGGATTCTTCAATCCCTTTCACATTCTGCCGCCAAAAATACCCCGTTACCAACAGCCCGAAAAGCACCGAAATCACATTCTCGGGCAGTTCTATCGCGGCGCCGCCCCATTCCAAAAACGAATTGAACAGCCCGCACAGGTAGTGCCCGGCGGTAACCGCACTGATGGGGCCCGTTAAAATAAAATCAAAAATCAAGGCGGAAGCCGCCAGCTTGGCCGCCGTATCCCCCATGCCTTCCCGCACGATTTTATAGGCGCCCCCGCGCACAAACAGCGAGCACGCTTCCAGCTCCAGCATCAGCAATAAGCCGGAGAACAGCATCACCGCCAAAATATACCACGGAAACGCCGGCCCGAAGGCGCGCATGGCAATGCCGCCGGCGTAGAACGCGCTGGAGCCAAAGTCGCACAGCACCACCGCCGCCGCTTTCCAGAAGGGAATAAAGGTAAGCATGGCCGTAGTCAGCACGACCACTTTTTTTACGCGGGAAGCTCCGGCCGAAGAGGAAGAAGGCTGTTTCATACTACACTACCGCGCCAAGCGCAGGGCCACTTCTTCTGCGTTGGAAAGCGAAGCCAGTTCTTCAATAAATTCCGGTTTAAATTTTTCGGCCAGGGCGGAAAGAATTTGCAAATGCTTTTGGAAAAAAGCCGGTTTGGCCGGAGACAGAAATAAAAACATCACCCGAATGGGCAGTTCGTTGCCGGAAGTTTCGCGCAAGGGCTTGCGCAGGACGGCTACCGCCGCGGCAAAATCCGTTAGTTCTTCCAGCCGCGCATGCGGAATGGAAAGACCGGTATCCAGCGTGGTGCTGATTCCTTCTTCCCGTTTGAGTACCTGGGCCGCCACATCCGCCGGATCCAACTGCTTATAATCCCGGCAAACGACCTGTACAAGCGCCGAAATCAGTTCTTTTTTGCTTGGGTAATCCTCCGCCAACAACACGCGGGCGGGGGTAATCAAACTGCCCAAGCTTATTTTACTTTGTTCGTTTGTTGACATACTCTTAAGTTTTTATGGTAGCAAATAACCCCCCGCACTGGCAAGCCGCCAAAGAACTTTTATTCTCCCTCTAAAAAAGATAAAATACCTTATAATGACAGACAACGAACTACAGGATTTATTCCAATTTCTTTCCGCAGGGCGTACCCCCGGCAAACAAGATTTTAACGCCTCTAAAATGTTCTCCCTGCTGGAAGACCCGTTTAGCATTTGGTGTTCCTTTCACGCCCCAAAAGAAGAGGCCGTGCCCGAACCCAACCGCTATGAAAGCTTAAAAATCCGCACCGACCGCAACGCCCGCGACCAGTGGATTAAAGCGGAGTTCCCGGGCGTGGTGTTTGTGTCGGGCGAAGATGAAACCGCCCGCTTTAAAAACACGTTGTCTGCCATGGCCCGCGGCGAAAGCGCCATCGCAAACGCCCTGCTGTGGAACCTGCCGGAAAACACCTACGGCAGCCTGAACCTGCTCGTCCGTTCCGACGCAGCCCCCAGCCTGTTCGGGCCGTACCATTATCATATTTTCCAATTTAAACGCGCACACGACTTAAAAGAGCATTATGCCCTGCAAGTCAGCCTGCTGAACCATATGTTGGGCAAAACCCAGCGCTATACCCCGGCCCAGATGCGCGTATTTCTAAAAGACCGCACGCTGGACGTAACGTACCAAGACCATCAGGAACGCTTGGAACGGGAGCTGGCTTTTTGGCGCAGCATCCGCGACGGTTTGGCCAAGCCCGAAGCGCACAAGCCGCCCAAGGCCGCCAGCGCCCCGTGGCGCGTATACGCCAATAAAGTGGTGGCGCAAAGCAAGGATTTGCTGATGCTGCCCGGCTTAAACACCGAAATGCGCCAATGCCTGAAAATAAACGGCATCTTTAATACCGACGACGTGGCCCGCGCCGGCCTGGAAAAACTGCGCGGCATTTTGGAAGAACCCCACGCCACCGATTCCTATTACAACGCGCTGGCCTACCTGCACCACAAACCCGTTTTACGCGAGGAAGGGCACTTCCCGCCGCCGGCCAAAAAATACAATTTGTATTTTGACTTTGAAGCCACCGAAACGTTTACCAAAGACAATGTTTCGTTCGTTTACCTCATTGGTATTTGGGACAAAGAGGCGGACAAATATGTCAGCTTTGTGGCCAAAACCCCGGAAGAAGAAATTAAAATTTTTGAACAATTTTACGATTACGTCCGCGATTTTTCCGACACCGCCCTGTACCACTGGACGGAATACGAAGTAAAAAAGATGAAAAATCTGGCGGCCAAAAACCCGCAGGACGCCGAGAAACTAAAAGCGCTGTGCAATATCTGCTTTGATTTAAAGGTGGCGGTAAACAAACAGTTTTACCTGCCGGCGCCCAGTTTTTCGCTCAAAGCCGCCGCCCCCGCCTTTGGTTTTAACTGGCGGCAGGACGACTGCGGCGCCATGGACAGCATGGTCTATTTTACCAACTGGCTGAAAACCGGCAACGACGAACTGCTTAAAAAAGTGCTGATGTATAACGAGGACGACTGCAAAGCCATGCTGGATTTGGAAAACAAATTAAAAGCGGCAGACGTGCTTCATTTTAAAAAATGAAAAAAGAATTTTCCGTTTTAAAACAATGCCTGCAAGCGGCGGCCCGCGCGGTGCGCAGCCGGTTTGGAAAAGTAGGCTACGAACTAAAAGGCAAAGCCAACTTGGTGACCACGGCCGACGTGGCCAGCCAAAAAACAATTCTTTCCATCCTGCGCAAGAATTTTCCCGACCACGACTACCTGGCCGAAGAAAACGGCGTTAAAAACACCGGGTCGGATTACGTATGGGTCATTGACCCCATCGACGGCACCACCAATTTTGCACACACTTTTCCCCAGTGCGGGGTGTCCATTGCCCTGTTTTATAAAAATGAACCCGTATTGGGCGGCGTTACCAACCCGGCCACCGGGGAAATGTTTTTGGCTCAAAAAGGAAAAGGCGCCACGTTAAACGGTAAAAGAATTCACGTTTCCAAAACGCCTCGGCTGGATCAATCGCTGCTGGTTACCGGATTTCCCTACAACCGCTTTACGCGTATGCCGCAGCTATTGCGGCGGTTTGAAAAATTTCTAAATTCCTGCCACGATGTGCGCCGTTTGGGATCGGCCGCGCTGGACTTGTGCTGGCTGGCCGCCGGCAGAACCGACGGATACTGGGAAGACAACCTCAACCCCTGGGACGTGGCCGCCGGCGTGCTGATTTTGCAGGAAGCGGGCGGAAAAGTAACGGATTTTAACGGACGGAAATATAAAAAAATCCCCGATTACGGCCCCACCCTGCTGGCCAGCAACGGCAAAATACACGCTCAAATGCTCCAAATTATCCGCCAAACGGATATGGCTTCCCTCTCCTAAAACCCGCGACGTCAGTTTTTTACACGAAACCCCTGTCGGTTGTGATATAATGCTAGTAGGGGCTGTTGAGCGGCCCCAAGGGGTTTGAATGGCTATAAGTGTGGTAAAACAATACAGCGTGTTCCTGATTAATGAACCGGGAGCGCTGAAAAACTTTGCCGAGTTGTTCGTGCGGGAGAATGTGGACGTAATTGCCATTTCTCAGGACGTACGCTACGACGCGGCGGTCGTCCGGCTGGCCATTAAATACGAACAGGAAATCAGCCACGCGCTGACCAAGGCCGGCTTTACCAGCGTGAAGACGGATGCCATCTGTTTGGACGCTCCCAACCGGGTGGGGCTTATCCGCGATATCGGCTCGGTGTTATCCAACAACGGAATCAACATTACCACGATTTACGGTACGGCCGGAGCCGGGACGGATTCCCGCTGGATTATTGTGGTAAACGACATTACAAAAGCGTTAAACGCGCTGGAAGCTTCCGGCTTGTTTAACTGATATTTTAATAAGCACATAAAAAACCCCGCGGATTCGTCCGCGGGGTTTTTTACAAAAAAGCGTTTAGCGCAACGCCTTTTCCGCCTTTTTCATTTGTTTCTTCCATTTCTTCTGGGCGGCTTTATGTTTGCGTTCGGCTTCGCCGGAAAGCAACTCCTCCACCCGGCGGGCTTTTATTTGGTCTATATTTTGCTCGTCCTGCTGGATCTTCTTTTCCCAATTATTCAAGTTTTCCCGTTCCGCCGCAATGCGCGCTTTTACATAGGCAAAGCCCGCGTCCACGCTTTGGGAAACCACCTGCGAAAGCTGTTCTTTCAGGGCCGGTTTTTGCTCGTCGGAAGCTTTGCGGTATTGTTTCACGAGTTTTTTAATTAATTTGCGGCGCTGTTCAAAGGCTTTTTTCTCTTCGGCGGGCGTCTGCTTGGGGGCGGAAGATTTTTTAATCACGGTTTCTACGCCGGGTCTGTTTTTATCTTCTTTCCGATCCGCCGCTTTGCCCGTCTCGGCCTGTGCCGCACAAAACAGGGAAGCGCCTGCCAATAATCCCAAAACCAAAATAGTTTTTCTCATATATTCTCCTTTAATGGGCAACCGTTTTGGAAAACAAATACATTACAGCCACCCCAACGACAATAAGACTGATGCCCAGCACGGCGGCGAAATCCGGCCGTTCTTTAAATACGGCCATTCCCACCAGTACCGTCAGCACCGTTCCGGCACCCGCCCAAATGGCGTAGGCCACGCCCAAAGACATCCCCTTTAGCGTCAGCCCCAACAGCCAAAACGACCCGGCATACGCCGCCGCCGTCAGTACCGCCCACGCGGGCACGGTAAACCCGCGCGACGCTTTCAGCGCGCTGGTGCCGGCGATTTCACACGCAATGGCACCCGCCAAAAAGAGGTAATACTTCCACATATCAGTCCAGCGACGTATCGTGCACGCCGGCTTCTTCAAATCCTTTGGCGCGCAGCTTGCAGGAGTCGCAATGACCGCACGGCTTTTTGCCGCCTGCATAGCAGCTCCACGTCAGCTCAAAGGGCACTTTCAAATTGGCCGCCAGCTTGACGATCTGCGCCTTGGAAAGCCGCATCAGCGGCGCCAGCACTTCAATTCCTTCGCTGACCCCGGTTTTTGTTCCGCGGTTGAGCGCTTCGGCCGCCGCTTTAAAGAAAGCGGGCGTACAATCCGGATATCCGGAAAAATCCACCGCGTTCGGCCCGGCGATAATAGCGTCGGCTCCTACGGCATCCAACAAAGACCCCGCAATCGCCAAAAACATTAAGTTGCGCCCCGGCACATAGGTGGAGGGAATCCCCTCTTTCGGAATATCTTCCACCGCAATATCCGGCAGCTGTTTGTTCTTGTCTACCAGCGAACAGCAGGAAAGCCACGGCAAATCAAGCGTAATTAAATGATGCTTGATCCCCAATTTGCGTGCAATGGCTTGGGCCGACTGTACTTCCCGTTCGTGACGCTGGCCGTAAGAAACCGTCAGCGCTTCACATTCATACCCGTGCGCCAAGGCCCAATACAAACAGGTCGTGGAATCCAACCCGCCGGAAAACAGGACAATGGCTTTTTTGCGCTTTTTGTTGGACAGCCCGGCCGCAGCTTCCCGCGAGAACGTTACTTCTCCGGCCGGCACCGCCGCTTGCACGGGGGACGGCTGAGGCGCGGCCTCCTGTTCGGGTGCGGCGGGCGCTTCCGGCTCCGCCGGCCGGGCAGGATGATTTTCCTGCGGGGCAGGAGCCCGTTCGCTCTTTTTAAGTACCCGATCCAGCGGATCTTCAAACTGGTTCTGGGGGGCCGTCTTCGGGCTCTCCGCTTGTTTTTGCGCCATGCCCAAATCTCCTTCCAACTCGGCTTTTTCCTCTTTAACGGCTTTTAAGATGCCGCTGAAAAAACCTTTCAGCCGCGTGGTAGCCTGCTGAGCGGCCGCCTGCAAATTTTTCTCGGCTGTTTTTACTTCTTTGCGCAAGGTATTTTCCGCCGCGGGAGTCTGCAGCGTGTCCGCCGCGGGAGTGCTCTCTTGCACGGGGGCCGGCTGTTGCGGCACGGTCGCCGGAGCGGGCGTTTCTTCGGCAGGAGCTGCCGCCTGCGGGGCCGGTTCGGGCGCGGCGGACGACGGCTGTTTTCCCATCCATTCTTGGGGGGCCGGCTGGCCAAACACGTGGCACACGCCGTATCCGTCCGGCGCAAAACTGACTTGGGGCACCACGGCAATGCCGTTTACCTTAAAGGCCGTTTTAAGATCTTTTTCCGCCGTTTTGGAACCGCTGTGCAAAAATTCGCCAAAACGCATCGTGTTGTTAAACTCCACAATGGCGTCCTGCGGGTTGCCGATTCCTTGGATATAGTCCTTTAACGCCGACACGCACAGGCCGTCTTCCACGTCATCGGCCATATCAAACAGCGATCCGGACACCAGCAAAATATCTTTAGGCTGAGCCGCCAGCGCTTCCGCCAGCGCATAGAAATTGCAAAAACCGCCCATCAGCACCAGCGAAGCCTGTTTTAAATGTTCCAGCGCTTTCGTACCGGCGGACGTAAGCACCAAGGCCGGTTTGCGGGCATTGGATTTAGCCGCCAAAGAAGGCGAATTATTTTCGTGGGGAAGTGCAAAATCCACATCGCTGTAGACTTCAAAATCCCCATGCGCCTGCACAAAAGCCGCCGCCTGGGCGGCATCGCCAAACGCCAAAACATCTTTTTTGCCGCGTTTTAATAACGCGCAAACCGTCGTGGAGGCACAAAGCACATCCACCACCACGGCAACATCCGTCCATTGTTCACACTCTTCAATGGTTCTAGCTATCAGAACGTTCATTTAAAATCCCCAATACTTTAAAATCTTCAATGGCTTTTTGATCTTCTTCCGTCAGCTGGTCTACATACTTAATGGCATAAATAATCAGCGTCACGCGCGGGTCGGTAGCGCCGTCTTCGGCGCTGTTATACTGGCCGATCAGCATTGCGTCGGCCCCTTTAGAGGCCACAAAGCGGCGTCCTTTTTCCACGCCCATTTTCAGCACGTCGCGATCCGGCTTTAAATTTTTAATGCGCAGCAACCCCAAATTGCCATACGGGCGGGTAATTTCCCCTTTGCTGCCCAAAATTTCCACCTTCTTGGCTTTCGTGGGCGGAAAATCCGGCCCGATAGCAATCCAATCCAAATTGTTTTGCTCCAAGGTGGCGCAACCGCCCAACAGCAAAAGCGCAGCCGCAATCCCTTTTAATTTTTTCATAGTTCCTCCTATTTCTTTTGCGATGCCAACTGCCCGCAAGCAGCCAAAATATCGTTGCCCATACTTTTGCGGATGGTCACGCCGATGCCCATCGCTTTAAGCCCGGCGGCAAAATCTTTTACCACGCGCTCGTCGGTTTTTTCGCCGCGGCCCAAGTTGCACGCAATCAAATTCACGTGCAGCAGGTAATTGTCTTTAATGCTGTAAATCCAGTCCGCCAGTTTGCGGATGTGTTCCGGGCGGCTGTTTACGTTTTCAATTACCGAGTATTCCAAAAATACCTGGCGGCCCGTCATGGCGATGTATTCTTCCAACGCTTTTTTTAAATCGTCCAAATCGTAGCGGCGGTTGACGGGCATCAGCTGGCTGCGTTCGGCGTTGTCTGCATTGTGCAGCGAAACGGCCAAATTGGCCTGCGGCAAATCCACCGCCAGTTTATGCAGTTTGTCGGCTATGCCCGAAGTGGAAATGGAAATATGCCGCGCGCCGATATTTAAATAGTCCGGCTTGGACAAATCCTTGGCCGCTTTAACGACATTAAGATAATTCAACAGCGGCTCCCCCATCCCCATAAACACCACGCTGGAAATGCGCTCGCCCAGTTTTTCCCGGCGTACGTACTGGTACCACATCAACACTTGGTCGGTAATTTCTTCTTCGGTCAAATCGCGCTTAAAGCCCATTTTGCCCGTACTGCAAAACGAACAGCGCAGCGCGCACCCCACTTGGCTGGACACGCACACGCTCCAGCTGTCCTGCGGTTTTAAAAGCACGGTTTCAATGCGAAAGCCGTCTTTTAACGTCAAAAGCGCCTTGGCCACTTTGTCGTGTTTGGAGCAGGTAATGTCGGTTACCTCAAAACTAAGCAACGGGAAATCTTTTTTTAATTCTTCCCGCAGCTGGGCCGGCAGGCTGGTGGCTTCGTCCCACGAAGAAATGCCCTTCTTGAAAATAGCTTCCTGCACCTGGGCAATGCGAAAGTTGGGCAGGCCCGCTTTTTTAATATATTGTTTAACCGATTCAAAATTCATACCAAATATCCTTGCAAATAGTTGTATATATTTTATCATTTTACAAGCCGTTCTCTATTCTTTATTATATACGGCTCCCTGCGGGCGTGAAAAAACGGGTTTTTTTTAGTATAATACCAGCACGATGAGTGAAGATATCAAGTTTAGCACCGCCGGCTTTCGGGCCGTTACCGCAGACGGGCTTACCGCCCAGTCCGTACAACGTTTGGCATACGGGATTTCCGAACATATTTTGGAACATCCCTTTTACGGTTTTGAAGGTGAAGGATACCGCAAACACTGCGCGGCGCAAGGCAAAAAACCCAAAAAGCCCCTCGTTTTGGTGGGGTATGATACCCGTTTTTTCTCCAAACAATTTGCCTATATTGCCGCCAATGCGCTGGTGCAAAGCGGCATTACCGTAAAAGTGGCCGAACTCCCCCTTCCGACCCCCGTGGCGGAATGGGCCGTACTCAACGAATGCGCCGTGGGAGCCATTGTGGTCACCGGCAGCGAAGCGGAGTACTACGTCAACGGCGTAAAATGGATTTCTTACTACGGAGGAATTGCCAACAACGAAATCGTGCAGGATATTGAAAAACGCATTCCTTCCCCCAGCGCACAAATTTTAAAGGCGTCTTCTACGGAGTTTGGCTACCTCAACGCCGCGGCCATTGTTACCAAGGATTTGCGCAAGAGCTACCTGGCCCGCTTGGAAAAAATGATCGACGTCAAAGCGCTCAAAAAATCCAAGCTTAAAATCGCCGTGGATCCGTTGTTTGGCACGGCCAAGCACTATTTCCGCGATTTTCTGGAAAAATACGGCGTAACGGTGGAAGGCATCCACGAAGGGGACGACGTCCTTTTCGGCGGGCACACGCCTAACGCCGGCCCGGTGAGTCTGACGGATTTAAAGAAGCTGGTTACGTCCAAAAAAATGCACCTGGGCATTGCCTGCAACCCGGACTGCGATAAATTCGGCATTATTGACGCCGACGGCAACTGGGTATCCCCCAACGAAATCGCCCCGATGATTTTAGAGCACATGGTGCGCAACAAAAAATTAAAAGGCCGCGTCTGCCGCAGCGTCATTACGTCTAACCTGATAGACCAGGTGGCCAAAATGCACGGCCTGATGCTGCGCGAAACGCCGGTCGGGTTTAAATACATCACCGAGCTCATGACGACGGGGCAGTATATTATGGGCATGGAAGAATCGGGCGGCATTGCCGTAGCCAGCCATATCCCGGACAAGGACGGCCTGCTGGCATGTCTGCTGGTGGTAGATATGCTGGCGGTGGAAGGCAAATCCTTCAAACAGCTTAAAAAGGATTTCTACAAAAAATACAAACAATTATTTGATCAAAAAGTCAGTATTCCCAAAACGGAAACGGAAATCAACCGTATTATGGAACGGCTGGATATCCGCCCGCCGCTTTCCATCAACAAAACGTCCGTGTGGCGCATTGACTCTACGGACGGGTTTAAGTTTATCTTAAAAGGCGGCAGCTGGCTGGCCATTCGCCCGTCCAGCACCGAACGGCTGATCCGTATGTATGCGGAAGCGCAGGATGAAAAACTGCCGGCCGCTCTGATAAAAGAAGGCAAAAAAATTATAGACAGTATCGTCTAAACTGCGGCCGCCAAGCGGCCGGAGGGGGTTGTTTTATGGCTCGCATCAAAAAAATTACAGCAAGAGAAATTTTGGACTCGCGCGGGTATCCTACCGTGGCGGCGGACGTATTGCTAGACGACGGAAACACCGGCACGGCGGCGGTTCCCAGCGGCGCGTCCACCGGGTCGCACGAAGCGCTTGAACTGCGCGACGGCGGGGAACGCTACAACGGCAAAGGCGTGTTAAATGCCGTAAAAAATGTGGAACGCATTTCCCAGCAGCTGGCGGGAATGGATCCGTTTGACATCCGGCTGGTGGATGAAAGCATGATTGCGCTGGACGGAACGGAAAACAAATCTCACCTGGGCGCCAATGCTATGCTGGCCGTGTCTATGGCCGTATTGCGCGCCGGCTGCCACAGTGCCAAATTGCCGCTTTATCAGCACATTCGCAACGTGTACGGCTTGCACGAAGATACATACGTTCTTCCGGCGCCGATGCTCAACATCGTAAACGGCGGCAAACACGCCGACTCGGGGCTGGACGTGCAGGAATTTATGATTGTGCCCACTGCGCCCAAAACATTTGCCGAAGCCCTGCGCGAAGCCAGCGAAACGTATCACGCCCTGCGCAACCTGCTTAAATCGGAAGGGATGGTGATTGCGGTAGGAGACGAAGGCGGCTTTGCCCCCAAAATTTCCAAGCATGAAGACGTGCTAAAAACCATCTTGGCCGCGGCCAAAAAAGCGGGACATCCGGAAATTTCTTTGGCGATGGACTGCGCCGCCAGCGAATTTTACCACGAAGGAGCCTACCGCTTTGAAGGCAAAATGTATTCCGCCGAGCAAATGACGGATCTCTACGCTGCCTGGTGCAAAGCCTACCCGCTGATTTCCATTGAAGACCCCTTGCAGGAAGACGACTGGGAAGGCTGGAAACTGATTACCCAAAAACTCGGCAAAAAGATTAACTTGGTGGGCGACGATTTATTCGTTACCAATTTAAAACGCCTGGAAAAAGGCATTGCCCAAAAAGCCGCCAACTCCATTTTAATTAAGGTCAACCAAATCGGCACCGTATCGGAAACGATTGACGTAATGGAACTGGCCAAGAAAAACGGCTATTCGCGCATCGTGTCGCACCGCTCCGGCGAAACGGAAGACACTTTCATCGCCGATCTGGCGGTAGCCACCAACGCGGGCGCCATCAAAACGGGCGCTCCGGCGCGGGCCGAACGGACGGCCAAATACAACCGCTTGCTGCAAATTGAAGCGGAACTGGGCGAAAAGGCCGTCTACGCCCAAAATGCGGCCTTTAAAAAATAATGACGCAAGACCTAAAAGCTACTTTGCTTCGCAACAAAAAGCCACTGCTGCTGGCCTTCGGGCTGGCAGTGGTGGTTGTATTTTTTTTGGGAAGCAGTTTTTTAAGCTTGGTGCATAACAAACTGGAAATGCGCAAGCTGGCCAAGCAAAGCATAGAGCTCGACGAGCAACACCAAGAACTGCTGCGCAAAATGGAACGCCTGCAAAAGCAGGATTTAACGTATATTGAAGAAATCGCCCGCACCCAATACAATATGGTAAAACCGGGGGAAATCCAGTTCCGGTTTTCCGACTAAAGAGGATTTATGAATATAGACGTAATCAACCTGGGCCCGATGGACAACTGCACTTATTTGGTAACGCAAGGGCAAGACGCCCTGCTGATTGACCCGGCCTGGGATATGAATTTTTTGGAACATACGTTGGCCGAAAAAAAATTAAATTTGCTGGCCGTTTTCTTTACGCACGGCCATTTTGACCACGTCAAATTCGCGCAAGACCTGCTGGAAAAGCACCATTTAAAAGCGTATATAGAGGAAAACGACGTCCCCCTGTGCGGTATCGCCCCGCAGTGGCTATCCGTCTACCGCGGCGCCCAAAAACTGCACGTAGGGCCCTTTGAAGTGGAAATCATCCCCACCCCCGGCCACACGGCGGGAGGCGTGTGTATCAAAATCGGCAACGCCGTTTTTACCGGCGACACGCTTTTCCCCGGCGCCTGCGGGCGGGTGGATTTGCCTTCTTCCAATCCGCGCCACATGCGCCAAAGCCTGCTGACGCTTTCCCAACTGCCCGAAGATACGCAAATTTTTGCCGGGCACAGCTACGGCGGCAAATGCAGCTCCACCATCGGCTGCGAGCGCCTTAAAAACCCTTTTATGCGAAACGCCATCCGCGATAAGGATTCTTTATAATGCACCCGGTACTTTTTCACATCGGCTCGTTTGAGCTGGCCAGCTACGGACTGATGACCGCTTTGGGATATGCGGCGGCCGCGCTGTATTTATTGCCCAAGCTCAAAAAAACGGGCATTGATAAAGACACGTTTTGGAATTTAATCTTCATCGCGTTTATCGGCGCGTTGGCCGGCAGCAAGCTGCTCTATATTGTGGTTTCCTGGCCCGAGCTGGGCAACACGCTGGCGGAAAAAATCACCAACATCGTGCGCGATTTTCGCTACGGGTTTGTCTTTTTTGGCGGGATGATCGTATCGGTCGGCGCGTTGGTGTGGTATATTAAAAAGAAAAAACTGCCGCTGTTAAAAACGGCCGATTTTTTGATCGTGGGGCTGCCGTTGGGCCACGCGTTTGGAAGAATAGGCTGTTTTTTGGCGGGCTGCTGCTACGGCCGCCCGACGGGGATGCCGTGGGGCGTTACGTTTACCGATCCCCACTCGCTGGTGGCGCCGGAACTATTGGGCGTCCATTTGCACCCCACCCAGTTGTACGAAGCGGCCGGAAACCTGATTTTGTTTTTTCTGCTGCACCGCGCTTCCCAAAAACAACACCCGGCCGGAAGCATTTTAATTGAATACGTGCTGGGATACAGCGTGATGCGTTTTATCATTGAATTTTTCCGCGGGGATTTTCGCGGGGAATACATTTTGGGGCTTTCCCCCTCGCAGGCCATTGCCTTGGCCGCGGCGGCGGGAGCATTTATTTTGTGGTATCGTGTAAGGAAGGTTCAACGAAATGGCTGAAAATAAAAAAATTGTGTTTGAGGGTTATTCCCGCCGGCTGGACGTGTTCGCCGCCGACGAACTGGCGGATTTTTCGCGCGCCATCGTGCAAAAAATGATTAAAGACGGCAAAATCACCGTCAACGGCAAAAAGGTAAAACCGTCTTGGCCGCTGACCCCCGGCGAAGTGGTGGAAATAGAAATGCCGCACCCCCAAGCCAAAACCGATTTGAACGATTTAATTATTCACGACGCCAAAGATTTTTTTGTACTCATTAAACCTGCCGGCATGCTGGTGCACCCGCAAAGCCCGGTGTGGGAAGAACACCCCGAAGCGGTGTTCTCGTCGGAAGAAACCTTGGTGTCCGTTATTTTGGCTAATCCCCCCAAAGGCTTTGACCTTTCCACTCCGCGCGCCGGGCTGGTACACCGCTTAGACCGCGAAACCAGCGGCGTCATGCTGGTGGCCAAAAACCCCGAATTTCAGGCCGAAATGGTGGCACTGTTTGCCAACCGCGAAGTGCACAAAACGTATCATTCCATTGCCTGCGGCGAAGTACCCGACGACGAAGGCACAATAGACGTTCCCATCGGGCGCGTGGCGGGCGGCAAGATAAAAGCGTCCGACGTGGGGCGCGAAGCCGTAACCGATTATAAAGTGCTGGAGCGCAAAAACGGATTTACCTACATTGAGCTCTACCCCCGCACCGGCCGCACCAATCAGCTGCGCGTGCATTTAAGCTGGCTGGGATACCCCGTACTGGGGGACTGGCTCTACCGCGGGGCCACGGCAGAACGCCTGATGCTCCATGCCCGGCGGATTGAATTTAAACATCCGTTTACGGGCAAGGCACTTAAGTTTGAGGCACCCGTCCCGCCGGATTTTAAGGCGGCCTGGAAACGCGTAACCACTCCCGAAAAATAAACCTTTCCTCAAGCGCGCACGAAACCCTCGTGCGCGTTTTTGTCTTCCAAAACTAATTAATTTTTGGGCTTTTGTTTGCCCGCCAAATCGGTTAAGCTGTAAAAAAGCGGCACGCGGCCGCTTGATTTCCCCTTCTATTTTATCCGCCCGACTGCGAGAGGGGACTCGCCTTCGGGCTTATGCTAAAAGGCCCTGTTCCCGTGGGAAGGACAGGGCCTTTTGCCAAATAAAAAAGCGCGTGACTGTGCGTCACGCGCCGGTTGGAAAGGTTGCTTTTGCCTACAGGCTTTTTTGATACAGCCGGTAGCGTTTGCTCGGGTGGCAGCCGCATTCCGTAATGCCGCGGATGATGCCTTCGTTATCCTCCAGCACCCAAGACAGCTCCGCCTCGTTCCATACGGCTACCCCGTGGTCTATAATATGTTTAATCAAAATTAAATCAATTCCCCGCTGCCGAAACTGCGGCGAAACACCCAGCATAATCATCCGCGCGTCTTTAATTTTATGCCACGCCCACAGCGCCTTTACCACCCGCCAGGGATTGACCAGCGAGCCTTTCAGCTCTTTTAACACGTGGTTCATATTGGGAATTAAAATATAAAACCCCGCCGGCACGCCGTCCACTTCCAGCACGCAGGTGCCCTCGGGCCGGACGACCAGTTTTAATTCTTTTACCACGTCCGCCATTTCCCGCGGGGACATCGGCACAAACCCCCAGTTTTGGGCCCAGGCTTCGTTATAAATTTTGCGGATAATTTCCGCCTCTTCCGCTATTTTTTTCAAGTTCAGCCGCCGCAGCGTAATGCCTTTTCCGCGGGAGCAGCGCGCACAAACTTTCAAAAACCGCTCGGAGAATTGGTCGTCTTTCGTGCGGTGAAAAGCCAGCAAGTCTTTTATTTTGGTAAACCCCGCCCCCTCAATCAGTTGGGCGTAGTAGGGGTAGTTGTAGGGCATCATAATGGCCGGCATGCTGTCAAAGCCGTCTACCAATAGTCCGTAGACGTGGTTGCTGGAAGGGTTGGCCGGGCCGCGCACCGCGCTGACGCCTTTGCCGCGCAGCCACGTTTCGCCCGCCGCAAACAGCGCGTCAGCAACCTCTTGGCTGTTGATACAGTCAAAAAAACCAAAAAATCCGATGTTTTCCTTTTGGTATTCGTTATGCGCCCGGTTGACAAGCGCCATCAGCCGCCCGACGGGTTTGCCGTCTTGGAAAGCCATAAATAAGGCCCGCTCGCCGTGCGTCCAAAACACGTTTTTCCGGCTGATTAAATGCGCCGTATCGGCTTTCAAATCCCCCACCCAATACGGGTCATTCTTATAAAGTTGAAACGGAAAATCTACAAATTGGTCTAATTCCTGCTCGCTTAATTGCCGCACCGTAACTGCCATACACCAATCCTCCCCAAAGAAAAACCCCGCTCCTGCATTTGCGGAGCGGGGTGTTAAAACTATTTAATCACGCCGATGGAACGGCCCGCTTGGGCAAAGGCGTCAATAATCTTTGCCACGTGTTCATCGGTATGGGTGGCCATCAGCGTCAAACGCATCAGCGCGTGGCCGGGCGGCACCGCCGGGCTGACGACCGGGTTGGAGAAAATGCCCAACTCGTGCAGCGCGCGCCACATTTTAAAGCAGTTTTCGTTGCTGCCCACGTGCACCGGCAAAATAGGCGTAGTGCTGGTTCCCAAATCAAAGCCCAGGTCTTCCAAGCCTTTTTTGAGTTTCGCCGTCAGGCGGAACAGATTGTCGCGGCGGGAAGTGTCGTTTTCAATCAGCTCCAGCGCCTTGGTAATGGAAGCCACGGAAGCCGGCGGCAGCGCCGCGGAGAAAATTTGGCTGCGGGCGTTGTGGCGGATATAATGGATGATGTCCGCATCCCCCACGACAAATCCGCCCACGGTGGCAAACGTTTTGGAACAGGTGCCTACCACCAAATCCACTTCGCCGTTTTCCAGGCCGAAGTATTCGCAGGTGCCGCGCCCCGTTTTGCCGATAATGCCCGTGGCGTGCGCGTCGTCCACCATAATGCGCGCCCCGTATTTGCGGGCGATTTTGACAATTTCCGGCAGAGGGCAAATGTCCCCTTCCATGCTAAACACGCCGTCTACAATAATCAGTTTGCCGGATTCTTCGGGCAGTTTGGATAAAACGCGGTCTAAATCGGCCGGATCGTTGTGTTTAAAGCGCACCATTTCCCCGTCGGAAAGTTTCACGCCGTCCAAAATGCTGGCGTGATCCAATTTATCCACGATGGCATAGTCGCCTTTTTTGACCAAGCAAGACACGACGCCCAAGTTCATCTGATATCCGGTAGAGAAAATAAGCCCCGCTTCTTTGCGTTTGAACCGGGCCAAACGCGCCTCCAGTTCATCGGCGGCTTTGGTGTTCCCGTTTAAAAAGCGCGAGCCGGCACAGCCGGTGCCGTATTTCAGGGCCGCTTCGCTGGCCGCTTTTTTCATTTCGGGATCGTCCGCCAACCCCAGGTAATTGTTGGAACCGGCCATAATATATTTTTTGCCGCCCAACATTACTTCCGGCCCCTGCGCGGATTCAATCGGCTGGAAATAGCCGTAAATCCCCATGCGCATAGCCAGTTTGGCGTCCTTGTAATTCCTGCATTTCTCAAAAATATCAGACATGTTTTTATCCTCGTGGCGCAACAACCCGCGCCGCGGCGCCCCCAACGGAGGCCGCGTGGCGGTTATTTACTAACCTTTTTAATTATATTTGTGGTGGAACGCCCTTTTAACAACGGGAAACGTACCACTTTTTTTGCAAATTCGCGGCCGACGATTTCGTCGGTCTTGTAATCGCCGCCCTTTACCAATACGTCCGGGCGGACGAGTTTAATCAGCTCATACGGCGTGTCTTGCTCAAAAATGCTCACGGCCGACACGCTCTCCAACCCGCCCAACACCAACGCGCGATCCGCTTGTGTGTTGACCGGACGGCTGGGCCCTTTTAACCGGCGCACGGAGGCATCGCTGTTCAGCCCCACCACCAGCACATCCCCTTTGGAGCGGGCAAACTCCAGCACGCTTACGTGTCCGGCGTGCAAAATATCAAAACATCCGTTTGTAAAAACGATTTTCCGGCCGTTTTTGCGGGCTTCTTCCACAAATTTTTTAAGCGCCCGCGGGCCCAAAATCTTATTTTTTGCTTTCACTTTCTTCCTTCTCTTTGGCCATCATCCGTTCAATAAGACCCGTATCCATATTGCCGCGGATAAAATCTTCGTTATTGACGATTTTTTGGTGGAAAGGGATCGTGGTCTTTACGCCGCCCACGATAAACTCGCCCAAGCAGCGCCGGCAGCGCGCCAGCAAATGCTCGCGGTCGGGCGCGGTGATAATCAGCTTGGCGATCAGGCTGTCGTAATAGCTGGGAATGGTGTAGCCCGTGTACATATGGCTGTCCACCCGCACGCCTAAGCCGCCGGCGGGAATCCATTCTTCAATGGTGCCGGGGCAGGGCGTAAAATTCTTTTCGCTGTCTTCGGCGTTGATGCGGTGCTCAATGGCGTGGCATTTGATGACGGACGCCTCTTCCTGCGTCAGGTGCAGCGGCTCGCCCTGGGCAATTTGAATTTGCATTTTGACCAAGTCCTGCCCGCAGACCGACTCCGTTACCGGGTGTTCCACCTGCAGGCGGGTGTTTACTTCCATAAAGTAAAATTCTTTATTCTGCGCCATCAGAAATTCCACCGTGCCCACGCCGCGGTATTTGGCCGCTTTGACAAGCTTGCAGGCGGCTTCCTGCAATTTTTGGCGGGTAACCGGATCCACAAACGGGGAAGGCGATTCCTCCACCAGTTTTTGGTGGCGGCGCTGCATGCTGCAGTCGCGCTCGGCAAAGGCTACCACGTTGCCGTAATTATCCCCCGCCACCTGCACTTCAATGTGGCGCGGATTTAAAACGAGTTTTTCAAAATAAACGCGGTCGTCGCCAAAGTTGGCTTTGGCTTCGCCCTGGGCCGTTTTCATCATCAGTTCCAAATCTTCTTCTTTCAGGCACGCGCGCATCCCTTTGCCGCCGCCGCCCAAAGAAGCTTTAATCATAATCGGAAACCCGATTTTGCGGGCCACTTCGCGGAAATTTTTGCCTACCACCCCGTCGGAACCGGGCGTAATCGGCACGCCGGCTTTGACGGCAATTTCACGCGCGGTGGATTTCACGCCCAGCATTTCAATGGCCTCCGCCGTCGGGCCGATAAACGTCATTCCGGCCTTGGTAACGGCGGCCGCAAAATCGGCATTTTCGGACAAGAACCCATACCCGGGATGCACGGCGTCGGCGCCGGTAATTTTGCCCGCGGTAACGATGGCGTCAATGTTTAAATAGCTGACAGGCGACGGCGCCGCCCCGATGCACACGGCTTCGTCCGCCATGCGCACATGCAGGCTGTTGCGGTCGGCCTCGGAATAAACGGCCACGGACTTAATCCCCATTTCTTTTAGCGTGCGGATCACACGCAGGGCAATTTCGCCGCGGTTGGCAATTAAAACTTTTTTAAAAGGAGTAATGGTAACTTTTGCAGACATTTTCTACTCCTATTTCTCAATAAAGAAAAGCGGCAGGCCAAATTCCACCGGCGCCCCTTCCTGCGCCGTAACCACCCGCAATTTGCCGGATACGGGCGCGGTAATTTTATGTTTTTTGGAGAAGGTTTCCACCACTCCCAACACGTCGCCTTCCTGTACGGACTGACCTTCTTTAAGCACTAAATTTTTGCCTTTGTCCGCCGCGTGGTAAATGCCGATCGCGGGGGCTGCTACCGCCGTGAGCGAGCAGGAAAAATGCGCCGGCTCCGGCAAAGCTTCGGCGGTTTTTACTTCAATGCTTTCGCCGTCTTTTGCGTAGCAGAATTCGGCCAAATCGGTGGTTTTAAGCCAATCGGTTACTTCCGTAATCAGTTTCGTATCCATAATATCCTCTAGACTAAAAGGTTAAAAAATACACTCTGGTTATTTTACCATTTTTAGAGCACGCGCGACATTTTTCCCCCTTTTTCTAACCTCTTTTTGGGGTTTCCCTGGCGTTTGGAAAATGCTACCGTACTGCTATGAAATATATCCTGGAATTTTTTAAACTGCTGTTTTGGCTGCTGCTTTGCCAACTGCCCGGCCTTGCCGGAGCCGCCATGGTACAGCCCAATTTGGGATGGTACCATTCGCTGCAGATGCCCCCTTTCATGCCGCCGGATGCCGCCTTCGGAATGGCGTGGGGCGTCTTATATATAGTATTGGGCGTGGCGGGTTTTTTGGCGTTTCGCCAAGGACTCAAAGCCGCCCGCAAACCGCTGATTTTGTTTATCGTCCAGCTCGCGCTTAACGCCCTGTGGACGCCGGTTTTCTTCGGCAGTCATAACCCGGCTTGGGCGATGGTCATTCTGCTGGCCATGTTGGCAGAAGGCGCCTGGCTGGCCTGCGCCTTGCGGCAAAAAAGCCGGGCGGCCGCATGGCTGATGCTGCCCTACGGCGCGTGGTTAATTTACGCCGGCTATTTAAATGCGGGCATGTGGCTGTTAAATGCCTAACCCCGGCTTATCTCTTACACTTAAAAAGCCCTCTTTAATAGAGGGCTTTTTAAGTAAAAGTCGGGCGGATTATTTAGCTCGGTAATGTTTAATCACGTCCATTCCCAGTTTCATTACTTTATAAAACGTGGAATCCAACAACGTAGACACATTGTCTATTAAATCAAACGCGCTTTTGGTTTTGTCCACATTCTCCGCCGTGGAAACCGCCAGATATTCCACCGCTTCGGCCGTGCGCGTAATTTGCAAAAATGCCCGCACCGCAAACACCACAAATACGATAAAAGCGACTACCGCCGCCAGCACACACCACTGATAAAAATCCATACGTCCCCCTTTCCAGCCTTTTTTCTTATTTTAGACACTTCCTCCGTTTCCGTCAAGCCCCGAAAGAGATTATGTTTTCCTTTCTGTGACGCCAAAATACGCTGCCCGCAGGCTTTGGAACGCACCGGAAATATAGGACTTTTTTGGCTTTTTATCTATTTTTTAAAGATAATTTTTATAGGTCTTTAAAATGTTTGACAAGCCCCTTAGTTATTAGTAATAATTACTATTAAGAAAAGCTTTTTCTCTTTTCTTAATAGTACGAAAAAAAGCATTTTCTCCGACGGTAAAAAACTTTTTTTGTAATTGTTTGAAATTCAAAATCAGACGGGATTTGCAATTTTGGTTTGTTTATGCCAAAATTTTAGAAGTCGTTAGTTTTAAACGGCCAATTATTTCTACCAGGACAACAAATTATGGAAAACTCTGAAGTAATCACTCATATCGTCAAAAGAGACGGTACCACCCAACGTTTTGATTCTAAAAAAATCACGAAGGCTATTTCCAAAGCCGCCGAGGCGACCGGCGAATTTGATTCGGAAACCGCCAAAAAATTGACGATTCGCGCCATTAACATCATTCAACAACTTTATTCCGATACGGTTCCCAACGTGGAAAATGTGCAGGATATCGTAGAAGACGTACTGCTGACGTCCAACTACCACAAAACGGCCAAAGCCTACATCCTGTACCGCGACCAACACGCCCGTATGCGTGAAATTTCTTCTAAATTTAACGTGGATTTGGTAGACCAATACCTGCAGAAAATTGACTGGCAAGTCAACGAAAACAGCAATATGGGCTACTCGCTGCAGGGGCTGAACAACTATATTTCTTCCGAAATCAGCAAAGTGTATTGGCTGAACAAAATTTATCCGGAAAATGTCCGCCGGATGCACACGGAAGGCGATTTTCACCTGCACGATTTGGGCCTCTTGGGCGCTTACTGCGTGGGCTGGGATTTGCAGGACTTGTTGCTCAGCGGTTTTACGGGCGTAGTCGGCAAAGCGGAAAGCAAACCGGCCAAACACCTGCGCACCGCCTTGGGCCAAGTGGTCAACTTTTTCTACACCCTGCAAGGGGAAAGCGCCGGCGCGCAAGCGTTCTCCAACTTTGACACGCTGCTCGCCCCGTTTATCTATTACGACAAACTCTCTTACGACGAAGTAAAACAAGCCTTGCAGGAATTTTTATTTAACGTCAACGTGCCCACCCGCGTCGGCTTCCAAACGCCGTTTACCAACCTGACGCTGGACTTGACGGTGCCTTCTTATTATAAAGACCAACCCGTCATCATCGGCGGCAAACTGCAGGACAAGACGTACGGCGAATTCCAGGAAGAAATGGATATGCTCAACCGCGCGTTCTGCGAGGTCATGCTCGCGGGCGACGCCAAGGGCCGCGTATTTACGTTCCCGATTCCGACGTACAACATTACCAAGGATTTTGACTGGAACAACCCGAAACTCACCCCGCTGTGGGAAATGACGGCCAAATACGGTATTCCGTACTTTGCCAACTTTATCAACTCGGATATGAACCCCGAAGATGCCCGCTCCATGTGCTGCCGCTTGCGCATCGACAACCGCGAACTGAGAAAACGCGGCGGCGGTCTTTTCGGCTCGGCCCCGCTGACGGGTTCCATCGGCGTGGTAACCATCAACCTGCCGCGCCTGGGGTATTTGTCCAAAAACGAGGATGAATTCTTTGCCAATTTGAAAGACCGCATGGAAGTGGCCAAAACCAGCTTGGAAATCAAGCGCAAAGTCATTGAACGCTTCAC
The DNA here is from genome assembly GCF_002159705.1 of Elusimicrobium sp. An273. NCBI lineage: Bacteria > Pseudomonadati > Elusimicrobiota > Elusimicrobia > Elusimicrobiales > Elusimicrobiaceae > Candidatus Avelusimicrobium > Candidatus Avelusimicrobium gallicola. The sequence goes on from NZ_NFJD01000004.1 coordinate 44,410, forward strand.
CAAAGGCAACCTCTATCCGTACATGAGCTTTTACCTGCGCTCCATCCGCCAGCGCTTTAACGAATACTGGAAAAACCACTTTTCCACCATCGGGCTGGTGGGGCTCAATGAATGCGCCGTCAACCTGATCGGCGAAGACATCGGCACCGAAAAAGGCCGCGCCTTTGCCGAAAAAGTGCTTACGTTCATGCGCGAAACGCTGGTAAAATTCCAGGAAGAAACCGGCAACAACTATAACTTAGAAGCCACTCCCGCCGAAGGCACTTCCTACCGCTTGGCCAAATTGGACAAGGAACGCTTCCCGGAAATCAAATGCGCCAACGAAGAGCTTTACAAACAAGGCCACCCGCCTTTCTACACCAACTCTTCGCAGCTTCCCGTCAACTATACCGACGACGTGTTTGAAATGCTGGACTTGCAAAGCACCATCCAGTCCAAATACACCGGCGGAACGGTACAGCATATTTTCACCGGCGAAAAAATCAAAGATTTGGAAGCGATGAAGAAATTCATCAAAACCGTGTGCGAGAAATACACTTTGCCGTACTTCTCCATCACGCCTACGTTCAGCATCTGCCCCAAATGCGGCTACATTGAAGGCGAACATTTTGAATGCCCCAAATGCAAGGCCGAACGGATGCAGGAGCTGGAACGCCAAGTAAAACTTTTGGAAGAACAGCTCTACAGCAAATAGTTCTTCACAAATTATCTTTTTTGGGTTAGTTTTTCACAAAACATAACCCAAAAAAGCAGTTGAAACGGGTATGGCAAAGTGCCATAATAAGAGAAAGGGTTTTCACGGGCCCGATCCCCGTTTTACACGGTTATTATCTAGGAGACATCACCATGACTGCACAGGAAAAAAAGATTGTTGAAAACAAAATTTCGGAACTTAAAAAAGAAATGAACGAAGTTCACGGTTCCAAATGCGAAGTTTACTCCAGAGTGGTGGGCTATCTGCGCCCCGTCCAGAACTGGAACAAAGGCAAAAAAGAAGAATTTGCCATGAGAAAAACCATGCATATCGGCTGCGGCTGCGACTGCAACAGCGATAAATAAACTTTTCTCGCAGCGGGTTTCCGATGAAAATAGGCGGACTGATTAAATTTACGCTGATTGACTTTCCGGGCCGTCCGGCAGCAGTGATTTTTACGCAAGGGTGCAACTTCCGTTGCCGCTACTGCCACAACCCGGAACTGGTGTATCCGCATATGTTCACGGAACCCGTTGCCGAAGAAGAAATAGACGCTTTCTTAAAGCGGCGCCAAGGCACCTTGGAAGGAGTGGTGGTATCGGGCGGGGAACCCACCCTGCACGACGATTTGCCCCAGTTCTTGGCCAAGATAAAATCCATGGGCTACGCCGTAAAATTGGACACCAACGGCACCCGGCCGGAAATGCTTAGGCAGCTGATTCAAGACAAACTGGTTGATTATATTGCCATGGATCTAAAAGCCCCGCTGGAAAAGTATTCCCTCATTACGGGAGTGGATTTTAATCCGGCTATTCTGCGCGAATCCATGGATTTAATCAAAAAGTCGGGCTTAGGCTATGAATTCCGCACGACGTACGACAAAGAAGTTTTGACCGATGCGGATATTGCCGCGCTTTCCCAAATGCTTAACGGCCAGCACTACCGCGTGCAGGAATGCCTGCCGGTAGCCAAGGAAAAAGCCGCCTTAAAAGTGCTGCATAAAGAGATTTAGCATTTAGTTTAACCTCAAAACCGGGCTTTATGCCCGGTTTTTTATTTCCCTGTCTTTTTTCCCGTCAGCCGGGAAATCCTGTGTGCAAAACCCGTTTTTGGCCTCTCTCAAAGGCTTTTTCCCCCCCCCGCCCGAACATTCGCGGGATCCGCTTCCTTTCCCTCCAAATCTTCCCCAAATGGCATAAAAAAAGCGCCCGGAAATGGCGGGCGCTTTGTGATTTAAAATTACCTTAGCGGGTATACTTCAGCAAGTTGGCTCTAAAATTTTCCAGCTGATCGCCAATCTGCCATAATTCACAGCTGTGATCTTTAATAAAGGTGGAGGCAACTACTTCTCCGCCCCAGCCGGCAGGCATCGGTTCCTGGATTTGGCGGGCCATGGCCGGCACTAACGGAGAATTAGCCTTTGCATATTTGTTAAAGACATCCATTACCGGCATCATGCTCTGCAAAACCCAATTGGAATTAAGTTGTTTTGAATTTTTTACATACTCACGGAAAGAGGCCAGCGTTTGTTTAAATTCGGCCGGCAGGGCAACCCCTTCTTGCAAATCCGCTTGCAACGCCTCTGCAAAAGCGTCAAATTTAGGCTGTTCGCTTTGCCACAACGTGCAGGTTTCCATATTCAAATAAGCCGCCAGGCGAATAGAGCGCTGTCCGTTGGCGATAGCAATCGGTTCATTGATCTGAGGCGCCACGGATTTGGCCGCCGTTTCCGACGCACCGCGCAGCTGCATATAGGATTCCCGCAGGGCATCCATCGATTGGAACATAAAATTGTAATCGTAATACTGATAACGAAACGCCGCCTTTTGAAAGGCTTTGAGATCAGCCAGCGTTTGAGCGGTCAGTTTGCTCACTTGGTCTGCTTTTTGGTTATGCGCCGCTTTGGCTGCCCGTTCAATGGCGGATGCATTTACCGTCGTTTGGGCAAATACCGCGGGGGAAATAAGCGTCAAAAGCAACAACAGTACTATTCTTTTCATTTCACTCTCCTTGTTAAAACTTCCTTACTTAAATCTTATGCTTTTGAGAAGGCCAAAACAAGGGACATAAGACCTATTTTTAAGTAGGCCTTATGTCCCAGAAACAAAGTTGTTAATACCGAAACTGGCCCTTTTCGTAAATCACTTGGCTGGAACCGTCTTTTAAACGGGCGGTAACGGTTTTATTTTCGGTATTGATTAAATCCCAATGCAAGGAGGAATCGTTAAATCCCAGTTTTTCCTTGGTTTTTTTGTCCAATTTGCTCTGCGCGCCCGAAAAGGTATCGGCGTAGCTGGAACCCACAGCCACATGGCAGTTGCCGTATTTCCCGCCAAAGTTTTCATCGTACAGGATATCCGCCATAAATTTGGTAATTTTGGAGAACCGACGATCCGTCAAGGAAAATTCCCCAATCTGGGCAGCGCCTTTGTCCATAGCCAGCATTTTGCGCACAAATTCGGCGCCTTGCTGGGCATCGGCTTTGACGGCGCGTCCTTTTTCAAATTCCAAGCGAACGCCTTTTACGTAATTGCCGCTGCGGTAAGAGGACAAATCGGCAAAGTAGACGCCGCGCGTGCCGCGCCAGTCGGGCGAGGTAAAAATTTCAAAGGAAGGCACATTACAGCCGCCGCCTGCAATAAATTTGCGTTTTTCGCCCAGCAGTACTTCAAAATCCATATTTTTGGTTTCCACCCGCAGCGTTTGAATGGGCAAGGAAGAGAGCCACTTTCCGATTTCGGTAATTTGGCGGGTTACTTCCTGCCATTTTTTGACGGGGTCTTTTTCATTTAAAAAGCACGCCCGCGCCACTTGGCTTGCGTATTCTTTTACGGACAGGCCTGCCCGTTTGGCCAGTTCTTCCGTGGGGTAATTGCACAGCGTCCACGAAAATAATCCTTTTTGTTCGCGCACGTCCAAAATCTCGCGCAAGGGTTTGCGGGCCACCGCGCTTTTGGCAATGCGGGCCGGATCCACTTGCTTGAGGTGGGTTAAATCTTCGGGCGCGCGCAATGAAATCAGGCCGTTAATGCCGCCTTGGAATTCTTTTTCGCCGGGAGCGATAAAAGCCAGCTGTTTATCGTCCGCGTGCTGATAAAATGTTTTGGAAAAATCTTCCGGGGCGTTAAAGCGCATAATCACCTGGTAGTGCCGCGCCAACAGTTTCGTATACAGGGCGCGGGCCAGCGGCAGGGCGGACAAGTCGCTTCTGAGCAGCACCGTATCGTAGGGTTTAAATTTGCCGTTTCGGCGGGCGGTTTCCAGTGCCCAAATCATCACATCGGCATATTTTTCGGTTTGAACTTTGGTAAAAAACATTTTAATTTCCCCCTATGCATTATTAATGTTATAATACCAAATAAAGAATACCGAGAGAAAAAATGAAAAAATTATTTTTGCTGACGCTTTTTTGCTGTGTTTTTTCCCCCCTTTGGGCCAATGTGTCCCCCAAGCCGGAAATGGAATTTTCTTTTGTCTATCAAACGGCGAATCAGCCGGCCATTGACCCCTTGCACAGCGAACAAATCCAATGCCAAGACAATCAATGCTTGGAAAGCAAACCGCTGGGCGTGTATGGCTTGCAAAAATTATACTGCAAGAAACGCAGCTGCTTTTCCATTGCTTATGATTACGCCACTTACCAACAGCTGATTATTGCTTTTGAAGACGGAACCAAAAAGCAAAGCAATGTTTTTGCCTCGCCGGATACGTTACGCTCCCACTTTAACGTATATGTAACGGAAAACGATCTGAAGGTGGAACCTTCCGCTGCGCCGACCGATCGCCGCTCTTGGGCGCGCAAAGACGCGTGGCTGTCGCTGGGAATCGTTTTAGTGCTGGAATTGTTGGCGGCGGCGGCGTATCTTTTTTACCGGGAAAAAAGCTTTACCATTCTATACAGCGTGGGCTTGGCAAATTTAATTACCACGGCATTATCGTGGATGTTGCTCGTACGCTATGTGGGCGATACGGCCGTGCTGTGGGTGTTTTGTTTAATTGCCGAAGCATTAATCATGCGCCTGATGAACCCGCGGAAAATATCGTTTAAAGACGCCTGTATGCTTAGCTTAACTACCAACGTAACCAGCTATTCCATCGGTATGATTATTTCTTTTCTCCTGGCGCCTTACATCTTTTAAGATCCCTTAAAAATAAAAAGCCGGGGCCTTTGAATAGGCCCCGGCTTTTTATGTTCCCAATTTTTTGCTTTTTCAGAACAACAAAAGCGAAACCGCCATCACCATCATTCCGCCCACTACCCCCCAAATCACTTTATGCCCGTCTCCATATTCATGCGCCGTGGGCAGCAGTTCATCCAGCGCGATATACACCATAATTCCGGCAATCAGCCCAAACAACACGCCAAAAGCCGTTTCCTGCAAGACGCTTTTCAGCAGAAAAAATCCCAGCACCGCCCCCACCGGTTCCGCCATGCCCGACCCCGCGCTGTACCAAAAAGCTTGTTTGCGGTTTCCCGTGGCGTGGAAAACGGGCAGCGCAACGGCAATTCCTTCCGGGATGTTGTGAATGGCAACTGCCACCGCAATGGAAACGCCCAAGGTGGCGTCTTGCATGGAGGCCATAAACGTGGCCAACCCTTCGGGAAAGTTGTGAATGGCCAACGCCAGCGCCGTAAAAAGCCCCAAGTGCTTGAGCTTGGCGGATTGATCCAAGGTGTGTTGTTCCAGATGGTGGGAAGGCAGCAGCGTATCAATCAGCCACGCCAGCACAATCCCCGCAAAGAACAGCCCCGTGGCGGCCCAAGCGCCTGGTTTTTCGCCAAACAAAAGGCCCAAAGCCTGCGTGGCCTGCGGGAGAATTTCCATAAACGAAACGTAAATCATCACCCCGGCCGAAAACCCGAGTCCCAATGATAAGACGGAGAGATTTTCCCGTTTAATCACAAAAGCCAGCGCTCCGCCCACGGCGGTAGCCGCGCCGGCCAAAAAACTTAATGTAAAAGCGGTTAAAATAGATTGTTCCATAAGGGTATGGTAGCAAACTTTTATTTGCGCAAGAAAGGGCAAGGCGGCGCGGCCTCGTAAAAAACCATACTGGCTACATTCAGTCCCTGTCCATATCCGTAAATGCAGTTGGGTAATCCCGTTAAACGCAGCAAGGGAAAGCGTTGGTGGCGTTTTTTCTCCGTCCATTACACAAGCGGCCAAGCGCTGAATTGCTATAATAAAAGTATGCCCGCTGGAAAACCTGACATTATTCTGACAGACGAATTTAAAGACGCCCTTGCCCTTTTGGAAGCCAAACCGTCCGTAAAACCACTTATCTTTATTACGGGCCGGGCCGGAACGGGCAAGACCACGCTCCTGCGCTATTTTGCCGAACATACCGCCCAAAATACCGTTGTATTGGCCACCACCGGGCTGGCGGCCATTAACGTGCACGGGCAAACCGTTCATTCTTTCTTTCGTTTAAAACCGGGCAATCTGCTTGATAAAAGCAATTTAAAACGCCTGCCGCGCAAAACGGTGGACGCCATAGACACGCTGATTATAGACGAAGCTTCCATGCTCCGGGCCGATTTGTTGGACGCCATTGATTACATTTTGCAGCTTTCCACCCACAGCGAAGAACCCTTCGGCGGCAAAAAGATTGTGCTATTTGGCGACCTGTTCCAGCTGCCCCCGGTGGAGGAGCAAGCTTCCGGCGGTTTGTTTGACTATTTCCGCCAGCTGTATCCCAGCCCCTATTTTTTTGAAGCGCATGTGCTGCGCCGCCTGCCCACGGAAGTATTTGAACTGCGGCGCATCTTCCGCCAAAAGGCCGACCCGGACTTTGCCCGCTTGTTAAACCTCATCCGGGAAGGACAGGTAACCCAGCCGCAGCTAGACAGCCTGCTCAACACCCGTAAAACATTTGACTTGCCGGAAAAATTTGAAAACAGCATCATTCTGGCCCCCACCAACCGCGAAGCGGCTTGGCGCAACGTGCATTACCTGGCCCAGCTGCCCGGCGAAGAATTTACCTACACGGCCACGGCGGACGAGTCGTTTCAGACCAAAACCCCGCCGGCGGATCCCGTGCTGCACCTCAAAAAGGGGGCCAAAATTATGATGCTGGTAAACGACGATAATTGGGTAAACGGCGATATCGGCACGGTGTATGATTTGGGGCCGGATTTTATTCAGGTGGAACTCAAAGGCTGCATTTACCAAGTGGAACCCCACGTATGGGAAGACGTGCGATACGAATTTAATCCGCTGCTGCAAAAACTGCAGCCCAAAGTGAAGGGATTTTTTAAACAATACCCGTTAAAACTGGCGTGGGCCATTACCATTCACAAATCCCAAGGCCTTACCTTTGACAGCATTTACCTGGACATCGGCCGCGGCGCCTTTGCCCCCGGGCAAACCTATGTGGCGCTTAGCCGCTGCCGCACGTTAAACGGGGTGCATTTAAAAAAAGAAATTTCCGTACAAGACGTCCTGTGCGACGGCCGCGTGAAACAATTTATGGACTATGTCCGCGGCCCGCACACGCTTCGCCGCTAACCTTTTTCCCGTGTCATTCCGCCCGTTTTACACAAAAAAAGCGCGTTCCCAAGAACGCGCTTTTTATAGAACGAATAAACGCTAGCAATGTTTGCCCGCCTGATAGGCTTCTTCAAATGCGGGCGTTTCTTTGATTTCGCCTTTTTGCCAAGCGCCCGTACCGTAGATAATACCTTTCTCGCGGGCATTGTCCAAGCAATCTTCCGTAAATCCACGCAGGGCTTCCACCGTGCGGGCCAGGTTTTTCTTGTTCGTGTCGGCCGAGGTCAGGATAAAGTAAAAATCCTTATCGGTAATTTCCGTATAGCGCGGGACGGTGCGGTCGATAAACGTTTTTAACTGGCCGTCCATGGAATAAAAATAAACCGGCGTCGCCAGGACAATCACATCCGCCTGCACCATTTTGTCCAGCAGGGCGGCCATATCGTCCTGCTGCACACAGCGGTGGGTATTGTTGCACACGCCGCAGCCGGTGCAATAATTGATTTTATGCTCGCGCAAGGAAATTTTTTCGACTTGGTGCCCGGCCTCCGACGCCCCTTTTAAAAACTGGTCGCACAACAAGTCCGAATTGCCGCCCCGGCGGGGGCTGGCGGAAATAATCAGTACTTTTTTTGCCATCCTCTTACCTCACTTCAACAATTTTTTCTCACACGCCACAATGCGCTGTTCGTAAACGGAAATTTTATAATTCAGCCGCTTCAGCGTTTGCTGCATTTGTTCAATGCGTTCTTTTAAACGGTCGCGCTCCGTTACCAGCAGGTTTTTGCGCTGTTGCAAGGTGCGGTTCCCCTTGGCATACAGGGCAATATACTGCGTCAGCACCTCAATGGGAAGCCCCGCCTCGCGCATGCATTTAACAAATTCCACCCACCCGCAGTCCGTTTCCGTATAATCGCGGATGCCGTTTTCTTTGCGGTTAACCGGCGGAATCAAACCGGCTTTTTCGTAGTAGCGAAGCGTATCTACGGAAAGGCCGTATTTTTTGCTCACTTCGGATATCGTCATTCCGTTGCCTCCGTAAGTCTTTCTTATATTGTAATACCTGGAGCCAACTCCAAGTCAAGCCTTTGGGCATAAAAAAAGGAGCTTTTTTCAAAGCTCCTTGTAAATTTCCTCAGGGATTTCTTAGCAAACGCCGTTATTGATTACCGCCGTATGCGGCGTATGCCCGTGAATTGCGGCCCAGCCGCACAGGCAGGAAGCCGCCGCACAAATAACAAACGTAATGCCCGTAGACACCAGGATGTCTCCCATGCCCACCAGCGGCGATACAATGCTGCCAAACAAAAAGCTGGCCGCACCCAACAGCGCAGAGGCCGTACCGGCTTGCTCCCGGGCGTTTTCCATAGCCAAGGTCGTGGCGGAAGTAAGCGTAAGCCCCAGCATAAACAACAATACAAACAGCAAACCTTCAAAAAGCACGATAGACGCGCCCGAAACCAACGATACGAACAACAGCAGGCTGCACGTCATCATGCCTACGCAGCTGGTAATTACGGAGTTTTCCTGCCGTTTAAACTTGGCAGAAAGCCCCGCCCCGCCCATCAGTGCCAGCGCGTTAAGCGCAAAGAACAAGCTAAAGGCAAACGGGCTGAAGCCGTAATGCTCCTGAATAATAAACGGAGAGGACGCAATATAGGCAAACAAAATAGCCAGCGCAAAAGCCTGCTGCAGCACATACAGCATATAGGTGCGTTTTTGCAGGACGATTTTAAACAGTACAAACGTATGGGAAAGTTTTTCCTTGGAGCGTTTGCTGTGGGACAAGGATTCATTAAAATGAAAGCAACCCGCCGTCAGCGCAAGGCCCACCGCAAACAGCACGGCAAAAATGCCCTGCCAATTGGTCACTTTCAGGACGGCCCCGCCAATGACCGGCGCCGAAACGGGAGCAATCCCGTTGATCGCGCCGATGACGGCCAAGGCTTTTGCCAAATTGGCGCCTTTAAACTTGTCGGTCGCGATGGAGCGGGAAATCACAATTCCGCCCGCACCCGCCGCACCTTGCACAAAACGCAAGGCAATAAATACCTCTATATTAGGGGCAAAAATACACGCCAGCGTGGAAAACAAAAACAGCAGCATCGATACGATCAGCGGCGAGCGCCGGCCGTATTTATCGCTCAGCGGGCCGAATAAAATCTGGCCCGCGGCCAGCCCCAGCATGGAGGCCGTAAGTCCCAGCTGTACCATCGAGGTACTGGTGTCAAAGAACGAGGTCATCGTCGGAAGGCTGGGCAGGTACATGTCCGTTACAAACGGCCCGAAAGCCGTCAGCATGCCCAAAAATACAAATAAAAAAAGGCCGTATTGCGCCTTTTTGTGGAGGTTCCCTTCCAGGTTTTTTTAGTCTGTTTCATCAGTAATATTATATCTCTTTGAGACGTGGATTTTCAAATTTACGTCTATTGTTTTGCCTCCTATTTGGGGCGTTTTCTTGAACACCCGCCGCCGAAACAGGTACAATATATATATGAATTCTTTACGCCGTCTGTTCCTGCCGGTTGCTGCGGTTTTAGTATACGCCACCGCGCCTTCTGTCTTACACGCACAGAAACAAATCCTTCCTTTAACCCGCGCCTTGCAGCAAGAAACTTTGCGCGTTGCGGCCGACCGCCCGCTGTTATCCGGTTTTCACGGTATTCTGTCCCCCCGCCATTGGATTGGGCTGAACCCCGCCACGGCCGTAAACCCGCGGCTGCTTGAGCGAAAAGTGCTGGCGCAGTTTCCCCGGAGGGTTTCCCCCCGTCATGCTTTCCCCGGCAAACAGCAAATAGACGCCGTGATTTTTGATTTGGACGGCACCCTGTTAGATTCCCTTTCCGCTTGGGAACATTCCGGCTCCAATTTTTTACGCACGCAAGGCATTGTGCCCCCGCCCGGATTGGATGAAGAACTGGCCAAAATGTCGCTGTTAGACGGGGCGCGCCTGCTAAAAAAACGTTTTCATTTGCCCCAGCCGCCCGAAGAAATTTTACGTCTGACGCTGGAGCCGATCCGCCGCCATTACTATGAGGACATTCAGCCCAAGCCCGGCGTCTTATCGCTGCTTCAGCGCCTGCATGCGCAAGGCATCAAACTTTGCGTGGCCACCGCTTCCGACCGGGAACTGACGGAAGCCGCCCTCAAACGTACGGGCCTTTTGCCCTACTTTGATTTCATCCTTACCTGCGACGAAGCCGGCGCCGGCAAGCGAAATCCGGCCGTCTACCAGCTGGCCCGCCAAAAACTGGGCACGCCCTTGGAGCGGACGCTGGTGGTGGAAGATGCGCTCTACGCCCTGCAAACGGCCCGCAGCGCAGGCTTTGCCACGGCCGCCATTTCCGAGCCGCACGCCGCCAAAGACCAACCCGCTTTGAAAGAAACCGCCGATTATTATTTTCTGTCGTTTCTCCAGTGCCAATTGGAAAAATGACCCCTTGGTTTGCAATTTGTGAACTTTAAGCCGCTTCTCCAAGCGGCTTAAATTTTATTGATATTTTTTCTTCGCCCCCGAATAAAAACCCTTCCGCGCGTTTTGCATAAAATGCCCATTTCCCAACCCTTTCCAATATGGTATAGTAAAGGAGAAGAAGTACCATATTAAGGAGGGGAATGTATGTGGGAAAAAGATATTGATATTAATGAAGTGCGCGAGATTCGTAGCCGCACGCTGGTATATTTCGGCGTAGGCGCCATCAATAAAATCTCGGACATTTGCAAAGACTTAAAAGCCAAAGGAATTACCAAACTGGTAGTGGTAACGGGCCACGGCGCTTATAAGAAAACCGGCGCGTGGGATCATGTCACCAAAGCGTTTGCCGAAAACGGCATTACGTATGTTCACTACGACAAAGTAACCCCGAACCCGAACACGCACCACGTCAACGAAGCGGCCAAAATGGCGGCCGATTTCGGTGCGCAGGCGATGCTCGCCATCGGCGGCGGTTCCGCCATTGACGCCGGCAAGAGCGTGGCCATTTTGATGAAGAACCCCGGCCACACGGCGGAAGAATTGTATGAATTCAAATTTACGCCTACCGAAGCCGCGCCGATTATCGCCATCAACCTCACGCACGGCACTGGTTCCGAAGCCAACCGCTTTGCGGTGGTCAGCATTGAAGAAAAGAACTTCAAACCCGCCATCGCGTACGATTGCATCTATCCGCTCTACTCCATTGACGACCCGGCCCTGATGACCGGCCTGGCCGAAAACCAGACCCGCTACGTGTCTATCGACGCGGTCAACCACGTGGTAGAAGCTTCCACCACCAAAGTAACTTCGCCCTACGCCATTGACCTGGCGGTCGCGGTCGTGAAACTGGTGAACGAATACCTGCCCGTGGCGCTTAAAGATCCGACCAACCTCGAAGCCCGCTATTTCTTGGCCTATGCGGCCTTGATTGCCGGCATCAGCTTCGACAACGGCATGCTGCACTACACGCACGCGCTGGAACACCCGCTTTCCGGTGTGAACCCGCACTTGACCCACGGCTTGGGTTTGGCCATGTTGCTGCCGGCCGTCATCAAGAACATCTATCCCGCTAAACCGGCTACGCTGGCCGATGTGCTGGCCCCGATTGTGCCCGGTTTAACCGGCTGCGCCTGCGAAGCCGAAAAAGCGGCTCAAGGGGTGGAAAAATGGCTGTTCTCCGTCGGCTCTACGCATAAGCTGGAAGACGAAGGCTTCAAATCCTCTGACGTAGACAAGCTGGTGGACTTGGCTTTCAACACGCCTTCTTTGGGCGGTTTGTTGGGCATCGCTCCGACCGAAGCCACCAAAGAAGCGGTTCGCACCATCTACACCGAATCGCTCAAACCGTATAACAAATAACTTTGGGCTAGAACCCACAAAAACCCCGGTCCGAAAGACCGGGGTTTTTGTGTTAAAACTTGTAAAACAAACCGGCTGAGTAAGAAATATAACTGGCTTGAGGGAAAAGTTTTACATATTCTTGCTGTGCGGTAAATTTGCTTGTTTTAAACCGGTTGTAATTATACCGGGCTTCCACATTCAATCCTATATGCGTCGAAACCATATATTCCATTCCTAACCCTATGGAAGCGGCCCAATTGGTATTTTGGAAGTGTTCCGTTTTTCCCATTTCTATACTCGTGCGCGTGTTGGCTATGCCAAGGCCTAACGGTAGGTAAAACTGCAGGGAATTTTGAGGATTGAGGTAAATCCGGGAGAGCAACATATAGTGTAAGCTCTTGGTATTTACGTTTAGTTCCAGCCCGCTGGCCCGGTCCGTCGGAAAATAATCATATCCGAAAGAAAGCCCCAAGGCAATTCGCCGGGATAAGAAATAGAAACCGTGGATATTGAATCCGAGGCTTGGGTCTCCCAGTTTAGCGTCGTGTTCTATGCCGGTAGTAACATTGACGACATTAAATTCGCCCCAGTCGCTTCCCAAGCACGGAATGGCCGTGTTCAAGGATATGCCTAATGTTTTATCGCCTGATTGGTAGGCAAACGATAGCGTATGCAACAAAATAAGACTGAACAACAATAGATACTTTTTCATTAATACTGCCTCCTTATCGCTTTAATTTTTCTACATCTAAAAGGCTTTGAAGCATTCCACCCAGCGGATGAAGATGCGGTGCGTTGGAAAAAATGTTGGCGAGTTTTTCCGGATCCACTTCTTCGACCTGCAGCGGGTGGAGCTGGTTAAAGTCAAAGGCGGGATATATTTCCACCGGGTCCAGCGCATTGGGGCGGAGCAATACAAAATAATGTTCGTCTGCAAAGGCTACATCGCGGGAAAAACAACGGTAGTCCACAAAACAGCCAGAGGTAATAACTATACGGTTGGTTTGATCTTCGAACAGGCTGCGCCCGGTGAAATCTTCCCGCTCAAAGGCAGGCGGCTGGCCGGTAAGCAAAGAGGCCAAATGTAAAATGGTAGGAATTAAATCAGAAGTGCTGACATAACGCTTTTGGTTTTGCACAAAATGGTTCCAGTTGGTAGCCGGAATTTGCTGTTGCAGCGCCGGCGGAATATACCAAATAAAAGGTACTCTGACTGATTCTTCGTGCAAATCTTGGTTATGGAAATAAGCTCCGTGTTCATAAAATCCTTCGCCGTGATCGGAAGTGAGGACGACAATCGTCCGCTGGAGGTCTATTTCGTTTAACAAATTTGCTTCCAGGTGGGATAAATAATAAATGGCATTGTCGTAGCAGTTAACAGATGCTTGCGGCCAATGCGTGCGCTCCGTTTCGCACGGTTGAAACGGGGTAAAGCCTTCTTGTTGAAAATAAGGGAAATGCATACTGTTGGCATGAAAAACACCTACGAAATGCGGATGCTGTTTAATCACTTGTCCCACCTGCTGGAGAGCAATTTCATCTTGGATGTAGTCCAGTGCGTCTTTTTGCCCAGCATCATCGGCAGCACTCCAGAGGTATTGCATATTAAACGAATTAAAGAACTCATCTAATCGGGCCCATTTTTTCCCGGCCGTTAAGATATAAAACGTAAAAAATTTTTGTGGGAAATAGTCCCATAATGTAAGGGCGTCTTTGATGGCGGAAGGGTGCCGCTGGGGGCCTTGACCGGTGAATAGGGCTGGGATGGCCGTATCGGTATAATTAGCCGGTGAAAGTGCCTGGAAGACGAATGATTTTTGATAAAAAGATTTTAACGGATTGTCCGGGTAACGATCGTATCCATATATGCCCATATTGCGTGCCCGCTGGGCATCGTTAACAATGACCAGCACATTAAATGGGATATCCGGGGCCTGGAAGGCCTGGTACTTGTCAGAGGCAGTTTCGGACTGTTTAAGGCTTTTATCCCGTTCCGGGCTGAACAGACTGTCAAAAATTTCTACCATAAACTGAGCATCAAACGCTAAGCGCGGAACTTGATTTTTGAGCGGCCCTCCTAGCAAAGCGAAAAAAAACGCACTCAAGCTAAATCCGCTTATGAAAAGGATTTTAAGGGAGCGTTGTTTACTCTTGACTATAAATGCGAGGAAAGACACTGTTCCAAATAGGCCCACTATATACAAACTGCGGGGGAATACCTGGTGCAGGTCGTATTTGAAACACCACTTCATTTGTATGAGCCATATTGTCAGGGCGGGCAGCCAGATAAACCATTTTTTTAATAAAGCAAAAGGCTGTTGTTTTTCTCCTTTAAATAACGGGTGAAGGCACCAGCAGGAAAAGAAGGCAAGGCCGCTTCCGGCCAGAATAATCCAGCCTGCATAGGGCAACAGCTGCATTTTGAGCGTAGCAAGCAAAAAAAGCGGCTCGCGCATCAAAGCGGTAAGCAGCTGGGAAGGAATAAAGGCGCCGTAATTTTGGTAATAAAAGAAATTAAGCAGTGGCAAAGCGGCCGCCAGTGAGCATAGCACCGCCCAGCCGCGGCCATATTTGCAAAGAAATAGCGAGGATATAAATAGGGAGAATGTGCCGTACACACAAAGCGAAAAACACCAAGAAACCATTAGCCAGGGTTGAAAAACCGGCTGTAAAACAAGTTGTAAAATGGCAAACAGGAAAACGAAAGAAACTGCCCAAAGCAGATTTTTTTTCATAGAGCTGACCTCGTTATTATTTCAATCTCAAAAATAACAGGCCAGCACGAGAAAAGAATAAGCAGCAGCGACGAGGAAGGCGGTACAAGGCAGTAAAAAACGGCTGTTAAATTTGAGCCAGCTCTAATAACCCAAATATAAACAGCCGTGGCTTTCTGCCATATTATATGGCAGAAAGCACTCGGCACGGCATATTTAAGGGATCAGTTTAAATATGCTGTGCCTAAAAACGACTGCTTTTGGATTAGAGCTGTGCCGTTGGTTTCCCAACAGCGCACCGTATTCTTCATACGGTTCCAAAAACAGATTTAAATTGTATATAAGCCACGTTGAAGGCTTATTTGTGGTAAAAACTCCTTTATTGAATAATAGTTATTATAAAAAATTTTAATGTGCTTTTCAGTTTTAATTTAAGCGGCGGTTGCCGCGGACGTATTCAAAAAAGTGTTTCACGCGCGCGTCGCACAAAATATCTTTGACGGAAATTTCCTTCTTTAAATGCACGCCCGCCAGGGTGCGGCAGCGGCCTTGCTATTTACGGCGGGCATGTCGCCCAAACCTAAAAAACAGGAGACGCAAGTCATGAAAAAAGCACCCATTGATACGATTTTTAACCAAGGAGAACCCAACCCGTACACCAAATAACTTTGGTTCTGCCGCATACCCCGGCCCGCAAAAGGCCGGGGTATTTTTTGTGTTCCCGCCTGCCATAAAAAATAGGTCTTGACCTGGAGCAAGCTCCAGCCTGTATACTAATTTCAGGAGGGTTTATGAATTTAACACAAAAACGCATTACAGGGCTGTTGGCCGCCGGGCTGGTGGGGACGTCCGGCCTGCAAGCCTACGACTGGAAACAAGCCCAGAAAAATCTGTCCCCCAAACAGCAGGCCATTGCCCAAACCGCGGCGCTTAGCGCCGTAGGTAATTTGGAAAAACTGCCCGCCGCTTTTTACCAAGCATTAGACAGCGGCCTTACGGTAAACGAACTGAAAGAAATCGTGCTTCAGCTGTATGCCTACACCGGTTTCCCCCGCTGTTTAAATGCGGCCGGGGTGCTGGAAAGCGTGGTCAAACAGCGCCGCGCCGCCGGGAAGGAGGACGTTACCGGCCTTTTCCCCCAGCCCATTCCCGCCGGAACGGATAAATACGAACTGGGCAAAAGAAATCTGGAAGTATTAACCGCTTCCAAGCTGCCCAGCCACCCGCCGGTATTTATTCAAGGAACGGATACCTTTTTAAAAGAACATTTGTTTGCCGATATTTTTGAGCGCGGCGTGCTGACGTACCCGGAGCGGGAAATCGCCACCGTATCGGCGCTGGCGGCGCTGGGCAATGTAGCCCCGCAGCTGCAAGCCCATATTTCCATGGCTATGAACGTGGGCGTAAGCGCCCCGCAAATAGAAGGCATTATGGCGGTGATTAAAAAAGCCGTCGGGCGCAAAACGGCCGTCAGCGGATTGCACGCTTTAGAAGCCGTACTCTCGGCTCAAAAATAACCTTAGGAGAAAATTATGTGTTCCAAAAAAGCACTTTTGCTCTGTGCGGCGGCGGCCTTGCTGTGTACGGCGGGCATGTCGCCCAAACCTAAAAAACAGGAGACTCAAGTCATGAAAAAAGCACCCATTGATACGATTTTTAACCAAGGAGAACCCAACCCGTACGGTAAATTTTTTACGGGGCAAACCTATTTAAATATGTTAAGCCCCAAAGACGATGTGTTTAATGCGCCCATCGGCAACGTAACCTTTGAACCCGGCGCACGCACCCATTGGCACAAACACGACGGCGGACAGATTTTGCTGGTGCTTAACGGCGAAGGCCGCTACCAGGAAAAAGGGAAAGAAATCCAAATCCTGCACAAAGGCGATATCGTGCGCATTGCCCCCGGCGTAACGCATTGGCACGGCGCGGCGCCGGAGAGCTGGTTTGTGCATATTTCGCTGGAAACAAACGCCCACCAAAACGGTCAAACCGAATGGCTGGACGCGGTAACGGACGAACAATACAAATAAGGAAACTCTATGAAAAAAATGACGCGATTATTTTATTCTGGTCTGATCGTGCTGTCGGCCGCCGCCTGCCGGGCAGACACGCCGGACACGGGAACTTCTTCCGCCGGCGCGGTGCAAAATCCTTTTGCCGGCAAAAAAGTGCTGGTGGCGTACTATTCGCATTCCGGCAACACGCAGGCCGTGGCGCGCCAAATTGCGCAGGCCGCGCAAGGCGACTTGTTTGCCATTGAAACCGTGCAGCCCTATCCCGCCGCGTACAACGACCTAACCGCCCAGGCCAAGCGGGAAATCAACGCCGGGTTTATGCCGGAGCTGAAAAACAAAGTGCCGCAAATGGAAACCTACGACGTGGTGTTTATCGGCTCGCCCAACTGGTGGGGCACCTATGCCCCGGCAGTAAAAACATTCCTGTCGCAATATGATTTCAGCGCCAAAACGCTGGTGCCGTTCTTTACGCACGGCGGCGGCGGAATGCAGCGCTGCGAAAGCGATATGAAAGCCCAACTGCCGCAGGCCCGCTTTCTAAAAGCGGCCTCTTTCCCCGGCCGTTCTTCGGGCGCGTCGCCGGAAGCACTGCAAAATTGGTTGGATAAGCTGGCACAATAAACGCTATAATAAATAAAAAAGGAGAACGGATATGACTGCAAAAACGCGCTTTAAATTCAGTGTGGATTTTGTGATGTCCGTTCTCTTTTTGCTGGCGCTGGGCTACCCGTTTACCGGCAAACTGCCGCACGAATGGTTGGGAACGGCTTTATTTGTAGTTTTTATCTTGCATAACGTGCTTAACGCCGGGTGGTACGCAGCCTTATGGAAAGGCAAATACACGCCCTTTCGTTGGGTGTTAACAACCGTCAACCTGCTTTTGTTGGCCGCCATGATTGGCTTGTGCGTAACGGGCATTTTTCTGTCGCGGGATGTATTTTCCGTTTTGCATTTAGGCGGCTCCTGGACGGCCAGGCGCCTGCACCCCGTATTTGCGTATTGGGGCTTTTTATTATCGGCCGTGCACCTAGGGTTAAACGGCGGCGTTTTTAAGCCGCTTCTCCAGCGCGCCCAACGCCGATTTTCCCGCTGGGCCTTGGGCACAGCGGCCGGCTTGGCGGCGGCGTACGGTCTATTTGCCGTTTTCTACTGGAAAGTACCCACCCAGCTGGGCCTTGCATTTACCCATATGCCTCGGGGGCGGTCTTTTATTTCTTTCTTATCGGCGCACCTGGCCATTTTGTTTCTGGCGGCGGGCGTAACCTACTGGCTGGTAAGCAAAGCTTCATCCAACAAAAAAATTTCAGGAGGGAACCCTCATGCTTAAAACCATTTTACTGCTGGTGCTGGCCGCGGCCGTAATCGGCGGCGGTATCGGCGCCGTGCACTTGATGCGCGTGGCCCAACGAAACAAAAAGGAAATGGCTCCTTTTCAGGGAGAAAAAATCGCCTATACCGCCCAGTTGGGCAAGGCGTTGGTCATTTATTATTCCCGCTCGGGCCATACGCAGGATATTGCCCAGCGGATTCAACAGCGCACCGGGGCCGATTTGTACCGCATTGAACTGCAGGAGCCGCTTTCTTCGGCTCCGTGGATGTATCTTATCCTCAAACGCCAACTCTCCACCGGGCGCTACCCGCCCCTTCAACCCCCCTTGCCCGACGTCTCGCAGTACGACGTGGTGTTTGTCGGCTCTCCTATTTGGTGGTACACGGCCGCCACGCCGGTACTTCAATTTTTGCGGGAAATGGATTTTAAAAACAAAAAAGTGGTTCCCTTTTCCACCCAAGGCAGCAATTACGGCACTTTTTTTGAAGACTTCGCCGCCCGCGCCAAAAACGCTCAACTTCTAAAAGGGGAGTCTTTTAATAACTTGGGCCCGCAGTATAACGACGCCGTAGACAATAAAATCACTTCCTGGCTAAACGCCTTACCTTAGTTCTCCGCTCCCCGGTTTGAAAACCGGGGAGCACATACCTTTCCATAAAAGCTACAATAATAAAAGTGTGATACTTTTTCCGCAGCAGCATAATATAAGTAGCATGACCTCATTTGAAGCATTATATAACCAATACTTTAAGCCCGTTTATGCCTATGTCGTTACCCGCATAAACGACCCGGCCGCCGCAGAAGATATTTGCGCCGGCACTTGGAAAAAGTGCTACGAGCACCTTGCTTCTTATGACGAAGCCAAGGGGACGTTTTCCCAATGGATTTTTACCATTGCCCGCAATGAAACCAATATGTACCGCAGGCTGTTTTGGGTGAAACATTTCTTTTCGCTCGCCCAAACGCCCGATGACCTGCTGCCGGGCAAAGAAAAATCCCCCCTGGAGCAACTGGAGCAAGATTCCCTGCAAAGGCAGCTGCTTGCGGCCATGGCCACCCTTTCCGAAAAAGAAAGGGATTTACTCTCGCTTAAGTTTTACTCCGGCCTGACCAACCGCGAAATTGCCGCCGTAACCCGCTTAAGCGAAAGCAATGTGGGGACTATGCTGTACCGCGCCGTACAAAAAATACGCCGCTATATGGAGCCGCTATGAGCACAGAAAAAGAATTTTTGGAAAAAGTATCCGCCTTGGATTTTGATCCGGCCCGACAAGCCCAGCAACGCGTCTGGGCGCGCGTACTGCACCAAAGTGCGCCGCGCCGTTCCCTTAAGCCGTTGGCTTGGGGCATTTGCACGGGCTTGTTATTAATGCTGGGCGGCATTGCCGGAATGTACTGGAGCGATTCCCTGCAGGACAAGGATTACCCGCAGTCAACCGCCTTTTGGCAGCGCGCCCAATGCAAAAAAGCGGACGGGCGCGTGCTGGTTTCCACCGAGTTGGAATGCCATGGAGAAAAATGCTCCTGTACCAAAACCATGACGATTTGCGACGAACACCCCGTTACCCGCGTAACCCGCAAAAACTGCAAAACGCCGCCTTCCGATTTTGATCCGCAGGATCCGTGGAGCCTGTGGAACGATGATGCTGCAAAACAAACCAAAGACCTGGCTTTCTGCCAAAATCAATGTTAGGAGTTCAACCGATTATGTTAAGACGTATGTTCAAATTCTTGTTACTTACAGCCGCCCTCTTTTGGGGAACGGGCGCATCCGCTTGGGCGGCCCCGGTGCAAGCCGTGCTGTTTACCTCGCCCTATTGCCCGCACTGCCGGCATTTAAAAGAGGACGGGTTTCCCCAGCAATTTAGAGAAAAATATAAGGGAAAAGCGGAACTGTTTGAATATGATTTAACCGAACAAGCCAATAACGTTTTGTTCTTCCAAACCTTGCAAGCCTACGGGCTGGACTCGGCTGGCATTCCTATGCTGGTCATCGGCGAAACGGTACTGCAGGGGTACCCCACCCAAATCGGTTCACAGGCAGACGAAGCCGTCCAAAAAGCGCATTCCAACCGCGAAAAAACGCGCGTGCCCGGCCTGCCGGAACCGAAAGCAGAAACCGCTCCTGTAAAGAAGGCCCAACCAGCCGCCCCCGCCACAACCGAACCGGACCCGGCTGAACCCGCCCCCGTACAAACGGCTCCGCAGCCCGCGCCCGTGCAAGCACCCGCAGCTTTAGCAGAACCCGCACCGACCCCCGCGGCGGCCGCGCAAGAGAACTCCCAACTGCAGGCCCACGAAGCATTGTTTAGCCAAATTACGCTTTGGGCCATTATCGGCGCCGGACTGGCCGACGGCATCAACCCCTGTGCGTTTGCCGTTATTGTGTTTTTTGTATCGTTTCTGGCGGCTTATAAATACACCAAAAAAGAAATTATCGTCGTGGGAACGGCATATTGTACGTCGGTTTTCCTGGCGTATTTGCTGATGGGGCTGGGCGCGTTTCACTTTTTGTACGCGATGAAGGGCTTTCGCTACGTAACACTGGCCGTACAGTGGGGTACCATCGTACTGTGTGTGCTGTTTTTGGCGCTGAGTCTGTATGATTTCATTATTTACCAGCGCACCAAAAAATCCGAAAAAATGCTTTTGCAGCTGCCCAAAAGCTATAAAGAATACATCCACAAGGTCATGCGTTTCTTTTTAAAGGATAAACACAGCTCCATGTGGCGGCTGCTCTTGGCGGCGTTTGCCGTGGGGTTTGTAGTGTCGGCGGTGGAAGCCGTGTGCACGGGGCAGGTTTATCTGCCTACTTGCGTGGTGATTTTAAAAGAAGCGGGCAGCCAGTCCTGGAAAGCGGCCGAATACCTGATTGTGTACAACCTGATGTTCGTTCTGCCGCTTGTGTTGGTGTTTGTGCTGACGCTGTGCGGCAAGGAATCGGCCACGTTTAACAATTGGCTTAAGAAACATTTGGGACTTTCCAAATTTTTGCTTTGCTGTGTGTTTTTAGGATTGTTATTGTTGATGCTCGCCAATATGTTTTAACAAAAATCCCCGGCGAAAGCCGGGGATTTTAATGCTAAACATATTGATAAATATCAATATATTTATTATAATTTAATCTGTTATGACGGAACTTCAACAAACCGCCCGGCTGTTTAAAACGTTAAGCGATGAAAACCGGGTACAAATCGTCCAATTGCTGGCCCGCCGCGGCGAAATGTGCGCGTGCCAATTATTGGAATTACTTCACATCGGCCAGTCCACCCTGTCGCACCATATGAAAATTTTATGCGACGGCGGCATCGTATCGGCCCGAAAAGAAGGCAAATGGATGCATTATTCCCTTCAGGCAAGCGGCCTGCAAAAACTGCTGCATTGCTTAAAGCAGCTGTCCGCCCCCGTCCCTAAAAAGGCCTGTGCGGCCTGCAAAAAATAATTTTTTTGGCATATGCATCTATATATTTAAATATATAGATAATAGGAGAAAAATATATGTTTTCAATTTTTACAAAAATAGCCGACGCCTTGACAGCTTGGATGGGCCTCTCGCCCGATACTCACTTGGGCAGCGCGATACACTTTTTTATAGAGGACATTACCAAAATTTTTGTTCTTATTTACGTTTTAATTTTTATTATTTCGCTCTTTCGTTCCCAGCTCTCGCCGCAAAAAGTGCGGGAATATCTGTCCGGCAAAAACCGATGGTATGGTTACTTTTTAGCGGTCTTTTTGGGCATTGTTACGCCTTTTTGCTCGTGTTCGTCCATTCCGCTGTTTATCGGATTTATCACCGCGGGCATTCCGCTCGGCATCACCATGGCTTTTCTTATCAGCTCTCCGCTGGTCAGTGAAATTGCCACTTTTATGTTGATTAGCATGAAAGGGGCCGGGGTGGGCGTAGCCGCGGTATACGTGCTGTGCGGCTCGTTGATTGCCGTTTTGGGCGGCTGGCTGGCAGACCGGCTGCACTTGGAACGTTTGTGCACGTATCAGGCCCCGCAGACCGTGCAACCGGCTTGTTCGTGCAGCTCCCCTAAAACGAAATCCCAGCAGTTAAGGGAACTGACGGCTTATGCGCACTCTTTTGCATGGGATACTTTAAAAAGCATCTGGCTTTACGTGCTGGCGGGGCTCTTGGTGGGAGCGCTGATTCACGGATATGTGCCGGTAGCCTTTTTAAGCAAATATCTGGGGGCAGACAACCCCTGGGCCGTGCCGCTCGCGTCGGTCATCGGGGCGCCTATGTATGCCAATCACGTAAGTGTTATTCCCGTCATACAGGCTTTGTTGTTAAAAGGCGTTCCGCTGGGAACGGCCCTGGTTATTTTAATGAGTATCACCGCCATTTCACTGCCGGAAATGATGATGCTTAAAAAAGTACTTTCCGTAAAAATGATCGCTTTGTTTACGTTGTATCTGATTGTATCTTTTATCTGTGTAGGATATATTTTAAACTGGATATTATAGGAGGCTGTATGAAAATTCAAATACTGGGCATGGGCTGCAGCAAATGCCATATTTTATTTAACAACACCCAAGCGGCGCTGCAGGAACTGGGATTGCCTGCCGAGTTGGAAAAAGTGGAAGATTTTGACCGGATTGCCCAAGCCGGCGTACTGCAAACCCCGGCGCTGCGGGTGGACGGAAAAGTAATTTTGTCCGGCCAAACGGCAACGGTGGAACGGCTCAAAAGCCTGTTGGCGGATTGCCAAAGCGCAAGTTCTCCGTCGGGAAATGCGCAAGCTAAACATTAATTTGCTATAATAAATAGGTACTTAGTCCGCAACATCCTTTTGGAGAGGTGGCCGAGCGGTTTAAGGCACAGTCCTGGAAAGACTGCATACGGGAAACCGTATCGAGAGTTCGAATCTCTCCCTCTCCGCCATTTCAAAAGCCCCGCAAAGGGGCTTTTTTAACGCTTATTTGAGGTATTTTATGCGCAAACATTTTTTTACTCTTTGCGCACTTTTTTGTGTGCTTCCGTCCTGCGCCCAGCTGCAGGAAAATTTACAGGTGGTCGACCTGCTGCCTACGGAAAATATCACTTCGCTGGAAATTAAACCGCGTTTTAAAGCCAAACACGATTCGGCAAACGATATTTCTTCTACCATTGAAATCAAGCCGTCTTTTAAATTAAACCGGCACTGGAAATTCGGCGCCGAAATTCCGATTGCCCGCGTAGGAAACGATACTGCCGCCGCCAAGGGCTTAGGCGATATTATGGTATCCGGCAGTTATGTGGACTATACGCCAAGTAAAGTGTTTTCGTACGGATTGGCGATGGAACTGACTACCCCCACCGCCACCGACCGCAGCCTGGGAGACGGCAAATGGGTGGCCGAACCGGAAATTTTTACGGTGTGGAAATTAAATTCCTCTTTCTTTATAGAGGCGGAATACCGCCACATTTTTTCGTTCGCAGGCAGCAGCAGACGAGACGACATCAACGAAAGCCGCTACCGGATGATTTTCGGCCTTATCGGGCCGGACGGTTGGTGGTTTGAATTTGACCCGCGCTACACCGTGGATTACCAAAATCCCGGCGAAGCAGAACTGATCGGGGAATTTGAACTGGGAACGATGGTCAATGTGGGCTCGTCTATGTACGTACGCGGCGGGTGGCATTTGGCCGGCAACAAATACTCCTACGATTGGGAACTGATGCTGGGATTTAAAATCCTCTACTTATAACAAAAAAGCCCCGCCAAGGGGCTTTTTTTATAAAGGCTTTTTGTTACCGCCGAAACGTTCGCACCTGCATGCCGAACAATCTCCCCAGCAACATCAGCGGAAGCAAAATACAAATACTGAAAATCGCCACAAAAAGCGTAACGATAAACCCAAACGCCAGCACAAATACGCCGCCTAAAAGGCCGCCAGTGTCCCCTTTGGGGCGGGCGGAGTCTTTAGCCGGTTCCGGAGAAATGGGCCGTCCGTTTTCATCCAAAATTTCGGGCTCTATCACTTCTTCCGTTTGGATGATTTCTTTTTCTTGCATATGTATATTATGGCATAATCGGAAGCACTTGCCCACGGAAATTTTAGGCTGGCTAGGCAAGGGAAAAAGATATTGGTAGAATATTAGATATTTAAACAGGAGACTCTTCTCTTATGCGCAAAATAGCCGCCTTCCTGCATAAACGCTTTTCTATTTCTTCCGGCCATCTGATTACATTGCTTTCTTTCTACTTTTTACTGCTTCTAAACATCAGTTTCTGGCGTTTTATTTTTGTCCACGCCGAACCGGCCGGCCTGACGGGATATTTGTTTATGGCGTCTATTCCGCTGCTTATTTTTACGCTGCTGTATCTGACGTTTAGTTTGCTTACGCTTCCTTATGTAGGCAAACCGCTTCTTATCCTGATTCTGCTTATTTCGGCCGGCGTAAATTATCTGTCGTACCAGTTCGGCGTATTTATAGACGCCGATATGGTGCGCAACACTTTTGAAACCAACCCCGGCGAAGTAAAAGACCTGATCACCCTGCGCTCGCTGTTATGGTTTTTTGTGCTGGGGGTGATTCCGTCCGTTCTGTTGTGGAAAACAAAAATTACGTTTTCCCCTTTTTGGAAAGAACTGCTTACCCGTTTAAAACGCTGCGGCTTGGTGCTTTTGTGTTTAATTCTGTTTACGCCGTTTGTATACAAGCAATACGCTTCATTCGGGCGCAACAACAACCAAGTGCGCCGTCTGGTCATTCCGTTAAATTACATTTATGCCACTTTCCGCTATTTTCAAATTGAACACCAAAACAAACGCCCCTTTACCAAACTGGATGAAGCAGCGGAACACGTGCCTTATCCCGACGAAGAAAAAACGGTATTTATCTTGATTTTAGGGGAAACCGCCCGCGCGCAGAACTTTTCTTTAAACGGATACGTCCGCGAAACCACCCCCCTGCTTAAAAAGCAGGATATCGTCAATTTCCGCCACGTACAGTCGGCCGGCACCGCTACGGCGTTTTCCGTCCCGGCCATATTTTCGTTCACGCCGCGCAGCCGCTTTAGCCCCACCGATGCCAAATATACCGAGAATTTGCTTGATCTGTTGCAGCAAACCGGATATGAAATTTTGTGGAAGGAAAACGACAACGGCTGCAAAGGCGTCTGCCAGCGGGTACCCAACGTGGAAATGGACGTAAAAGACAAACGTTTCTGCGACGGTACCTACTGCCACGACGAAATCCTGTTGGAAGGGCTGGAAGATTATTTAGCCAACTTCCAAGGCAATAATTTGTTCATCGTGCTTCACACCATTGGCAGCCACGGGCCGACCTACTTCCGCCGCTACCCGGAACAATTCAAAAAATTCACCCCCACCTGCGACACGGAAGAAATTCAAACCTGCACCCAGGAACAAATCGTAAACACTTACGACAACACCATCTTGTATACGGACTATATTGTTTCTTCCGTCATTGACATCTTAAAGAAATTCCCCGCCTACGAAAGCGGGCTGCTATACGTGTCCGACCATGGGGAATCCCTGGGGGAAAACGGCGTTTATCTGCACGGTATTCCTTATGCCATTGCCCCCAAAGAGCAGACTTCCGTGCCCATGGTGCTGTGGATGAGCGAGGTCATGAAGAAATCCGACCATTTGGATTACGAATGCTTAAAAAAGAAAGCGCAAACGGGCCAGTTTTCGCATGATAATCTGTCCCACTCCATTTTGTCTCTGATGGAAGTGGACAGCCGGGTGTACGATCCGAAAATGGACTTTTTTGATGAATGCCGCTTAGATCCGCTCCCGCGCAAAGCCAACTGACGTTTTCTTCGGCCGCCGGCAACCGGCGGCCGTTTTGCATATAACCTTTTCTTAGGCTTGCTTAATGGAGCCAAATTGATCAAAATAGGAAAAAACAAACAGGGGGCAATATGGAACGAATTATTTTTTCACCGATGAAATACGTACAAGGGCCGGGGGCGTGGCAGCGGCTGGCGGAGTTTGCCGCCGGGCTCGGCGCAACCGGCGCCTATGCCGTGGCGGGGCCGCACGTGCTAAAGCATAATTGGGAACCGATTGAAAAAAGCTTTCAGGCCCGACACTTGCCGCTGACGGCCCATGCGTTTGCGGGCGAGTGTTCCATGACGGAAATTAAACGCATCGTAAACGAAATTCACGAAAAAAACTGCGGCGTGGTCATCGGCATTGGCGGAGGCAAAGCGTTAGACACCGCCAAAGCCGCGGCTTTTTATGCCAAACTGCCGGTTATTATTGCACCGTCCCTGGCCTCCACGGACGCACCGTGCAGCGCCCTCTCCGTCATCTATACCGAAGAAGGCGCGTTTGAAAGTTACCTCATTTTGCGCAACAACCCGGATGTAGTGCTGGTGGACACGTCCGTCATCGCCCAAGCTCCGGTGCGGATGTTGGTAGCCGGAATGGGCGACGCGCTGGCTACTTATTACGAGGCCCGCGCCTGCTTTGCTTCGGGCAAGAAAACAACCGCCGGCGGCAAATCTTCGCTCTCGGCGCTCGCCATTGCCCGCGCCTGCCGCGACAGCCTGTTTAAAAACGGCCTGCGCGCCAAACTGGCGGCAGAAGCCAAAACCGTTTCCGCCGCGTTGGACGATATTGTGGAAACCAATACTTATATGAGCGGCGTAGGCTTTGAAAGCGGCGGCCTGGCGGCGGCGCACGCCATTCACAACGGGCTGACCGTCCTGCCGCAGACGCATCCGTTTATGCACGGCGAGAAAGTGGCTTTTGGCCTGTTGGTGCAGCTGGCCTTGGAAAACGCCCCGCAAGTGGAATTTAACGAAGTGCTTTCGTTCTGCCGCCGGGTCGGCCTGCCCACCAATTTGGCGGCCTTGGGGCTGGAAAACGTGTCCGACGACGAACTTCAACAAGTGGCCGCCGCCAGCTGCGCCGAAGGCGAAACCATGCACAATATGCCTTTTGCCGTTACGCCGCAGGCGGTGTTTGCGGCCCTTAAAATAGCCGATAAGTTAGGCGCCTGACGGCCCGCTGTTCTGTGTTTTGCCCGCCCCGGGTTTCCCCCCGGGGCGGCTGTTTTTCCCCCTCTTAAATTGGTAAAATGTAAATAAGCGCGTAACGTCACATTACGCGAAGAAACCAAGCAAAGAGGACTTACGAATTATGTTACCCAAAGCGTACGAACCGCAGGAAGTAGAACAAAAACTAGCAGACAAATGGCAAAAAGCCAAATTATTTGCCGCCCATGTAGACCCCGCCAAAAAACCTTTTGTAATCGTCATTCCGCCGCCCAACATTACGGGTGCGCTGCACATGGGGCACGCCTCCACCAATACTTTGCAGGACGTGCTGATCCGCGCCCATCGGATGTTTGGCGAAAACGCCTACTGGGTGCCCGGCACCGACCACGGCGGTATCGCTACGCAAAACGTAATTGAAAAGAAACTCGCTAAAGAAGAACACAAATCCCGCCACGACTTGGGGCGCGAAGCCTTTGTCCAAACCGTATGGGACTGGTACAACGAATGCGGAAACGCCATTTTCAACCAGTTCCGCAAAATGGGCTGGAGTTTGGATCTGTCCGACATCCGCTTTACCATGGACGAAAAACGCGCCAAAGCCGTATACGAATGCTTCCGCCAATGGTGGGATAAAAAATACATCTACCGCGGCAAACGCCTGATCAACTGGTGCGTACGCTGTTCCACCGCGTTGTCCGACATTGAAGTGGAACACGAACAGCACGCCGGCAAATTGTGGTACCTGCGCTATAAAGGCGAAGACGGCTCGGACGGCATCGTCATTGCCACCACCCGCCCCGAAACCATTTACGCCGACGCCGCCATCGCCGTCAACCCCAAAGACGAACGCTACAAAAATATGGTGGGCAAGAAAGTCATCATCCCGCTGGCCAACCGCGCCATCCCGATTATTGCCGACGAGGCCGTAGAACTGGGCTTCGGCACGGGCGCTTTAAAAATCACCCCGGCGCACGACGCAACCGACTACGAAGTCGGCCAGCGCCACAACCTGCCCATTATGACGGTGATCAACGACAAAGGCAAGATGATTAACTGCCCCGAAAAATACCTGGGCATGGACCGCGAACTCTGCCGCAAGGAAACCGTCAAAGATTTAGACGCCGCCGGCCTCTTGGTAAAAGAAGAAAAATACAACAACGCCGTTTCCACCTGCTACCGCTGCCACAGCGCCATTGAACCGTTTATGAGCGAGCAATGGTTCGTCAAAATGGACAAGCTGGCCCAGCCCGCCATTGAGGCCGCCGAATCCGGCGCCTTGCAGTTTCACCCGGCCAACTGGAAAAACCCCTTCTTAAACTGGCTGAAAAACATTCAGGACTGGTGCATCTCCCGCCAGATTTGGTGGGGGCACCGCATTCCGGTGTGGTACTGCCGCCACTGCAGCGAAAAAGGCCTTACCTTTGCGACCGATCAGCAAGGGCGCGAACAATTAACCAAAGTATCGTTTGAAGACGGCGCCCAGCCGATCGTTTCTTACGAAAAACCCGAAAAATGCCCCGTTTGCGGCGGGCACGACTTGGTGCAAGACCCCGACGTGCTGGACACGTGGTTCTCTTCCGCACTGTGGCCGATTTCCGTATTCGGCTGGCCGGAAAAAACGCCGGAAATGGATTACTTTTACCCCACCAGCGTCATGGTAACCGGGTATGAAATCCTGTACCTGTGGGTTGCCCGTATGGTAATGACCGGGCTGGACTTTACAGGCAAACTGCCGTTTAAAGACGTGTATTTAAACGGCATCGTGCGCGACAAACACGGGCAGAAAATGTCCAAATCCAAAGGAAACGTCATTGACCCGTTGGATATGACCGCCAAATACGGCACGGACGCCGTGCGCTTTTCGCTTTTGATGCAGGCCGTCCCCAGCAAAGACATCCCGTATTCCGAAGACAGCATCACCGGCGCGCGCAACTTCTGCAACAAGCTCTATAACGCTTCGCGCTTTATCTTGATGAATATGGAAGGCATCCAAGGCCCGCTGGCTATGCCCAAAGAAGTAACCGAACTGGCGGACAAATGGATTTTAGACCGCTTTGCCCACGCCATTAAAACCGCCCGTGAAGGCATTGAAAAATACAACCTCGCGCTGACGGCAAACACCTTGTACCACTTCCTGTGGGGCGATTTCTGCGACTGGTACGTGGAGCTGGCCAAACAACGCTTCCAAACCCAAGAAAAAGAAAAAGTAATGGCGCTGTGCGTAAACATCCTCTACAACACCTTAAAAGCACTGCACCCGTTAATTCCGTATATCACCGAAGAAATTGCCTCTTCGCTGCGCCCGTATGTGGCGGCCGAAGGCGGGGAATTCCTGCTGCAGCAAGCCTACCCGGAATTTGACCCGGCCCTGTGCGATAAAGAAGCCGTACGCAAAATGGAAATTATCCAAGGCGTTACGCGCGAAATCCGCACCATCCGCGCTCAGTTTAACGTGCCGCCCGCTTTGAAGATCAGCGCCGTTTTAACGGCCAAGGACG
The DNA here is from genome assembly GCF_002159705.1 of Elusimicrobium sp. An273. Classification (NCBI taxonomy): domain Bacteria; kingdom Pseudomonadati; phylum Elusimicrobiota; class Elusimicrobia; order Elusimicrobiales; family Elusimicrobiaceae; genus Candidatus Avelusimicrobium; species Candidatus Avelusimicrobium gallicola. Next base: position 73,937 of record NZ_NFJD01000004.1, read on the forward strand.
AAGCGGATTTGGCCGTCGTAAAAGAATACGAAGGCTACATTAAACTCATGGCCAAAGTACAAAAACTGGATATCGGCGTAAATTTGGCAAAGCCCAAACAAACCGCCACCGCCGTGTTTGAAAACATCGCCATCTATGTCCCGCTGACGGGCCTGATTGACTTTGAAAAAGAAAAGAAACGCCTGGAAAAGGACTTAGCCGCCGCCAAGGCCAACATCGCTTCGCGCGAAGCGCGCCTGGCGCAGGAAAACTTTATCAAACACGCGCCCAAAGAACAAATTGAAAAGACGAAGAACGAACTGGCCGCCGCCAAAGTGGCGCTGGCGCAGGTAACGGCTTCGCTGGAGGATTTGGCCTGATGAACAAATACGTGAAAACCGCACTACTGGCCGCCGTCTGCTTCCTGCCGCTGGCGGCCGCCGCACAGGAAATGGATTGGAAGTCCGTTACCCGCTATAATAAAGCCGAAGCCAAAAAACAACTGACCGAACGCTTTACCAAATACGTAACGTTTGACACCCAATCCAGCGACCAAACGGACAAAGTGCCCAGCACCGAAGGGCAAACGAAATTCGCCAAAACGCTGGTCAAAGAACTTAAGAAAAACGGCGCCAAAAACGTAAAAATGGACAAAAACGGCATCGTGACGGCCGACATTCCGGCCAATTCCGACCGCAACGCCCCGACCGTCGCTTTCTTGGCGCATATGGACACGGCGCTGGAAGTTTCCGGCAAAGACGTCATCCCGCAGGTACACGCCAACTACCAAGGGGGCGACATCGTCATCAACGCCCCGCGCAAGCTGGTGCTAAACGCAGCCAATTCTCCCCAGCTCGCCCGTGCCCGCGGGCACGATATCGTTACCGCGTCGGGCGGTACGCTCTTGGGCGCGGACGACAAAACCGGCATTGCCGTTATCATGACTATGGTGCAATACCTGTATGACCATCCCCAAATGCAGCACGGCCCCCTTAAAATTGCTTTCACGCCCGACGAGGAAACCGGCGCCGGCGTGGCCCGCTTTGACGTGGCTTCCTTCGGGGCGGACTATGCCTATACGCTAGACGGCATGGATACGGGCGCCCTTACGAACGAAACCTTCAACGCCAAAGCGTTTACCGCCGTGTTTGAAGGCATGCGCTCCGTACACCCCGGCGAAGCGATGAATTCCGCGTTTTCCGACAATGTGCTGATGGCTTCCGACTTTCACACCCTGCTTCCCCGCCACCGCCGCCCCGAAACCACTTCGGGCCGCCGCGGGTTTATCTTGGTGGACTCCATTACCACCCAAGGCGATAAAACCGAAGTAAAAGGAATTATCCGCGCCTTTACGGACGAAGAAATGCAGGACTTGGTAAACGAAGTAACCCGCGCGTTTAATACCGTCAAGGGAATGAACTACAAGGGCAAAGGATTCTCGCTTACCTTTACCGACCAATATAAAAACATGAAACAGGCCCTGCCCGAACAAGTGGTTTCGCTGGCGCAGCTGGCCATGCAAAACGAAGATATTACCCCCGTATTAACCGCCGCCCGCGGCGGGACGGACGGCTCCGCCCTGTCGTTTATGGGACTGCCGACGCCGGATCTTTTTGCCGGGCAATTCAACGTCCACAGCGAATACGAATACGCCGATGTGGATGTGATGGAAGCCTCCCTGCGCACGGTGCTGCGGCTCATCTCGCTGTGGCATATGCAGCAGCCCGCCCAATAAAACCCGCTGTTTTGATTGCCCGCCCCGCCTCAAACGGGGCGGTTTTTTATGCCCAAAAAAGACCTAAACCCGCCTAGGTCTTTTGGCCCTTGCGGTTTTTAGCGCCAGATTAATACAATGAGAAAGAAGAGATTGCGTGACGTGTTTTGCAACTATTTTTGAACCAAGGAGAACAACATGAAAAAACTTTTGGCATGGCCTCTTGTTGCGGCGTTGTTTTTAAGCGGCGCAACGGCATTTGCCCAAGGCATGATTGCCGACAAATACCGCGCCGAGATGTTGCCGCGTTTTGTGTCTTATGTGCAAATTGACAGCATGAGCGACAACCGGGCGGAATGGATGACCCCCGGCCAAGAAAAAATGGCCCAGTTTCTGTACGACGAAATCAAGGCGTTTGGGTTTCCGACTTACTTTTCCAAGGACAAATACATCTATGTAAACATCCCGTCCAACCTCAAAACCCGCAAAGCCCCCAAATTGGGTCTCAGCGCCCACTACGACACCACGCCGGACATCATCGGCAACGGCGTCAAACCGCAGGTAATCAAAAATTACGACGGCAATCCGATCGTGCTGAAAAACAACCACGTCATCAATTTTAAAAGCGATCCCTACCTGAAGAACATGATTGGCAAAACCATCGTTACTTCCGACGGCACCACCAACCTGGGTGCCGATGACAAAGCCGGCCTTACCATTATTGTAACGTTGTTGCAAACCCTGGCGGAAAACCCCAAAATGCCGCACGGCCCGATTGATATCGTGCTGACGCCGAACGAAGACGTAGGACGCAGCGCCGAACGCTTGGAGCTGGAATACTATCATCCGGACTATGCGTACGATTTTGACGGCGGCGTGAACGGCGAAGTCGTAATTGCCAACTTCTCAGCCGACCGCGTGGTGGTTACGGCCCAAGGCGTAAACGGGCACCAATCGTATGCGGCCGACAACGGCTACCTCAATTCCGTTAAACCCATCGCAGATTTAATTGCGGTCGCGGTCCCAACCAAATTCCTGCCCAACCACAGCCGCGGGGATCAAGGATATTTGGAACCGCATCATATTGAATACGATCCCGTCAAAAACACCCATATGGTAGATTGCCGCCTGCGCTATTTTGACCCGGAAGAAGGCAAACGCTATTTGCAAGGCATTCAGCACACGGCCGATAGCCTGCAGCAAGTGTTGGGCACCAAAATTACCGTTGAAATCACCAAGCAATACGAAAACGTGGCCTATGGCGTGAAACCGGAAGCGTTGGGCTTGTTGACGGCTGCCATGAAAGAAGCCGGAGTAACCCCCAAAACGCAAAAAGAACGCGCGGGCACCACTTCTGCCATGATTATGGCCAAACACGGTTTTGGCGGATACACGGTATTTACCGGGCAGAACAATCCGCACGCGTTTACCGAATGGCTGAGTGAAGAAGATATGTTTAAAGCTTATAAAGTAGCTTTAAACCTGGTAAAACAAGTAGCCCAGATGAACGCGACCAAATAACGTATGAAAATTTTAATTGCTACGGGCAATCCGCATAAATTTAAAGAGCTCATTCATATTTTGCCCGCCAAATTAAAAAACGGGACGCCGATAGAATATGTAAGCCTGGCTGATTTTAAAGGGCTTACGCTTCCGCCGGAAACCGGAAACACGCTGGAAGACAACGCGGAAACAAAAGCCGTTTATGCCGCGCGCGAGAGCGGTCTGCCGGCGGTGTCGGACGATACCGGCCTAGAAGTAAAATTTTTACATGGCGCCCCGGGCGTCCATACGGCCCGTTACGCCGGCGAACACGCCGACGCGGACGACAACAACCGCAAGCTTTTAGCCGCCTTGGAAGGGCAGTTATTGCCCGCCCGGGCGGCCAGTTTTCGCACGGTAGCCTGTTTGGCTACCCCGCAAGGGCGCGTGCAGCTGTTTGACGGCACGCTCGACGGCTTTATCGGCTTTGGATACAAGGGCGAAAACGGATTCGGTTATGATCCTATTTTTCTGGTGGGATCCTCCCAAAAAACACTGGCTGAATTGACGGAACGTGAAAAAAATCAAATCAGCCACCGAGCCAAGGCATTTAAAAAGCTGGCGGATCATTTAGTCCTTCTTAAAAACAGAAAATAATAAAACCCCCGGTCAAAACCGGGGGTTTTTAACATCGGCACTCTTTGCTAAAGGCAGGCCCTAGAAAAAACTAATTCACTTGCCGAAAGCGGCCTTGCCTGCAAACAATTAAAAACCTCCGACAGATTTATCGGAGGTTTTTTGGAGATATTTCCATACACTTAAATTTCTATCACTAACATCGCCGGCTTAATCAGCCACAGCAGGTTAATCAGGGCGCCCAGGCTTAAAAACGGGCCGAACGGAATGGCGTCGCCGCCTTTTTTCCCTTTAAAAATCATCAAAAACAGGGCATACACCAATCCGAAAAACGAGGCAAACACTACCGTGGTAATCACGCCTTCCCAACCGATAAACGCGCCTACGCCGCCCATCAGCTTCACGTCGCCCCCGCCCATGGCTTCCTTCTTAAACATCCACGTTCCTATCAGCGCTATGGCCAACACGCCAAACAATCCTACGCCCGCACCCAACAGCGAGCTAAGCTCCTTCTGCCACCAAACGCCGGAAAAATTGGGGTTGGCCCACGCAAAAGCAAGGCCCAGCACAATCAGCCCCAGCGAAAACCGGTCTGGGATAATCATTAGTTCCAAATCAATTACAGAAAGAATAATCAGCGCATATACCGCCGCCACGGTAACAAACGTCCATACGCTAAGTCCAAACCGCCACACGAATAACACCGTCAGCGCCCCCGTAAGCAGTTCCACCACCGGGTATTGCAGCGAAATAGGCTGCTTGCAGCTGCGGCACTTGCCCCGCAGCCATAAGTAACTCAGCACGGGGATATTGTCGTACCATTTAATCCGTGCGTTGCAGCCCGGGCACGAAGACGGCGGCCACACGATGGACTTGTCCCGCGGAATGCGGTAAATGCACACATTTAAAAAACTGCCAAACAGCAAGCCAAAAATGCCTGCAAAACATAAAATCAGCGTATCCATAAATCCTCTTTACAGTAAGACATAAAAATCCCCCGCCCAAAAAGCGGGGGCTTAAATCAGTGGGTGTTCCAAGGCTTGCCGTAGCTGTCTTCTTTATCCGTGTTGACAAAGAAGTCGCCGTAGCGCGGATCCGTCGGATCGTTTACATACGCCCAGCCGCCCGTTTTGGTAAAGCATTGTTCGAAGTTCCCGACGGAAACATGCGAAGAGGGCGTATACCCCGGAATAATTGCCTGCGGAATGCTTTCAATATAAGTAGGCACCAAGCTGGATAAGTCATCCGTGGGATAAGTACCCTGATGTTCCCCATAATAAGCGGCAATGGCACTGCGCACTTTCACCAACTGATGTTTGGTGCTTCCTTCCTGCGCTTTATGCACCAGCATGAGAAATTTCGGTACGGTAAACCCCAACAGAAGGGCGAAAACCACCACCGTAATGAGAATTTCCGTTACCGTAAATCCTTTTTTCATAAGCACCTCTACTTAAAGTTCAGTGAAACCAGCGCAAACACCTTTGCATCGCCCAGCGTATTCTTGATGCTGGAATACTCGTTGGGTTGGTGCGCCATTTCATCTAATTTGGAGTATACTACCGCCGGATAGCCCGCATTGCGTAAATAAGCGCCTACGGTTCCGCCGCCCACGCCCATGGTGCGGGGCGTATTTTTATAAACGCTTTTTACGGCCGTATGCGTCAGCTTTACGACCAACGCATTTTTATCCGTCGGCTTAGATCCTTCGTTGATAACGGGCTCTATTTTAATCTTCACTTTAAACTGTTTTTCAACGCCTTTGGCAATTTTGGCAATTTCTTTAAGGACTTCTTCATTGCTATAGCACGGCAAAATGCGGCAGTCCAAATAAAACACATCCGTTCCCGGAATGGTGTTTACATTGGGCACGTTGGCTTCGCGTTTGGTCGGCTCAAAGGTGCTGGCGCTTTCCGGGGCGAACAATTTGTCTTTTTTATTGAACTTTTTGTACAAATCGTCCAATTTGGTTACAAAATAAGCGGAAGCCCGGTGGGCATTGATGCCGCTGTGCGGAGTGGAAGCATGGGTCTGCACGCCGCAAACGGTAAATTTCACCCACAGCATATTTTTTTCGGCCACTTCCACCATCGTGCCTTCGGCGTTGCCGCCGTCCGGCACCAAGAAGACGTCTTCTTTTCCAAACGTCTTACCGTGTTTTTTAAGAATGGCGCTGATGCCATATACGCTGCCGATTTCTTCATCCGCATTGAGAAGCAGGGCATAGTTGCACGGAGGGCGAACACCGCAGTCCATCATGGCTTTCACGGCCAATACGCCCGATACCAAACCTTGTTGGTTGTCTTCCGAACCGCGGCCGTAAATTTTATCCCCTTTGACCACCGCTTTAAACGGATCGGTTTTCCAAAGCGACAAATCCCCCGGAGGCACCACATCCATATGCGCCATTACCCACATCGTTTTTTGTTTATTCTGCCCATAGTATTTGGCTACAATGTTGGGGCGGATGCCGTCTTTGGCTTTAGGATCTTTGATGTTGATCATATAGAGTTCGTCAAACTTCATTTGTTTTAAGACGGACATCAAATAAGCAGCTTTGGCATTTTCCCCCAGGCCGCCGCTATGCGGCGAAACGGCCGGGCAGGCAATCATATGGGTTTGCAAATCAATTACCGTTTGTTTATAGGAATCAATTTTCTTCAGCAAGTCTTTTTCCATTCTTTCCTCCGTGCGCCGGTTTAAATCGGGTTGGGCACGTCAATAAATTCGGTTTGTACGTCAAATCGTTTGGCCACCAGCTCCATCAGAGCCAGCACGCCCGGCTTTTCGGAATTGTAATGCCCTAAGGCGATACAATTCAGTTTTCCTTCCCGGCACCACTCCTGGGCGGGTTCATCCAAGGCACCGGTAACATACAAATCCAACTTTTGGGCAATGGCCTGCGGAATCATACTGTACGCGCCTCCGCTTACCACCCCCACCGTTTCTATGCGTTTAGGGCCGTACGCCAGCACTTGGGCGCGGGCCCCGCAATAGGCTTGCAGCGTGCGGGCAACATCTTCCACGCTGCAGGGCGGCACATAACCGCAAAAACCAATTTGCACGCCGTGATATTCCCCAAACGGCTTTAACCGTTCCGCCCGCAGGGCACGCATCAAACACGCATTGTGCCCCACCACGGGATGAAGATCCAGCGGCAAATGATAACCGGCTAAATTCAAATCGTTCTTGAGCAAAAACGCAATCCGTTCCCGAAACAACCCCGTAATCGGCTGTTCCTGCCCCCATAAAAGGCCGTGGTGCACCACGATTAAGTCCGCTCCCGCGGCTTTGGCTTTTCTAAACAGTTCCAGCGAGGCGGACACGCCAAACACAATTTTCCCCACGCGCGGCGTTCCCGCCACTTGCAAACCGTTGCGGCTGGCATCGGGAATTTGGGCACTGTTTAGGTAAGTATCCAAAAAACGGATGACGTCTTCACAATTGACCATAGAATTATGTTATCATTTTATAAGGATGAAAAGAATACTTTTTTTGCTGTTTTCTCTCTTCGTATTTGAGGCCGCGGTACACCCCCAAAACATCCCCACCGCGCCTTATCTGCCCGCCCAAGGCCGTTCATCCGCTCCAAACGATTCCATTACGGTGCAATTTCCCTATGAAAAAATGACCGTTACCCGGGGCGCCGCGCGCATTTTTTTATTTGGGCAAATTCATTTGTCCGGCCCGGTAAAGCTGGATATCAACGGGGAAAGCGTCCCCGTGCAGGAAAACGGCACTTTTATCGCGTTTTTGCCCGTTAAAAGCGGCGAATTTGAATTTTTGCTTACCGCCTCCAACGGGCGGGAGACGGTGCAAGCCGTCCGGCGCATTGTGGTGCCGGGAGTGGATATTAAAGATTTTTCGTCCCGGGCGGAATTTGACCCGGAGGAAATTTTTCCGCAATCGCCCGCCGAATTATTGCCCGGCGATGTGGTGGGGCTATATGTACGCGGCACGCCGGGAGCGGAAGTAACGTTTACCCTCTCGGGCCTAAAAGACGCCAAAAACATTCCGATGAAAGAAGATGTTTCTTCTCCGGGGATGTACCGCGCCAAATACTTAATCCGCGAAGACCAAAAGCCCAAGACGGCAAAAATAACGTACAACATGGAAAACGGCCCCGACGGCAGCAAGGCCAAAATCACGGCGCCCGCGCGCTTGAAAGTGCTGGACGCCAAAGACCCCTTCACCCGCGCCCAAGTGCTTTCCGCCGGGGTAAAACTGCGCAAAATTCCCACGCCGCGCGAAAATTTGTATCCTTTCTACCGCGCCTACGGGGAAGTGCTGCTAAACGGCCGCATGAACGGGCAGTACCGCATTGCTTTAAACGAAAACGAATCGGCCTGGCTGGAAGAAAAGAATTTAAAAACCTTGCTCTTTTCCGGCTATACGCCCAACCGCATTACCGAACTGAAAACCACCGCCCTGCCGGATAAGACGCGTTTGTCCTTTGCCGGCAGCCGCATCATTCCCATCAGCGTCCACGAATTTAACGACCGCATGGAACTGACGCTCTACTATACAGACGGTTTTGACGAAAACTATAGTTTTGACACCACCAGCCCCATTATTGAAAGCATTACCTGGTCGCAGCCGGCCCGGGATACGCTGTTGTTTAAAATTTATTTTAAAAAAGATTCCCCTCTTTGGGGTCACGCTTACGATTTTGAAGGCAACAACCTGATTATAGATTTAATGCACCGCCCGGGGTTGACCCCTACAAAAGACAAGCCGCTGCAAGGCGCGCGCATTTTATTAGACGCCGGGCACAGCCCCCGCCGCACCGTTCCGTACGACGGCGCCGTCGGGCCGAGCGGCTACTTGGAATACGAGGCCAACCTGGCCTTGGCCGAAGATTTAAAACCGCTTCTGGAAAAAGCCGGTGCCACCGTGATTATGACGCGCCACGGCAACAACCGCATGAGCCTGCAAAACCGCTACCAATTGGCACTTAAGGAAAAAGCGCATATCTTTGTCAGCCTGCACTACAACGCCTTGCCGGAAACCGTCAACCCGCTGGCCCGCGCGCGGGGTTTTTCCGTGTATTACAACTATCCCCACAGCTTTAAGCTGGCCCAATCCGTTTACGACGCGTTCACCCGCCATGTACCCCTGCCCGATAACGGCATGATTGCCAACGACGTACTGTTTATTCCGCGCATTCCGCAGCTGCCCAGTATCTTGGTGGAAAATGCCTACCTGATCCTGCCCGAACAAGAACAAATGGCCAAAACGGCAGACGGCCGCTCGGCTTTTGTACAAGCGCTGTATGAAGGAATTTTAGATTTTTACGGGGTGAAGCCCCGCCCCGAAAAGAAACCGCTCCGGCGCAATGCTTTTAAAAAACCGGGAAGGCGGATTTTTTAAAACATCCACCCGGTGCGCAAGTGCACCGCTGCTTCCCAGCGGTGCGGAAAGTAAAAATACACATTGCGAGCAGACTGCAGGTGATACATGCCGCGCAGTTCCAACCCGCCAAACCAATTTTCGGAAAAAGCAGTTTCCACTCCCGCTCCAAAAGCCAGAAACGGAACCGAAAATTTTTCCTGCCACAAACTAAAATAAGAAACGTCGTGCTGCTGCCACCCCATGCCTGCCGTAATGTAGGAGCGGGGACTGGCCTGCGGCGTAAGGGTAACCTTAAGAAGGGCTTCCAAACGGTAGGTGCGGTACTTGTCCACAAGTTCCGTTTTCTTCAGCGGGCCGGAAACCCCTCCGGATACTCCCACTGCAGCCCAATCGGCCAAGGAATAGAACGCCCGTACTTCCGCGCCCAGCTCTCCCTGCACCAGCCGTTGGCCGGTAAAATCGTGCATTTGCCCCGAAAAAGCGGCCGCCCCGGCCGACACTTCCCACCGCGGGGCCGTAAACCGGGCCGGTTCTTCTTGGGCGGTATAATCACGGGCACGATAAATTTGGGAAAAGCAAGGAATAGACAGACACAACCACACGCTTAAGCACACAAACCGTTTCATATCTTATATTGTAACAAGATCGTTTTTGCGCTTAAATAATGCAATACAGTTATATATCCCGTGGGGCTTGTTTGGGGGATACTGCGAGCCCTTTTGCAAAAAAAAACCTTTGACTTACTCGTCAAAGGGTTTAACTTTTTAAAATCTTACCGGGGAAGGGACTTGAACCCTTAAGCCCGAAAGGGCAATGGTTTTTGAGACCATCCTGTATACCAATTCCAGCACCCCGGCATAACAGCTAATAATTTATTTTAGCAAATTTTTTCCTAAAATAAAATTTTTTTCATTTTTAACCGCCTGCAAAACCGCCTGCGCAGTTAAAATTTCAGCATGGAGACGTATTCTTCCAACCGCTGGTCTACATCCTGTTTGGAAAGATTGGCCAAACGGTCTACGCTAAAGGACTCAATCGTAAACGAAGCCATCACGTTGCCAATCATCATGGCTCTTTTAATCGCCGTCAAGTTATTCCAGTCTTCCAAGCTGGCCAAATAGCCGGTAAATCCGCCGCCGAAGGTATCCCCGGCGCCGGTCGTATCGTGCACATGCTCCAGCACAAAAGGAGGCAGCTGCACCAGGCCTTTGTTGCTTACCAGCATCGCCCCGTTGGAACCAAGCTTAATGACCACATACTTCACGCCCTGTTCCAGCAAAATCCGCCCGGCTTTAATCAGGTTGTACTCGCCGGTTAACTGGCGGGCTTCGCCTTCGTTTAAAAAGAACACGTCAATGCGTTTTACCACTTTCAGCAACGTCTCTTTTTTGGACGAAATCCAATAGTTCATCGTATCGCAGGCCACCAGCGACGGATGCTTTACCTGGTTTAATACCGAAAGCTGCAGCTCGGGGTCTATATTGGCCAAAAACACGGCTCTGGCATTTTTTTGAATGTCGTTTAAAACGGGATTAAAATTTTGAAAAACATTCAAATCCGTAAACCGGGTAACGGCGGTGTTGAAATCTTTGTCATAACTGCCGCCCCAGTGGAAGGTTTTTCCGTCCCGCACTTCCAGCCCGTCCAAGTTTACCCCGCGCTTTACAAACGGGGCCCGGTCTTGCTGCGTAAAATCCGTCCCCACGACGGCCACCACGGCGGGGCTTGCAAAATAGCTGGCACAAATGGAAGCATAGCTGGCCGCGCCGCCCAACACGCGCTGCACGCTGCCATTGGCGTTTTCAATGGTATCAAAAGCTACCGATCCGACTACTAACACTTCGTTATTCACGGCTTAGTCCTGTAAGAAAGTTTTGATTTCCACTTCGCTGTTGAACTGGTCAAAAAAGCCCGTTTGAGCGGTTTGCATTTTCGTATCCATCAACTGAGAGGCAAACTCGTTTTTGTTTTCGTCAAAATTTTTCAAATTGCCGTGCTGTTTTTTGTATTCGTATTTAATTTCTTCGGGCGTCAGTTTGTAATAGGAATACAACACCCCGCGGAAGCGATCCGCCAGTTTGCCTTTGCGCAGCTGGTTTTCAAACTGGGCCGGCGTCATGCCGACGGAGCGTTTTAAGGCATATTCGTAAGCAGTTTTGTTAAACTGCCCGTTTTGCGAAAAGAAAGGAGAGGTTTGAATATCGTAGGCGATTTCGTAATCCGACACTTCCAGCCCCGCCTGATGCGCCGCTTGGTTGAGCACTTCTTCGCTGATCAGCGCCGCCAAAAATTGCTGCTGCAGGAACTTCATCATATTTTCGTCCACATCCACGCCTTGGTTGCGCAGCACGCGGGCGCGGTCTTCGGTAACGCGGTACAAATCGCGGTAGGTAATATCGGCAGATCCCACCTGCGCCGCCGTATTGCTGAAGTTGCCGCGGCGATAGGCATCGGCCCCTAAATACACGATACTGCCCAAAAAGAAGGCCAGCGTGATGATAAGAATTATTTTTTTGTGTTTGATCAGGAACGAAATCATATTCCAAAACTCCCGTTGTTAGTTGTCTTTTTCCGTCTTGTCTTCTTTTTCGGAGGCCGCGGATTCTTCCCCGCCGCCAATGCTGCACTGGCCGTCAATGCGGCCGCCTTCTTCCACAATCATTTTTTTGGCGCGGATGTCGCCTTTAATGGAGGCCGCGGCCAACACTTCCAACATATCGGCGCAGACATTTCCTTCAATCACGCCGCCGCATACCACGATTTGGGCCGTTACGTCTCCCACAATTTTTCCGTCCGTACCCACAATCACGTGGCGGGCGTTATCCACCGAGCCTTCCAGTGTTCCGTCCACGCGCAAAGAGCCCTGCACGCTCAGCGTTCCCTGGAAGTAACATTCCGCGCTGACGACGGAAAAATGTTCACCGGAAGAAAAATCCGAATCCTTCTTTAAAAATCCCATACCTTCCTCCTGAATTATTTAAAATAGTCCCTTGGATTGACGGCCTGCCCGTCTTTCCACACTTCGTAATGCAAATGCGTCCCGGTCGAGCGGCCGCTGGAGCCCATGGTGGCAATCCGGTCGCCGCGTTTGACCACGTCCCCCGCCTTTACCCGAATTTGGGTGGTGTGGGCGTAGAGGGTGGAATACCCCAGCCCGTGGTCTACCAAAATGGCTTGCCCGTAGCTGGGCACCCAGCCGGCATGGCGCACCACGCCGTCTGCGGTAACCACAATGGGGCTGTCGGGCTTGCCGGCAAAATCAATGCCGTTGTGGCGTTTGGTGGTGCGGTGTCCGAACGGATCCAAACGGTAACCAAAGCCGGAGCTGATGCGCGCCGTAGACGGGCGGATAGACGGAATGGAGTTTAAGCCTTCGCGGCGGTTGGCAAAGTACCAGGCAATTTCCTGAAAGCTGGCCAAACGCGTTTTGGCGCTGTCTTCAATAGAATCAATATACTGCTCAAACTCTTCCGTATCCAAGTCTTTCAAATCTTTGCTCATGGCCTCGCTGAAGCGGGCGTCTTCTTTGGCTTTGGCTTCTTCCCAGCCTTTGGGCAAATTGATAAATTTTCCGCCGGGCATGCCCAACATTTGGCGCATTTGCGTATCGGTGGTGCGGGTTAAATCCAAATACTTGCGCCCGCGTTCCAGCTCGTCGGCAATCAGCTTCATTTTAACGCGCATTAAATTGTTGTCGGCTTTGGTAATGTTGTAATCATACGCCCGGATAAAAAACAAAAATCCGCACAGGGTAATAATCAGCCATAGCACAAACACCAGCACGAGCGTAAGCACGCGCACCTTGAACTTTTTGGAAGAACCCATGCGCGGCATAATTAAAATATCCACGCGTTCTGCCAGAAGGCGGCCTAAAGAATTGATTAATTTACCCATCTTTTGTATTCTATCATATACGGAGCCCGCAAGGGCGTTTTTCGCATTGGAAAGGAGAAAAAATGAAAAAATTACTCGTTTTAACCGTTGCCGCGCTCTTGGCGGCGGCCTGTATGAAACTGCCGGAACTTCCCACCATGGGCCTTGTGCAAATACCGATTGCCGGGGAAGAAGAAGCGCTGTGGACGTCCACCGATTACGAAGGAAAACCGGTGCTTATGATGTACATGGGATCGTGGTGCCCGTATTGCAAAATGTCCATGCCCGCGCTGAACACCGTGGCGGAAAAATACGCCGGCAAAGCCGAAGTGGTGGGCGTGTTTTTGGATGCGGATCCGGAAACGGTGTTAAAAGTAGCCAAAGAACACGGCTTAAACACCAAAGTGTTGTACAACGGCCAAGGCCCGGCGGACGTAATGAAGGTAACGGGTCTGCCGCATGCCATTTTATTTGACCGCAAACACCGCGTGGTCAGAATTTGGGAAGGCTTCAGCCCCACGCTGGCGCAAGAGTTTGACGAACACTTGCAGCGCCTGACCAAGTAAGTACTTTCCTGTTAACAAAAAGCCCCGCCAAAGCGGGGCTTTTTAGTGGGCTAAGCGCGTTAAAACGACTGAACCAACCGAGGATCTTCCATACACAAATAAACGTGCGTATGCGGAAACACTTTTCGCAAAAGCGGCAGCAGAAACTGATAGACCTCTTTTCGCTGCGAGTCCCCGTAGCGCATTTTTCCGTCAAAATCCAACAAAAATTCGCCGTCTAAAATCGTATTTTGCGGGAAGCGGTTTTCAATCATCTTTTTTAGCTCCCGGCTAAAGCGCAACGTGCCCACGCTGATCCAAGCCACTTTGTCTTTCGGCAACGTATCGGCCATTTGTTCCACGGTGCGGGCATAGTCCTGCTGCCAGCCGTCATAGATAACCACCGGATCAAAATGGAATCCCAACCGGTAGCCCGCGCGGGCTACTTCGCAGGCGGCCGCCAGCCGGGCGGAAAGGCCGGGCGTAAAATGTTCGGCCGTATCGGTGATTTTGGCGGAATTGACCGACCACGACACCACCACGTTTTCACATCCGCCCGCTTCCAATAATCCGCCGATGTTGACGCTTTTGGTTTTAAACTCAAACTGCAACTGCGGCCGCGCGCGGAAAAACGGCACCAGCTTTTGGGAGTAACGGGTCAGGTCGTCAAACACCAGCGAATCGGTAAACTCCCCGCTGCCGATGCGCGGGCGGTCAAAAGGCCCTTTGCGAAAAGAGGCCCCGTCTATCTTGTTTAAAAACTCATCCAAGTTGGCGGGCAGCAAGACGGCGTGCAGATTTTGGTATTGCTGCAAAAAGCAATACTCGCATTCAAACCGGCAGCCAAAGCCTAAATTAATTAAATTATACCCGCAGCACGCCGCCGCACAGCTGCAGGGGCACGGTTTTAGAAAGTCGTATTTTTCGCGGTGGATAAGCAGGGTGTCTAAGCGGCGGGAAAAGTTGGGGCTGCCCACTTGGGTTTTGCCGTCCGTTTCTTTAAACTGGGCGTTTGGAAATGCGGCGCGCACGCGCGCGGCCAGTTCGCTGTCCTGCACCGACGTTTCAATATAAACGGTTTTGGGGTAAAACGGCCGTGGCGTCAAATCGGCCTGCAGGGCGGGACTCAGTTCCAGTTTGGGCAAGTAAAAGCGGTCTTTGGCGGCGGTTTTAAAATTGACGGGATACCGGCGCGCCAACAACTGCTTTTTGGCGGACTCAAAATTCAAGTTTTTCTGCGCCGGCAGAATTTCCGAAAAAGGCGCCCCGTCCCGCTTGGCGATTTCATACACCAGCCGCACCAGTTCGCGCCGTTTGTTTACGCCTAATTTGGGCAACACGCCCAACACATATTCTTCAGCGGCCTGCACCGTCATTTTCCTTCCTCCAAAAATTTTAATTCCGCCGAACTGACGGCTATATCCGCCGCCGCGGCGTTTTGCAGGGCTTGCTGCACCGTTCTGGCGCCCGTCAGCACGCAGGACACCTGCGGATGTGCCAATGCCCACGCCCCCGCCAGCGAAGCCGCCGCGCAGCCCTTTTTCTGCGCCGCTTCTTTCACACGAAGCACCGTTTGATAAACACTTGCAAACGCGTCGCCCCGGTAGCATTTATAAAAGTAGTTGCGGGCGTCTGCGCGGCGCAGGTTGGGCTCTTTTTTATATTTGCCGCTTAAAATACCGCCGCACAGCGTGCCGTAGCCGATAAAGCCCAGGTGTAATTTCTCACAGGCCGCAAATACCGCCCGCCCTTTTTGCGGATGGAGCAACGAAAATTCGTTTTGCACGCAAACCGCTTGCCCGGCCGCGGCGGAGATTTCTTGTCCCCCCGCATTGCATAAGCCGATATAGCGGATTTTGCCTTGTTCCCGCAACCGGATTAAAACGGCCAACGCTTCTTCCAGCGGCACGCGGGGATCGGGATAGTGAATTTGGTACAAATCAATGTAATCGGTTTGCAGACGCGAAAGGGATTGTTCCAACTGGGAAATAATCGTTTGGGGGCGCAGGTCGTGGTCTGTCCAGGAGCCGTTTTTAACAAGGCCGCATTTCGTGGCCAGTACCACTTGCGGGCGGCGGCCTTTTAAGGCGCGGCCCAAAAAGACTTCACTTTCCCCGTAAATGGGGGCGGTGTCAAAAAGCGTAATGCCGGCGTCCAGCGCGGCAAAAATAGTGCGGCGGGCGTCCGTTTCCTCCGTCGCGCCCCAGTCCGTTGCGCCGCCCAGGGCCCAGCCGCCCAAGCCCACCGCCGAAACGTGCAAATCGGTACGTCCCAAGCGGTTATATTTCATAGGTTACCACAGCCCGTTGTCGGCCATAAAGCAGGAGTCCACCGCTTCCATCCCGGCGTTTACCGCCTGCTCATGCGCCTGTGCAGACTGTGCCCCGGGCTGAAACCAAATTTCTTTTACCCCGGCCGCAGCACACTGCCGCACGGCTCCTTCCAGCGCGGCGGGCGGGATGACCATAATCGCCACGTCCGGTTTAACCGGCAGGAAAGCCAGCTCTTTAAACACGGTCTGCCCCGCCACTTGGCCGCCTTTGGGATTAATGCCAAACACGCGAAACCCTTTATCCAGCAGGGTTTTAAAAATCTTATACCCGTACTTGGAGGGATCTGCCGACACGCCAAACACGGCAATCGTTTTGTTTTCGTACATATTAAGCTTGCGGCATGCCGAAATTGCCCATAGTCTGGGCGGCCATGGTTTGGCTGTCGCGCACGGCTTTGTTGATGACGGCCTTTAAATCTTCGGCAATTTCCGCTTCTTTAAAATTTTTAATCAAGGCGTCCACCCGCACTTCTTTTACTTCCTGCGAGCCGGAAATGGTTACTTCAAACAAATGGCGCGGGCTGTCTACTTTAATGACCATATTGTCCAGCCGTTTTTTGATTTCTTCCATTTGGCTTTTGAGTTTCCACAAATCTTTTAATTGTCCCAATTTATCAAACATAAGTACCTCTTTTTAAAATTTTTTATATTTTATCTTTTATAAGTCCGCCGCCGCAAACGTGCGCAAAAACACCGCCGATCCCCGTACCTTCCGCCCGGCAAACAATTTTTGCGCCGCCCGGACATATACCTCCAGCTGCGGGCGGTATTTTTCGTCCAGCACGGCTTTTTCCGCACCGGGGCGGATCTGATCGGTTTTATAATCCAACACCCACACCGTTCCCTCGGGCGTTTGCAACACGGCGTCCATCACGCCGGAAACGATTTCCCCCTCCGGCTCCGCAAACGAAAAAGGCATTTCGCACGCCAACACGTTACACGCCGTCATTTGACCAAACAACGCGCTTTGCAAAAACGGCTCCAGCAACGCTTTCGCTTCCGGTGCGCGTTCCGGCGCGCCCGCTTGGGCCGCGGCCAAAGAAACGGCGGTCTGCAAATCGGTCTGCGGACGCGTCAGTATTTTTTCCAACGTGCGGTGGCAGACCGTCCCCAATTGGGCGGCCGCCTGCTGGGCGGGCGTTAAGGGGAGATCCTCCAACACCCGTTCGCTGGGGGTTTGGGCAAGCGCCGTTTGAAGCAAGCGCTCATATTGCGTTTTGCGCCGTTCATGCGCCGTGCGCCAGGCGGCAAGTTCCCGTTCGGTTTCGGCCGCCGCGGGGGCCGCGGCATGGCGGTAGAGAAACGTTTCCGGGTTTTGATAAGGAGCGTATACGACAGGCACCTGCAGGGCTTCTTCCTGCAATACCGGCGGGCAGGTTTCCTCGTTTGGAAACAAGCCGGCCGCCGCAAAAGCGGCCGCGGCTTTCAGGGCGCCTTTGCGGCCGTCGGCGGCTAAAATCAATTTTTCGCGGGCGCGCGTCAGCGCCACATACAGCACGCGCACCTCTTCACACTTGCCGTGCTTTTTTTGTTCTTCTTCCAAAAAAGCCAAATTCACGTCGCACACTTTTCCGGCGCGCAGGCCGTGCATATTATACTGCCACGAAAAAATATGCCGCGCCGGCTGGGAAACCGCCGCCGAATCCTTTTTGGACAGATCCGCCAAAATCACCACCGGGAATTCCAACCCCTTGGATTTGTGCACCGTCATTACGGATACGGCGTTTAACGCTTCCTCCGGCAAAGGCGCTCCCAGCCGTTCGGGTTCTTCTTCCAAAATTGTCTGCACCTCTGCCAAAAACTGCTGCAGCGACGCCGCCCCGTCCGCCGCATATCCCTGGGCCAACGTAACCAAGCGGTTTAAATTGGCCAGCGTTTGTTCGCCCTCGTACGCGGCGGCACAGGCTTCGGGCAAAAAGGTTTCGTCCAGCACCGCCTGCAGCAATTCTTTCAGCGGCGTGCGCCCGGCCCGGCGGCCGAATTGTTTTAATAAGGCGTAACTCTGCGCCAAACGCGCATCGGCCGGGCGGGCCGAAAGCGTCAGTTCCCCCCGGCGTGCGATTTGATAAATTTCTTCATCCGTAAACCCAAACAGCGGACTTCGCAAAATGCCCGCCAGCGCGGTGCGGTCTTGCACGTCCTGCGCCGCACGCAAAAAGTTTAAGAAATCGTTTATTTCCTGTTTGCGGTAGAAATTTTTATCGGTTTCCACATTAAACACAATGCCGCGGCGGCGCAGGGCGTCGGTATACGGGCCGGCGGTGGTGGCGGCGCGCGTTAAGAGGGCGATGTCGCGGTATTGCAGTTTGCGGCCGTCCGAAAGGGTCATCCTCCCCACGTTGGCTTCTATCCAGTCCGCAATGCGCTCGGCCTGATTGTCGCGGAAATCATCCGCCCCCGCCGGGCCGTCCGGCGCGGGCGTAACAAACAGCCACTGCACCGCGCCCGTACGGGCCGTTTTTGCGGTGTAAATGGGCTCATACGCGGGCTGGAAAGCCGTTTGCTGAATCATGGCGCGCGAGCAAACGGCGTTGGCGGCGTCTATAATTTCCGCCTCGCTGCGGAAATTTTGCCGCAGGAAACATTTTACGCCGCCTTGTTTTAAAATCAAATCGGTAAACAGTTCATAAGCGGTAATATCCGCCCCGCGGAAGCGGTAAATGGACTGCTTGGGATCGCCCACCACAAACAGCTTGCCGGGCGCCAAGCGCACGTCCTGCCAGCGGCCAGCCGAGGATGCTTTCTCTTCCGCCAAAAACAGCAGCAATTCCCCCTGCACCGGGTCGGTGTCCTGAAATTCGTCAATAAACAATACGTCAAATTTTTCTTTTAGCAGCCGCCGCACATAGAGGTTTTTTTCCAGCAGGTTGCGGGTTTTGACGATTAAGTCGTCAAAACTCAAAATCCCTTCCCGCGCGTAATCGGCGCGGACTTCCTCGGTTACGCGCTGCACCAACTCCAGCGCGGAGAGGAAAATTTGTTGTTTTTCCGGGGCGGTTTTTTCGGCAAATAAAACCAGCGAGCGGGCTTGTTCAAAATCGGCTTCGTCCCAATCTTTGTAAGCGGCCGCCGGAAACGCGGGCGCCGTTTGCGCCGCGGGGGCGGGGACGGGTTGCCCTTTCAAAAAAGCCGCCGTGCGCCGCAAAGACTGCCCCGCCGCCGCCAGTGCCAGTTCCCCGTTGCGCGCTTTTTTGCCCGGGCGCGTCAACGCGGCCGCCAATTCCTCGGCCTGGCGGGCGCGCTCCAAACAAACCGAGGCCAGCAAATCCCGGTGAGTGTAGTAATCGTAGGCTTCTATTTTCCCGCTGCACAACTCTTGCGCAAAGGCTTTTAAATCCGGCAAGGAAATTTCCGCCAGCACCCGCTTCCACGCTTCGGCCCGCGGGGCGTTTACCCCCAATTCTTCGTCTAAAAACGTATTCCAGCGCGCATCAAACAAGCGGGCCGCCCGCTGGCCGGCGTCAATTTCGGCATGGGGCGAAAGCCCCGCTTCCAGCGGGAACGCTTTTAAAATGTCTGCACAGAAGCCGTGAATGGTGCCGATGGCGGCCCGATCCAGGCGGGACAAGGCGGCCTCGGCGCGGGACGCAATGTCCGCATCCGAAACGGAAAAAGAATTTTGCAGCAGCTCCAGCGTGCGATCCGGCTCGTGTTCTTGTACGGCGCGAATCAGATGCTGGAGTTTATCCATAAAACGGGTTTTGATTTCCGCGGCGGCTTTTTCGGTAAACGTAAGCGCCACCAGTTTTTCCACTTGAATGCCGCGCGCCAAAACGGCCAGGCACAGCCGGTCAATCAGCAGGGTGGTTTTGCCGGTTCCCGCGCCGGCCTCCACGACCATATTTACGTCCAGCCGGGTTTGTACTTGGCTGCGGTCTTCCGTAATCATCGGCGGGCCTCCTCCAGCGCTTGGCTGGCGGCGCTTTTGCGCGCGCGCAGCAGGGATTTAAAACTGTCTCGCCGGCAAATGCCCGCATACGGGCAGTAGGCGCATAAATCGGACGGAGAAATAAAGAAAGTGCCGGTTTGAATCATTTCCGCCAGCTGTTTTAAAAATCCGCACGCCCGCGGCTGCATCCGGCGATAAGCGTCGGCGGATAAATCGCGCCGAACATAGCCTTTATTAATGGAAAGCAGGCAGGAGCCGTCCGACTCATACCCCTCAAACGCCGCCAGCCGGCGGGCAATCCATACGTAAATAAAGGGCTGGAAAATAAGATGAGTGAAAAAATCCGAAGCCAAATCTTTGGTGCCTTTGCGGGACGATTTATAATCCGCCACCCGGAAGGTTTTATGCACGCCGTCCACGTCCACCCGGTCTATAATGCCGCGCAGCCGAAGGGGCAGTTCTTCCGACGGTTCGGACGACACCGGCATTTCAAACCACGCCGGCGTATACGGGCCCAGCTCGTGCAGATCTTCCAGCACAAAAGCGGACAGTTTTTCTTTCATTTCCTGCAAAATCAGTTCCCACACCACGGGATAAATGCCAAACAGCCGGTACCCGTCCGCCCGGCAATGTTTTTCAAACGCGCGCTCCAAATACTCCAAGGCGGCCGCGTCGGACACTTCGTGCGTAAGGCCGCGCTGGTACAGGTCTTCATAAAAATCTTTTAAAATTTCGTGATACGCCGTCCCCCGCCGGTCGGGCGAGAGTTCCTGGCGGCTAAGCGGATCGTCGGGTTCTTGCAGATGAAGGCCCTTGTCCAAGAAATACTTCAGCGGGCATTGGCCCAGCTCCTGCAGGGCCGAAGGAGAAAACCCCGCCGCGTTTTCTTTGGCAAAGATTTCCGCCCCGCTTTGCACCACCCCGTCAAACGCGCCCAACGCGCCGCTTTGGCGCAAGGCGGCCGCGGCCGCAAGCGTATGTTCTTTTTCGCCGCTCCACAGCCCCGCGCGGCGGTATTGCGCGGCGGCGGTTTCCGGGTGCAAAATAAAAGAAAGAGAAAGTTCTTTAGGCGTTAAAAATTCGCTTTCGGTTTGGTTGATCCGCTCGGACAGCCGCCCGCTTACGCGCGCAGCGTCCTGGGCGGCCAAATCCAGCCCGCACGCCCGCGCCAGTTCCGCCGCATACAGCGAACGCACGGCCTCTTTTCCGTCCTGCCCCGCGCGGGCATAGGTGGTGTAGAGTTTTTCCGTCCCCGCCGTAGCCGCGGCAAAAAACAGCAGGCGTTCTTCGTCGGCGCGGTCTAAACTTTGGTTGATCCAATAGCCCAATACATCGCGCAGGACGTAGCGGTAATAATCCCGCAGGACGGGGTCTTCGGGCGTAATGAGCGGGAATACTTTGTCGTTAAGCCCCAGCAAAAACACAACCTTAAACTGCAGGCCGCGCGCACGCGAAACATCGGTAACCGTTACCCCGCCTCTAACGGCCTGCGTTTCGTGAAACGAAAGGCCCGTCAGCGCGTCGGTCAGCTCCCGCACCCATTCGCCGGGCTGCACCGTGGGGCGGATGGAAGCATAAAGCGAAAAACTTTTTATCTTTTCGCACACGGTTTGAAAAATTTCCGTTTCTTTTCCCTGCAGTTGGGAAACATCGGTGTTTTGCTCCAAAAACGCAAGCGCCAACGCCGCGCCGCCGGCCCAGTCGCGCACGCGGGCCAAAGCGTCCAGCCGGGCGTGCGTATCCTCCAGCCAGGCCAAAAACGAAGTATCGTCCTCCGGGCCGTGGGGCAGCAAATCGCGCCACTGGCTTAAATCCCGGCTGGCTAACGATTGCGCCGCCTGCCGGCGCCAGACGTTTTTTTGTGCAGGTTTAAAATACGGTGAAGACACCACCGCCAGCACGGTTTGGCGGTCAAAACCGTTGGCCAACAGCGAAAATAAATTTAAGCAAAAAACACCCAGCGGAAATTTGGAAAGCGGATAGGAAAACGAGCCGTTAAACGCAATGCAGTTTTCCGCAAATACGCGCTGAATTTCCTCCTGATACGGCGCCAGCGAACGCGCCAAAACGGCAATGTCCGAGAGGCGGTAGCCTTCTTTTTCGGTTAAACGCAAAATTTCTTTGGCCGCATAAAACACTTCGCCGCGCGCGTCCGCCGCGCTGACGATATGCACCCCCGCCTGGGGCGCACTGTCCGAAGAAGCAAACAAAAATTGACCGCTTTTTCCCAACGCGCCAAAATGCCCCCGGTCTACATTTTCCCCGCTGCCGGCGCCCAGCCAGTTGGTTTCAAAAAATTTCTGGGCAAAGCGGTAGGCCGGATGTTTGAGATACGGGGCAAAGACCGTCACCGCATACAGCGCGCGCAAGCGGTTAAACAGCTCCAGCTGGCGGCCGGTCATATCGTAAAAACCGTAGAAAATAATTTCATCAAACCCGTGCAGAAAATCGGAATTTTCCGCCTGCTGCAATGCCCGCTCAAAGGCTTGCTGATAGGGTCTGAAACCCGGCACGGCGGCGGCCGCCGCCAAATAACGGCGGTAGAGGCGGTTGAACCATTCCAGGCGCGCCCCGTCCTGCTCCAGCACGGCGTCCGGCGCGGTGCGAAGGTGCTCGTCCAGCACATCCGGCTCGGCCAGGGCGTCTTCCAAGTCCCGCAGGGCGCTTTTGACGGCCTGCACAAACCCGCGCGACGCGGGATAACGGTTTAAACCCGGCTCCGCGAGTAAATTTTTAATTAAAAAATCGCGCAGATTATCCTGCGGCAGCAACGCCGGCGGCTGGCCGGGGGCCTCGCGGTCCAGCTCGCTTACCAGCGCGCCCGCCGTTAAAAAATAAAAATTGGCCGCCGCCCCCAACTCCCGCGCCAAACGCTCCCGCAGGCGCTGCGCCAATAGCGAAGAAGAACACACCACCAGCCACCGCGACAAAACGCCCGAACGCCGCGTTTGCACGCGGCGCACAAAAGCGTCTTCCAGCGAAGGATAATGGGCGTAAAAGAGTTCCATAAATTTGTAGAATAAAGGTACTTATTTTTTTATTACATTTTTAAGCATTTAGTCAAACGATATGAAAACACTGCTTTTAATCCGCCACGCCCACGCATTGCCCGCGTATGAGGCCGGCGTGCCCAATGACGCCCTGCGGCCCCTTTCCGAACCGGGCCGGCAAAAAGCCGCCCGCACCGCCAAAGCCATTGCCGGCAAAGGCCTGCACCCGCAGATCGTTTTTTCAAGCCCGCTCCTGCGCGCCGTGCAAACCGCCGAAATCATCGCACAAACGCTCCATGCGCCTCTTTCCAAAGAAACCGTATTGAACGGGTTATACGACGAAAAAGACGTGCGCGATTTTCTGGCCGAACAATTCAACACCTACGACACGATTGCCGCCGTGGGGCACAACCCCAACGTGTCGTACCTGACGCACCTGCTGTGCGCCGAAGTGCATAGCTTTATGCCGGGTTCTTTTGCCTGGGTGGATATGACCGACCCGAAAAACCCGCGCTTAACTTATTTTGGAGAATAGAAATGACGATTTTGGACGCCGTTTTATTGGGACTTTTACAAGCATTGGGTGAATTTCTGCCTATTTCCAGCTCGGCCCATTTGGTGCTTTTGCCCTACTTTCGCGGGATGGAATACCAAGGATTGGCCTTTGACGTACTGCTCCACGCCGCTACGCTGCTGGCGGTGATTCTGTACTTTGCAAAAGACTGGTTTTACCTGTTAAAAGACGGTCTGACGCACCCCACCTCCGCACAAGGGCGAATGCTGTGGTATTTGGCGGCGGCCACCGTGCCGGCGGGGCTCGCGGGGCTTTTGCTAAACGATTGGGCCGAAAGCACTTTTCGCAATCCGCTGATGATTGCCGGCTGTTTAATGGTATTTGCCGCCCTTTTGTGGTGGGCCGACCGAAAAGGAGCCAAAAACGAAACCCAAGAAATTACGTTTAAAACGATTATGCTGATTGGATGCGCCCAGGCGTTGGCCATTATGCCGGGCGTCTCCCGAAGCGGCATTACGATTACCGCCGCCCTGCTGTTGGGGCTTTCGCGGCCGGCGGGGGCGCGGATATCGTTTTTGCTTTCCACTCCCGTTATTGCGGGGGCGGCTTTGTTGGAAATGGGGCAGCTGTCGGCGGCGGATATCCATGCGCCGCTTGTGTGGGGGTTTGTCAGCGCGTTTGCGGGGGCGCTGGCCGTCATCGGCTGGCTGATGAAATACATTAAAACCCACAGTTTTGACATCTTTGTCTATTACCGCTGGCTGTTGGGCGCGGCTATTATCGTATTTTATTTTTGTAAATAATTTAAACCGCCCACAAAAAACCGGAACAGACTTTTCTGTTCCGGTTTTAATTTTTTAACGGGTTTATTTGCCGGCCGCTTCCTGGGCTTTTTGCACCGTCGCGGCAACGGCGCTTTGCAACGCTTCTTTCAGCCCCGCCGCCTGCAAGGCCTCCATTCCCGCCGCCGTACAGCCGCCGGGCGTGGCTACTTTTTGCGCCAGTTGCGCCGGCGCAATTTTTTCCGCCTTCACCATTTGGGCCGCGCCCAATACGGTTTGCACCGCCAGTTCCGCCGCCTGCTTGGCTTCAAGCCCTTGGGTGGCGCCCGCCTGCGCCAGCGCGTCAATAAAAGCATACACAAACGCCGGGCCCGAGCCCGATACGGCCGTCCCCGCGTCAAACAACTGCTCCGCCAGTTCCACCGTTTGGCCTAAGCGGGCAAAAATGGCCTCTATGTCTTGCCGCTGGCGGGCACCCACCCATTTGCCAAAAGCAAACAGCGTTACCCCTTCCCCCAGCGCAAGCGGCGTGTTGGGCATAATGCGCACCACGGGCCAGCCGGGCAAGGCGGCCTGCAACTTTTCAAGCGTCCACCCCAAGGCCATACACACCACCGGTTTTGGCGAAAGCATTTGAATTTCCGCCAATACTTGCGGCACAACGCCGGGCTTAACGGCAAGCAGCACCACATCGGCCTGCTGAGCCGTTTGGCGGTTATCCGTGCCGGCGGCAAGGCCGTATTGCTCCCGCCAGCGCGCGGCCGAAGCCTGCGAAGAAACCGATACCAAAATATCGGCTTTCGGCCAGCCGCTTTTCAGTAATCCTCTAATTATAGCGCCGCCCATTTCGCCGGCGCCGATAAACCCCAGTTTCATTGTTTGCTCCCTATTTTTTTGTGCGTAAACGGCTTGGCGTTGGCACCCACGTAATCGGCCACGACTTGGCCGTTTCCGTACAGCTTATATTTATAAATCGTCAGCCCTTCCAGCCCCACCGGGCCGCGGGCATGGGTTTTGCCCGTGCTGATGCCGACTTCCGCCCCGAAGCCGTAGCGGTAGCCGTCGGCAAAGCGGGTAGAGGCGTTGTGATAAACGCCGGCGGAATCTACCAAGTCCATAAAGATTTGCGCTTCTTCGTGTTCGGCCGTTAAAATACAGTCGGTATGGTGCGAGCCGAAACGGTTGATGTGCGAAATGGCTTCCAGCAAATTTTTAACCTGCTTGACGGAGAGCTTTTTCTCACCGTATTCGGTATGCCAGTCCGTTACCGGGCCCGATACCCGGGCCAACGCCGCAATATCCGCACCGCCAAAAAGCGATACGCCGTTTTTTAATAAAGTTTCCAATAACGCTTTCTTATTTTTCTCCGGCCACCGCTCATCCAGCAAAAGCGTTTCCACCGCGTTGCAGGCCGAAGGATACTGCGTTTTGGCGTCCACGCAAATGCGGCAGGCCATTTCCAAATCGGCCGACGCCGCCACATAAATATGGCATACGCCGTCCGCATGGCCCAGTACGGGGATTTTGGTGTTTGCTTTTACATAGGCAATCAGCCCGTTGCCGCCGCGCGGAATGATTAAATCAAAGTATTGGTCTAAGGCCAGCATCTCGGCGGATTCTTCCCGCGTGTGGATCAGCTGCAGCGCCTGCGCTGGATAGCCGGGCACGGAAGCAAGCGCCGTTTGAAGCGTGCTGGCCAGGGCGTCGTTGGTGTGGGCGGCCTCGCTGCCGCCTTTTAACATCACGGCATTGCCCGATTTTACCGCCAGCGCCGCAATTTGCGGCACCACGTCGGGGCGGGCTTCAAAAATAACGCCAATAAGGCCAATGGGGCAGGAAATCTTATAGAGGCTTAAGCCTTCGTCCAGTTCCGTGGCCGCCAGCACGCGCCCGACCGGGTCGGGCAGTTCCACCAGTTCTTCCACGCCTTTGATGACGGTTTCTAATTTTTCCCGCGTCAATTTCAGCCGTTCATAAAGCGCAGGTTTCATGTGGCCCGCTTCCACGGCCAGCCGGGCTTGCTGCAAGTCCAGCCGGTTGGCGGCTAAAATTTCATCGGCGTGCACGCGCAGGGCGCACGCCATGGCGTTTAACGCGCGGTCTTTGGTTTCGGGCGGCAGGGCGGCCAAGACGTAAGAAGCTTCTTTGGCGCGGGCCGCTTGTTGGGCTACGGTCATAATTTCCTCACAGTAAAACAATGTTATCGCGGTGGACGGCTTCGTCGTAGTTTTTATAGCCGATTTTCTTGGCGATTTCTTCCGAGCGGCAGCCCGCAATTTTGCGGCATTCCTTATCGGAATAGTTGGCCAGGCCTCGGGCAAACTCCACACCGTGTTCGTCCAAAATGGAAATGGCGTCCCCCGCTTCAAATTCGCCGCCCACGGCCACAATGCCCGCCGGCAGCAGAGAAGATCCTTTCTGGCACAGCGCTTTTTTGGCGCCCGCATTGACGGTTACGCCGCCCGCCACATTGGTGGCATACGCCAGCCATAATTTTTTGCCGGGCAAATCTTCCACCGGCAGAAAAAGCGTGCCCGCAAAATCCGGCCCGAACACGGCAGACACCGCCCCCGGCCGTTTGCCGTAGGCAATCACCATGGCCGCACCCGAGCGCGTAACCACTTTGGCGGCTTCCAGCTTGGTTTTCATTCCGCCGCGCCCGCGGGAAGAAGCGCAAAAACCCAAGGACTCTATCTCGGGCGTAACGCCTTTGACCACGTCAATGCGTTTGGCGTTTTTGTCTTTGCGCGGGTCGCCGCTGTACAGGCCGTCCACGTCGCTCATCACACACAGCAAATCGGCATCCATGCCGCTGGCCACCAGGGCGGAAAGTTTGTCGTTGTCGCCAAAGCAGACTTTAATTCCTTTTTCTTTGTAGCCGCGCAGTTCGTTGGTGGAGACGGTATCGTTTTGGTTAATGACGGGAATGCACCCCAGCTCCAGCAGGCGGTTTAACGTATCGCGCAGGCTTAAATAGCGGCTGCGGTGGGAAAAATCGTCCTCCGTCAAAAGTACCTGCGCCGCCACCAGCCCCAACTGTTTAAAACCGTCTTCGTAAAATTTCATCAGGCTGATTTGCCCCACCGCCGCGCAGGCTTGTTTTAAAGCCAGCACGTCGGGGGCGCTTGTAAGCCCCAAACGTTTTTTGCCCAGCCCCACCGCACCGGAAGTAACCACCAAAATTTCTTTCCCCTGGGCGTGCAGGGCGGCAATATCCTCTATAAAAGAATACAGCCTCGACAATGCCAAATCTCCGCTTTCGGTCGTTAAGGCATTGGTTCCGAATTTGATGACAATGCGCTTGGCCTGTTTAATTAAATCTTTCATTTGTTCCCCATAAATAAGAAACCCCGCCCCGAAAGGCGGGGGCTTGGCAATAAAAAAGTTATTCGGCTTTTTCCGGCTTTACGCAGGAGTGCTCACAGCGCGTTTGAAACGGGCAGGAGGCACAATGCTGCAAATTCGGTTCAAAGTCGTTTACTTCTATTTTTTTGCCGATGTCAATAAACGTATCCAAAATTTTGGCTTCGTCAAACGCCTCAAACGGGGCGCTCATTTTTTGGTTAAACGCCACAAAATAAAAGGTGGCTATCCCTTTTTGCATATTCCACGCGCGGCGCGCTCCCACGGCATAAATGCCCAGCTGCAGGGAGTCCGTCACCGGCAGGGACAAATCCACATCCGTTCCGGTTTTGTAGTCAATCACTTCCCAAGACCCGTCGGGATGCTTGTCAATGCGGTCAATTTTGCCGCGCAGCGTCCATTGCCCTTCCTGAAAAATAAATTCGCGTTCGGTGCTGTCTACCGTGGTTTTGCGTTCGTATTCGGCTTGAGCGTACGTCTCCAGCATTTTTTTGCCTTTTAAATACCACTCCATCTGCTCGCCGGCGCTGGCGTATCCGGCGCCCAGCCAGCAATCGTCATAATAAGAAAGCAGTTCGGAAGGATCGTTGCTGCTGCGGTGGTATTCTTCCAGCGCGCGGTGAATGGACACCCCCAGCGAAGACGCCGGCACCAGCCCTTCGCGTTTGCCTTCTATATACTTCAGCTTATACAAGACCGGACATTCCAAATAGGTCTTGATTTTGGAATAGTTCAGTTCGTATACGTCGCTATACATGGCTGTCCTCTTTTAAGGGCTGCGCCGCACGCAGGAAATGCACCAGCGTGTCTCCGTATTTTTCCACGCGGTAGATTTCCAGCCCCTGCGGCACGTCAAATTCTTCGGTTTTGTGGGTTTGCAAAACGATAATCCCGTTGGGCGCCAACAGCCGCGCCGAAGCCACGTTGGCCAAAGCCGGCTGGGAAAACGCCAACATTTTGTTGTTGATGTCGCGGTAGGGCGGGCCCATAAAAATGATGTCGTAGCCTTCGTTGTCGCTGTAGGGCAGCAGCCAGTCCAGCGGTTTTAATACGTCGCCGCGGAGCACTTTGGCGCGGTCTGCAAAGCCCAGGTGTTCCAAATTGCGGTGGATGTTTTTAATGCACGCAGGTTCCCGGTCTACCATCACGGTTTTTTGCGCCCCGCGCGACAAGGCTTCCAGCGACACGTTCCCCGTCCCGGCAAACAAATCCAGCATGATCGCCCCCGTGATGCGCGGGCGCAAAATATCAAACAGGGATTGTTTGATCCGGTCGGAAATGGGTTTTACGGGCAGATTTTTAGAAACGGAAAAGATTCGCCGCCCGCGGGCGGTTCCGGCAATAATACGCATACGAGTCCTTTTTATAACTGGGCAATGCCCTCTTTAATTGCATAGCGCACCAGCTCGGCCTGTTTATGGATGCCAAGCTTTTTCATAATGTTATTGCGGTGCACGTGAATCGTGTTTAACGACAAATTAAACGATTTGGCAATTTGTTTGCTGCTGTAGCCTTCGGCAATCAGCTGCAGCACTTCTTTTTCCTTGGGGGTCAGGCCGGTGGCGTCGCGCTTGCGGGAAGAAGTTTTGCCCAAAAAACCCTGCACGATGTATTTGGATACTTTGCTGCACAAATAAAACCGGCCGGCGGCCACTTCTTCAATGGCGTCCACAATTTCGTCTGCGGTGGAAACTTTTACGATAAATCCTTTGGCCCCCGCCTTGAGGGATTTCTCCACCGATACGCGGTCGTCATACATGCTTAAAATAACGACTTTGGCCTGCGGGTCGTGCTTGACAATCCGCTCCGTGGCTTCAATGCCGTTTAAAAGCGGCATGGAAATGTCCACCACGTACACGTCGGCCTTGTGTTTTTGGGCGTACTCCACCAAATCTTTCCCGTTGGAAATTTCGGCTACGATTTCCATATCTTTGCCCAAATTTTCCAACACCGCCCGTACTCCGTTGCGAACGATGGCATGATCATCAGCTAATACAATTTTTTTCTTCATTCGTTTCCCCCATACACCACGCACGGGCACGCGACCTCGATACGGGTTCCTTTTCCCGGCGTACTTTTGATGGATATCGTCCCGCCCAGCAGGCGTACACTGTCCTGCATGGCCAGAAGCCCTACTTTGCGGATAGAGCGCTGCTTTACCGGCTTAAAACCAATGCCGTCGTCTTCCACCACCAGGCGGATTTGATCGCCCTGCCGGGCCAGCAGCACATAAATTTTGCTGGCGCGGGCGTGTTTGACGATGTTGTTTAGCGCTTCTTGCACAATGCGGTAGAGCAAAATTTTTACACTGTCGGAAATGCCGTTTTCCTTGGTGGCCGGATCATAGTCAAACGTATAGGGAATATGCACATACCCGCTGATATTTTCCAACAGTTCCTGCACCGAGCCTCCCAGCGCACCGTCGTTCTCCAGGCTGGGCGGACGCAGGGACACGATGATATTTTTCACCCGGTCTACGCTGTTTTTAATCTGCGCGTCCAATTTGGCGATATCTTCCAAGGCCTGTTTGCGGTTGCCCTCTTTTACGCTGGCTTTTACCAGGCTAAGCAAAGCCGTTAAAATCACCACGGCCGAGCCGATTTCATCATGCAGCGCTTTGGAAATTTCCTTTTTCTCCGTTTCCCGTGCGGCCAGCAAAATCTGGGAAAACGTCCGCGGGGCCGAGCCTTCCCGCAGCATTTCTCCGCCGCGGTACACGCCGCCCCAATAGGTTATATCACGCGTCAGGAAAAGAATCCGGTCAATTTGGTTATTCTCCCCGCTAAGCGGGATGAGCGTGGTTTGGTAAAAACAATGTTTGCCGGCTTTTTCAAGCCCCCATTCATAATGCTGAATATGGCCTTCCAGCGCCTGTTTAAGCGGGCGGGAATAGGCTGTTAAATTATCAGTAATATCCGCGAGAGAAAGCCGGCCGGAAATGTTGCTGACCACCGTGGCCTGCCGGGTATGAGCGTCCACCACCGCCACCACGTCGTAGCCTTCCACGCCGTGCTTTTGAATGGATTTTAAATCTTCGGGAGCCAACGCCCCCAGCAGCCCCTGTGCCGCTTCTTGCGGGGCCGGCTGTTGTTTATGTTGAGGACAGGAGAAAACGCGACAACGTTCTCCCTTAGATTGGGAAATTCGTTTTTTAGTCATAAGCAGCCTCTAATACATCCTAACTGCTATTTTACAATAGTTTTACCCTTTTTTACTACCCACACGCCGCCCGGAACAAGCAGTTATCAGCGGGTATTTTTGATATAATTTAGTGTATGTATAAACGCTTTCAAAAACTCATTACGTCCAAACCCTTTATCTTCTCCGCGCTGGCGGGGCTGTTTGTACTGATTATTTTATGCGCCGTTTTTATGCGCTATATTTTTTCGGGTCTGCCGCCGGTCTATGAAATGGAAGAATATACCCCTTCCCTCACGACCAAAGTGTTTGACCGAAACAACAAACTCATCCACGAATTTTCCATTGAAAAACGCAGCATGGTGCCGCTGGAAGACATTCCGGTGGATCTGCAAAACGCCGTGGTGGCGATGGAAGACCGCGATTTCTTCTCCCACCCGGGTTTTTCCGTAAAAGGCATTTTGCGCGCGTTGATGCACGATATCTTAACCGGGCAGGCCAAACAAGGTGCCTCCACCCTTACCCAGCAGCTTTCCCGCGGCGTATTTCTTACGCAGGAAAAAAAGATTATCCGCAAAATCCGCGAAATTATTTTGGCCATTCAAATTGAACATCAATTCAGCAAACGCGAAATTTTGCAAATGTATTTAAACCAAATTTACCTGGGAAGCGGCGCCTACGGGGTAAAAGCGGCGGCCAAGAAATACTTTGACAAAGAACTTTCCGAACTGACCACCGGCGAAGCGGCCCTTATCGTGGGGCTGATTCCCGCTCCGGGCCGCTACAATCCGTTTGCCAACCCCGACTTGGCCCGCCAGCGCCGCAATTTGGTGCTGGACGTGATGTACCAGCAAAATTACATTACCAAAGACGAACTGGAAGCCGCCAAGCAGGAACCCCTGCCCGAAAAACCGCCCGTGCCTGAAGACGCCCCCGGCCAATACTTTATTGAACACATCCGCCGCATTCTGGAGCCCAAATACGGCATGGACGTCTTATGGAAAGCGGGTTTGAGCATTTACACCACCGTGGATATTGACCAACAGGCCGCGGCCGAAAAAATCATGAACGAATACCTGCAGCAATACGACGAACAGGTAGCCAAAGGGCTGGGAATTGAAATAGACCCCAACGATACCGAGGCCGACACGGAAGAAACCGCCGCACAGGAGGAGGAACCCACCGACCCCAAGGCCGAATATCCCCGCCTGCAGGGCGCATTTATGGTGCGCGACGTCAAAACCGGCGCCGTGCGCGTGCTGGTGGGCGGACGCGGCTTTGACGAAAGCAAATTCAACCGCGCCACCCAAGCCAAACGCCAGCCGGGTTCTTCGTTTAAACCGTACGTCTGGATGGCCGCCTTGCAAAAAGGCTACACACCGGCCACCTTGGTAAAAGACCTGCCCACCATGTTCTACTACGACGGGCGCAACTGGCGCACCTTTGATGAAAATTCGGATTTGTATTCCTTGGATTTGGCCAAACAATCCTTTATCGCCAGCAAAGATTTCAGCGTCTGGGTGCCGCAAAACTACGGCGGGCGCAACGAAGGATGGATTACGCTGCGCAAAGGGCTGGAAAAATCCAAAAACTTAGTGGCCGTCAACTTAATTGACGCCATCGGCGTGCCGGCCGTGGTGCGCGTAGCGCGCAAAGCGGGCATTACTTCGGCCCTGCCGCGGGTGCCGGCCTTGGCGTTGGGCGTAAGCGTGGTGGCGATGGATGAACATCTGGCCGCGCTGACCACTTTTGCCAACGGCGGCATTCACACCGACAACTATTATATTGAACGCGTGGAAGACGCCAACGGGCGCATTTTGGAACAGCATGTGCCGGTGGAAGAGGCGGCTTTCTCGCCGCAGGATTCTTATTTGTTAATTAATATGATGAAGGGCGTCGTCCAGCGCGGAAGCGGCGCGTACGTATCCCGTTTGGGAAGAAATATCGCCGGCAAAACGGGCACCACGCAAAGCCACCGCGATATGTGGTTCGTCGGGATGACGCCGCACACCGCGGCCGCCGCGTGGATGGGGTATGACGACGACGCTTCCCACGAAAAAGGCGCCCGCTTTACCGGCAGCACCACCGCCCGCTGGTGGACGGCTATTATGCAGGAAATTTTAAAAGACGAACCCAACGACGATTTTGCCGTTCCGGAAGGCATTTCCTTTGCCTACATCAACCCGACCACGGGCAAGCTGGCCATGCCTACGGAGCGCAACAAATTTTTGGAAGCGTTTATCGCCGGCACCGAACCGCAAAGCTTTTAAGCCCTTTGGCGGCGGATAAAAAGTTGGACGTATGACAGACAAAAAGCAGACGTTTCCCTCCCGTTACTACGGCCTGCCAAACGGCGCCGCAAAGGCGTACTTTGTCTGCCAAAAATACCTCAACCGCAACCAAAACGCCCTTTTTGTTACTTCCTCGGATACCGACGATTTTGACAACGCCGCCCACGAATTTGCCCCCCGCGGCGCACAAGTGTTCCACCTGCCCGATACCGACACCGGCCGCATGGACGCCCTGTACGATTTGCTTTCCCCCGCGTCCGGCCCGCGCGTTTTAAGCGCCTCGTATGAAGCGCTTTCTCTGCCGCTGCCCAGCCCGCAGGAATTTAAAGCGCGTCTTTTCACCGTCCGCCGCGGCGATACGCTACGCCGCCAGGAACTGCTGGATAACTTGCAAGCCGCCGGCTACACCCGCGAGGACTACGCCGAAACCCCCGGCCAATACGCCGCACGCGGCAGCGTGGTGGACATTTTTTGCCTAAACCGCCCGGAACCGCTGCGCCTGTATTTTGCCGGCAACCGCGTAGACGTCATCAGCGCGTTTGACCTGGATACCCAAAACACCAAAGAACACGTAGACGAAGCCGTCGTCATTCCGCTGGCGTTTAGCCAAACGCCCGCCACCTTGGCCGATTATACCCCGGGCTACACCTTTATATTTGACGAGCCGGACAAAGAGTTCCCGCTGGCGGACTATCCCGGCTGCGCCGTTACCACCCTTTTGCCCTCGGCCGACGCTACCGACTGCGGGTTGAAATCCAACATTGCCTTCAACGCCAATATGGAACTGCTGGAGCACGAGGTGGCTTCCCTGCAGGAGCGCTCCATGACGGTTACCATTTGCTGTTTAAACCGCGGGGAATTAGACCGCATGACCGAACTGACGGCCGATTACCCGCACCTGAAAAAAGCCGTTTTTAAAATCTCTCCGCTGACGCAGGGGTTCTACAGCCCCGAAGATCATTTTGCGCTGATTACGTCCAACGAAATCTTAGACCGCCGCTACAACACCTCGCGCGTACTGAAGCGTTTTGACGTGGAAGGCGCCAAGCGCGTGCGGTTTAAAGAATTGCAGGCGGGGGATTATGTCGTCCACCAGGAGCACGGCATCGGCCGTTATTTGGGGCTGGAAGTGTTGGACAAAGAAGAAAACCCCACCGACTGCCTGGTCATTGAATACCGGCGGGGCAGCCGCCTGTATGTGCCGATGTACGACTTTAAAAAAGTGCAAAAATATATCGGAGCCGGCGGCAAGCGGCCGGCGCTGTCGGCTTTGGGCGGCGTGGCGTGGAAAGACGTCAAAAAACGGGTCAAAGAAGAAGCCCAAAAAGCCGCCAAAGAAATTTTGCATTTGGAGGCTCTCCGCCAAGCCACGCCGGCGCCCGAAGTGCCCGGAGACCCGCGCATTGAACAGGAATTTGCCGATTCGTTCCCTTACGTGCTGACCCCCGGGCAGGAGCAGGCCATCCGGGATACGCTGCACGATTTGGATCTGCCCAAACCCATGGACAGGGTACTGGTGGGAGACGTGGGCTTTGGCAAAACGGAAGTAGCCATGCGGGCCGCCTTAAAAGTGGCGCTTTCCGGCAAACAAGTGATGGTGCTGGTGCCCACCACCATTTTGGCCGACCAACATTATAAAACGTTTTCCAAACGCATGGCTGGTTTTCCCGTCAATGTGCGGATGCTGTGCCGGTTTCAAACGCCCAAAGAACAAAAAGCCGTCATTGCGGAACTTAAAAGCGGCGTGTGCGACATCATCATCGGCACCCACCGGCTGATGAGCAAAGACATTGAATTTCACGACTTAGGCCTGGTGATTATAGACGAAGAGCACCGCTTCGGCGTCAAGCAGAAAGAAAAAATCCGCTCCAAGCTCACCGGCGTGCATTCCCTGCTCTTAAGCGCCACCCCCATTCCGCGCACGCTCAACCAGTCGCTCTCGTCCCTGCGCGATATTTCGCTCATTGACACGCCCCCCCGCGGCCGCACCCCCATTAAAACCGTCGTTACCGCTTGGAACAACGACCTCGCCGCCGCCGCCATCAACCAGGAACTGGCCCGCGGCGGGCAGGTGTACTATGTCTACAACAGCGTGCAGAGCATGCAGTCGCGCTATTTGTTTTTAAAGAAACTGGTTCCGCAGGCGCGCATTTGCATGGCGCACGGCCAAATGGACGAAAAGGAACTGGAACAAACGCTGTGGGATTTTAATAACGGAAAATACGATATCCTGCTGGCCTCCACCATTATAGAATCCGGCATCGACATCACCAACGCCAACACCTTAATTGTAGAAAACGCCCAGAACTTCGGTCTGGCCCAGCTCTACCAGCTGCGCGGGCGCATCGGCCGCGGCAGCACCAAAGCGTATTGCTATCTATTCCACCCGGATTGGCTGTTTAAAAACAAAGAAGAACCGCAGGACAATTTTGCCGATTTGGCCGCCGTGTACTGGAAACCCAAAGAAGAAAAAGACCCCACCGAAGAGGCCCGCAAACGCTTGGCCGCGCTTATGGAATTTGGCGAACTGGGCAGCGGCTTCCGCCTGGCGCTTCGCGATATGGAAATCCGCGGGGCGGGCGATTTGCTGGGCGTCAAACAGCACGGCTACGTAAACGAAGTGGGGCTGAGCCTGTACTGCGATTTGGTGGCCGCGGAAGTAAAAAAATTAAAAGGCGAGCGGGTGGAGCGCAACCTGCATGCCAAAGTCAATTTGCCAGTAGCGGCTTATATTCCGCCGGATTATATCCCGGACGACGCCGACCGCCTGCGCTATTACAAAGAACTCATGAGCGCGGACGAAACCAAAACGCAAGCGCTGCTGGCCAAATTAAAAGATTTAAGCGGCCCGCTGCCGCCGGAAGTCGTGCACTTGGCGGAGCTGTTTCGGATGTCGGCCCGGGCGGGCGCGTTGGAAATTTACCATGTGGACTGGCTGGACGGCCAGTTGGAACTGTTGTTTACGCGCCGCTTTAAAATGCCGCCCACCCTGCCCGGCGAATTATTCAACCGCTTCGGGGCCGACCGGGTGGAATTTGTAAAATCCAAAAACGGAGACGGCCTGCGCCTTACGGCGCCCGCCGGCAAAGACCCGGTGGCTTTTGCCCGGGAAGTTCTTTTATTTTTTGAACAAATTTTAAAACCGCAAAAATGATATAGTATATGCATATGAAAAGATGTTTGCTTATCGCCGTTTTATGCCTAGCGGTCTGGGGCTGCAAAAAAGCCGCCGACACCATCCCGGACGATGCCGCCGCCCGCGTGGGGCGCGAAACCATCACGGAAGAAGACATTGCCGCCCGTACGGCGCTGCTTTCAGAGGATGACCGCGCCTTCGCCAAAACGCCTATCGGCCGCCAGAATTTGCTGCAGATTATTACGCGCGAAAAACTGATTGCCGCCGCCGCCAAAGACGAACAGCTGGATCAGTCGGACGTGTACCTTTCCATTATGGAAGACAAGCGCGCCCAACTGGCCGACATTTACCGCCAATTCGGCGAGCAAACGCTGGAGCAACTGTGGTATGACGAGCTTAAAGAAAAAGGCGACACGGCCGTAACGGACGAAGAAATAGACGCCTACTACGACAAATACCCGTATGAAATGACCATTCAGCAAATCATCATCGACAATGCCCAAACCGCCGACCAAGTGCTGCGGGCGCTCAAGGCCTCCCCCCGCCGCTGGAACGAACTGGAACGCCAATACAGCTGTGCGCCGGATGCGCTGCGCAAACTTTCGTTTATGCCGGGGGAATACCTGCCGGACATTGAGGTCATCGCCGCCAACTCCCCCACCAACAGCGTGCAAGGTTTTTTCAAAACGGCGCAGGGATTTCATATAATAAAGAAAACAGGCGAGAAACGCCTTTCGCGCAAAGCGGCCGAGCCGCGCATCCGCGAAGTGTTGGAAAATAAAAAGTTGGATAAAATTTTGGATGCTCTTAAAAACAAGTACGAGGTTGTGATATATGAAAAAAGCGAATAAACTGTTTTTAGCCGTCTTGCTGGCGGCGTTAGGGGTAAACGGGCAGGCCAAGGTAATGGAATCTTCCGTTGCCACGGTGAACGGACGCCCGATTCTCTCCTCCGAGTATGACACGTATCTGGACGGCGTCATCGAACAATATGAACTGGCTGCCCCGCAATTTTTGCAGCAGCCCTACGCCAAAGATATTTTAGGGCGGGAAGTGCTTAAAGAACTGATTTCCAAAGAACTTTTGTATCAGGCCGCGGAGGAAGAAAAAATCCAAGTAAAAGATTCCGAGGTGGACGCCGGGTTGAACGAAATCAAGAGCCGGTTTATCGTGGATGAAACCACCGGCAAGCCCGATCCCAAAGGGGCCGACAAACGCTTTACCGAAGCCCTTAAAAAACAGGGCATGAGCCTGAAAACCTACACCAAAAAGCTTTCCCAAGATGTGGCCGTGCGCAAACTGATGGAAGAAAAGCTCAAAGCCACCGTCAAACCCGTGGAAGAGGCCGACGCCAAAGCGCTGTATGACGACGTGGAAGCCGTCATGAAAAATAAAACCAAAAAGATAAAAGAACTGGAAAAAGAAGATCCGGCCCGCCTTAAAGAAGCACAAGCAATCGCCGCCAAACTCAAACAGCTGACGGGCGAACAAGTGCGCATCGGGCACATTTATCTGGCCGTTACCAAAGATATGAAACCGGCCGACGTCAAGAAAAAAGAAGAATTGGCCAAACAAATCAAAAAAGAAATTGACAACGGAATGGATTTCTCGGAAGCGGTCAAAAAATATACCGAAGACAAAAACGCCCTGGCCAGCGGCGGAGATATGATTTTGCTCAAAGGTGTAGCGCCCAAAGCCATTGACGAAAAAGCGTTTTCGCTCGCCGTAGGCAAAGTAAGCGATCCGATTAAAAGCGATGTGGGATTTCACATTATTAAAATTAAAGAAAAACGCGCAGAAAGATCGATTTCCTACGAAGACATTGCCAAAGATTTAGCCCAATACTTGGCCCAGCAGCGCGTACAGCTGGCGATGGCCCAATATATTGAAGAGCTCTACAACAAGGCCGACGTCAAAGTAACCATTGAATTTGAATCGGACGCCCTGCTGCAAGACCAAGCCGCCGACGCCAAAGCGGCCCCGGAGAAATCCGCCG
Source organism: Elusimicrobium sp. An273 (assembly GCF_002159705.1). Taxonomy (NCBI): domain Bacteria; kingdom Pseudomonadati; phylum Elusimicrobiota; class Elusimicrobia; order Elusimicrobiales; family Elusimicrobiaceae; genus Candidatus Avelusimicrobium; species Candidatus Avelusimicrobium gallicola. The sequence goes on from NZ_NFJD01000004.1 coordinate 111,946, forward strand.
CCAAAGACGCCAAAGCGGACGCCAAAACGGCTAAAGAAGACAGCAAAAAATAAAACGGAGTCTGTCCATTCGTTTCTAAACCTAAAAGGCAAAACGGTTCCTCACCTCCCTTTTGAGTTTAATTAGATTCGGACAATTCATGAAACCCGTTGTATTTATAACCGCGGGCGACCCGTTGGGGATCGGCCCGGAAGTAACCGTTAAAGCTTTAAAAAGCCCGTTAGTACAACACGCCTGCTCTCCGATTGTCATCGGAGAGCCGTGTTCGCTTTTCCGCGCCGGATTTTCTGACCGGCTGGCGCGGCTTATTAGTATGGACACCTGCGAATGCCTGCAGGACGCGCCCCACGGCCCCACCGAAGCCGGCGGGCTTTCTTCCTTTAAATCCGTAGAACTCGCGTGCAAGCTGGCCCTTCGCACCCACTGCCCGTTGGTAACGGCTCCCATTTCCAAACAAAGCTGGTCGTTGGCGCATATCCCGTATGTGGGCCACACCGAACTGCTGCGCGAACGGGCGGGAAAAGAGGGGCTGATGATGTTTGTCAGCGGGCCCATCCGCTGTGCGCTGGTCAGCGAGCATTTTGCCATTTCCGATTTGCCCCATATTCTCACGCGATCGCGCGTTTCTCAGGCCGCCCGGCACTTTGCACAGGCTTTGCAACGCTTGGGCGTCAAGCACCCGCACATTGCGTTTTGCGCGCTTAATCCGCACGCCGGCGACAACGGCAAATTCGGCACCGAAGAACATTCCGTCATTGAACCCGTCATCCGGGCCATGCGCCGCAAAGGAATTTGCGCCGAAGGCCCCTTTCCCGCAGACAGCATTTGGGCGGCCCACGCCCACGGGAAATACGACGGGCTGTTGTGCATGTATCACGACCAGGCGCTTTTGGGCCTTAAACTGGCCGCGCGCGAGCCGATTGTGCACGTAACGGCCGGGCTGAAGTTTTTGCGCACCTCCCCTACGCACGGCACCGCGTTTGACATTGCCGGCAAAAACAAAGCCAACGCCCAAAGCATGACGGCGGCCATCTTGTTTGCTGCCGCCCGCGCCAAATGCCCGGAAATTTAAAGCGACGCCTCATTTCCAAAAAGAGTATAGAAAAAAGCCTTTTCCCCGTCTGTTTTCTTCTGCGTCTCTTTTAAAACTTTTTTCTTCTTTTTGGATGCCAGAAAATCCAGCCCGCTCCTCTTTTTATTTGTTACAATGGGGATATGAGCTCCAGCGTGCATTTTAAGGAAATAGATTCCACCAATAATTACCTCAAAGAACACTGCGCCCAACTGCCGCACGGATTTATTGTAACGGCGGACAAACAAACCGCCGGCCGCGGCCGTTTTAACCGCAAATGGGTATCGCAGGAAGGCGGGCTCTATTTCTCCGTATTAATCAAGCCCGAGCAAACCGATTTTTGGCCCAATTTTACGCAGCTGATGGGCCTTAGCCTCTGCCGCGCAATTGAAAAACGCTACCCTAAAACATATCTCAAATGGCCCAACGACGTGCTGGCCGACGGCAAAAAACTGTGCGGCATTTTAAGCGAAGGCGTGCTCTGCGGCGGGAAATTGGAAGGAATGATTATCGGCACGGGCGTAAACGTGGGGCAAAAAACCATGCCGGACGTGGGACAGCCGGCCACCTCGCTCTATCTGCTGGGCGTGCAGGCGGACAAGCAAACCTTGCTGGGCGAGATTATGGACTATTTTTGGCAGGACTATCCGGCGGTGCAAGCCCGCGGATTTGCCGCCATTTGCGAGCCGTACCGGGCAAGATTTCCCTTCATCGGCAAAGAAATCACCGTTAAAAACGGCGAAAAACCCCTTTGTGGAACAGTGCGGGACGTATCTTCGCGCGGGACGCTTCTGTTGAACACCGCCGACGGCCCGGAAGAAATATACATAGGAGACCTGATTGTATGAGTGCAGATAATCTGATGATGCAATCCGTCAACATTACCATTATCGGAATGTTGGTCGTTTTCGTGTTTCTGATTATAATGGTCGGAATCATGAAAGTGTTGGGCAAGCTGGTAGAGGCGATGGAAAAGTATTTTCCGCAAACCGTACCCGGCGCCGAAGACAACGCACTAATTGCAGTGGCCGTGGCCGCCGCCAGAAGATTTCAAGGAAAATAAACCGGGGGAACCAATATGAAAAAAATTAATTTTATGCTGACCGCGTTTCGCGACGGCTTTCAGTCCGTCTACGGCGCGCGCGTACTGACCAAAGACTTTATGCCGGCGGTAGAAGCCGCCCGCCATGCGGGAATTAACCACATGGAATTTGGCGGCGGGGCCCGCTTCCAGGCGTTGTTTTTCTACTGCAACGAAAACGCTTTTGATATGATGGACACCTTCCGCAAAACCGCCGGGCCGGACGCCAACCTGCAAACCTTGGCCCGCGGCGTAAACGTGGTGGGGTTGGACAGCCAGCCCTCGGACGTGATCAAAGCCCACGCCCAACTGTTTAAAAAACACGGCACCACCACCATCCGCAACTTTGACGCGTTAAACGACGTAAACAACCTGATCTATTCCGGCCAGTGCATTCACGACGCCGGCCTCAAACACGAAGTGTGCGTGAGCATGATGTCCTTGGCACCGGGCTGGGATCCCACGGGCCAAATCCACACCGAAGTTTTCTACGAAAAAATCCTGCGCCAAATTTTAGACTCCGGCGTTCCGTTTGACTCCGTCTGCTTTAAAGACGCCTCCGGCACTTCCACGCCGGCCACCGTCGGCAAAACCATTGCCATGGCGCGCCGCCTGCTGCCCAAAGGCACCAAAATTGTGTTCCACACGCACGAAACGGCGGGCAACTCCATCGCCTGCTGTTTGGAAGCCATCCACGCCGGGGCCGACCAGCTGGATCTTTCCATGCAGCCCGTATCCGGCGGCACCTGCCAGCCCGACATTTTAACCATGTGGCACGCGCTGCGCGGCACGGAATACACCTTGGACATTGACCCCAAGAAAATCCAGGAAGCCGAAAACGTGTTTCAAGACTGCATGAGCAAATACTTCCTGCCGCCCGAGGCCACGGCGGTCAACCCGATTATTCCCTTCTCTCCGCTGCCCGGCGGCGCGCTGACGGCCAACACCCAAATGATGCGCGACAACGGCACCTTTGACAAATTCCCCGAAGTGGTAAAAGCCATGGGCGAATGCGTCAAACTCGGCGGATTCGGCACGTCCGTTACGCCGGTTTCCCAGTTCTACTTCCAGCAGGCCTACAGCAACGTAATGTTTGGCCCCTGGAAAAAAATTACCCCCGGCTACGGCAAAATGGTACTGGGCTACTTTGGCAAAACGCCGGTGGAACCAGATCCGGAAGTGGTCAAAGAAGCCAGCCAGCAGCTGGGCTTGCCCCCCACCAAGAAAACGCCGCTTGAAATCAACGACGCCGACCCCAAGAAAGGGCTCAAAGTGGCCGAGGCCAAACTCAAAGAAGCCGGCCTGCCGGTAACGGAAGAAAACGTATTCATCGTGGCCACCTGCGCCGACAAAGGGCTCTTGTACCTGAAAGGCGAAGCCAAAGTAAACGGCATCCGCTGGGCGGCCGACGCCAAGAAAGCGGCGGCGGCTTCGTCGGGTGCGGTAAAAGTAACCGTCAACGGGAAAGCCTACGAAGTCGTGTTTGACGGGGACAGCGCCGTCGTAAACGGAAAACGCTACAACGTGTCCACCGCCGCTTCGGACGCAAAAGCCGAAGCCAAACCCGCCGCCAATACGGGCGCGGGCGGAACGGTGAAATCCCCCCTGCCGGGCGCTGTGTTGCGCCTGAGCGCAAAAGACGGGGAACACGTCAGCGAAGGGCAGGAAATTATAGTATTGGAAGCCATGAAAATGGAAACGGCCGTTTCCGCCACGGCGTCCGGTACGGTGCATTTCCTGGTCAAACAGGGCGACCAAGTTCAAACCGGCGACGCGCTGGCCGAAATTAAATAAGGGGAGCCGCATATGGATATTTTAACTTCTCTTACGAAAATAGCGCACGCCACCTCGCTTTATGCGCTTACGTGGCAGCAGCTGGTGATGATTGTGGTATGCTGTTTCCTCTTGTGGCTGGGGATTAAAAAGCAATTTGAACCGCTGTTGCTGATTCCCATTGCCTTTGGCGGGCTGCTTTCCAACATTCCGCTGGCGGGCATTGCCGAAACGGGCGGGTTTCTGCGCGTCGTATACGATGCCGGTATTCAGACGGGGCTTTTCCCGCTGTTTATCTTTATGTCCGTAGGCGCCATGACGGACTTCGGCCCGCTGATCGCCAACCCCAAAACGTCCCTTTTGGGCGGGGCGGCGCAGTTTGGCATTTTCGCCACGCTGATTGGCGCCATTGCGCTTTCCTACGTGCACTTTGGGGACGCCCAGCCCTTTGCGTTTGGGCTTAAAGAAGCGGCCTCCATCGGCATTATCGGCGGGGCGGACGGCCCGACGGCCATCTTCTTAACCTCCCGCCTCGCGCCCCAGTTGTTGGGCGCCATTGCCGTAGCGGCGTATTCGTATATGGCGCTGGTGCCGATTATCCAGCCGCCCATTATGAAGCTCTTGACCACGGACGCGGAACGCAAAATCAAAATGACGCAGCTGCGCCCCGTTTCCAAACGCGAGAAAATCTTGTTCCCGCTGGTGCTCTTGCTTTTGTGCGCGTTCCTGCTGCCCGACGCCGCCCCCTTAATCGGCGCGTTGACGTTTGGCAACCTGATTAAAGAGTCCGGCGTGGCGGAGCGTTTGTCCAAAACCCTGCAGAACGACTTCTGCAACATTACCACCATTCTGCTGGGGTTGTCGGTCGGTTCCAAACTGCAGGCCAGCCAGTTCTTAAAAACCGAAACGCTGGGGATTTTGCTCTTGGGCATTATTGCCTTCTCCATTGCCACGGCTTCGGGCGTGTTGCTGGCTAAGCTGATGAACTGCTTCAGCAAAACGAAAATCAACCCGCTTATCGGTTCCGCCGGCGTATCGGCCGTGCCGATGGCGGCGCGCGTTTCCAATAAAATCGGTTTGGAATACGACAAAAACAACTACCTGCTGATGCATGCCATGGGCCCCAATGTGGCGGGCGTCATCGGCAGTGCGGTGGCGGCGGGTGTGTTGCTGTCGCTGTTGGGAAAATAGTATATTTTTCCGCCTGATTGTAAACGCCCCGTGTAAACGGGGCGTTTTTGTGCTACAATAACCCATATGGATTCCCACTTTATCCCCTCTTCTTCTAAAAAAAATACGGCCGTTGTGCTGGGCGCAACGGGCAACCTGACGTTTGCGCTGGGCGTGGTGCTAAAAGGCTTAAAACGCCATAGTGCAGCCCTGTTGGAACGGGCGGACGTCATCATCTACTATCAAAATATGGACGAAGCCTGCCGCCGGGCGCTCAACCAAATTACGCCCTGCCGGTTTGTGGAGTACCACTTTCCGCATATGGAAGGCCTTCGCCCCAAAGCGCTGCGCGACTATGGCGAAATGACCTTCGTGCGCTATGAATGTTTCCGGTTTCTGTATCACTATGAATATGTATTGTGGCTGGATGCGGACATTTTAATTCAAGAAGACATCGCCGATATCGTACAGCACATTCCGCACGGAATCGGGTTTCGTCGCGAGTATTACGATGAGCGCGTACGTATGAATTTTACGCAGGATATCGCCGGTTTTAAAATGGATGCCCCCCACTATAACGCCGGGATTATGGCCATCAGCCGTCAGCTGCCCGCCAAAGACTTTAACGCGCTGGCGGACTGGTGTTACCAAAAAACAGCCGCGATTACCCAATATCTTGTTTTCCCGGATCAGGGGATTTTGCTGCTGATGTGCCAGCACTTTGGCCTGACGATAGACGCTTTGCCGGAAGCCTACAACTGCGAAGCGCGCAGAAAGGCCTCCGCCCTGAAACACGCGGCGATCGTACACGCGGTAGGGCACCGCAAATTTTGGAAGTATTATTATTTTGACGAGTGGTACCAGACCTACCGGGAATGGGTAAAAGAAACGGGGCTGGTGTGCCAGAACGATTTTCCCCTGCTCAAGAAACTCGGCTTACTTAAATACCCGCTGTTTCAAGTGGCGCCCAATCCGGGCAAGCACCCGCTTAAATTGGCTACGTATTTGCTAAAAGCACTGCTGCGAAGAAAATCCTAAACAATTCAAAAAATCCCGCCGTTAGGCGGGATTTTTAATTTAATCAATCAACCAGCAATCGCCGGACACATAACTGCAAGTGGTCGGCTCCTTGCCGCCACTTAAAATTTTGCATAAGTTTTTGCTTTTTTCATCAGTATTGTCCATAGCATTGCATTTAATTTGGAATTTTTTATCCAATCCCGATTCGCCAGCCCAATGCACCGGCAGCATAAGCCGAATATAATACGGCCCTTTTTTATAATACTTATAGGCATGGGCCGTGCCGGTAGCAATAAGAGATTTGTTGCCCATCATAATTTTAGAGTCGCCGTTTACGCAGCTGCCGTCTTCTTTTTTGCCCAGTACACACCCCAACGTAGCACCGGCCGGAAGTTGCAAGTCCGGATAATTGTTTAAATCCTGATCGCTGGTGGATCCGCCCTCCATTAAATATAACTGGCGGGCGCGGTAAATTTCGTACATAATATCACGCGTCTGCACGAACTCCGCTTTGGCCACGGCTTTTTCATATTGCGGAAGCGCAATGGCCGCCAAAATACCAATAATTTAAACAACAACTAACAGCTCTATCAGCGTAAATCCGCTGTGTTTCCCCAAGGGGAAAAAGGAATAAATGTTTTTCATCATATTCTCTTTAACCTCGCTTCAAAAGCAAACCTGCTAAGCCGATATTTTTACCCCTTTTCGCGGGCAGAACCCGGCCAGCGTACAGCGCGAACATTCCGGCTTGCGCGCGTTGCATACCTGGCGGCCGTGCAAAATAAGCGCAATGCCAAACCACGCCCAGTACTTGTAGGGAATCACTTTCATCAAATCTTGTTCCACTTTTACGGGATCGGTTTGCCGGGTAAGCCCCAGGCGAAACGATAAGCGTTTGATGTGCGTATCCACCACAATGCCTTCGGGTTTCTTAAAATAATCGCCCAGCATCACATTGGCCGTTTTGCGCGCTACGCCGCGAAGGGTAAGCAAATCCTTCATATTTTGCGGCACTTCGCCGCCGTATACGTCACAAATGCGTTTGGAACTTTCTATTAAAGACAGCGCTTTACTGTGGTAAAAACCCGCCGAGTGGATTAATTTTTCCACCTCTTTGATATCCGCCCGGGCCATGGCCTGCGGCGTGGGGAACGCCTGAAATAAGGCGGGCGTAATTTGGTTTACGCGTTCGTCGGTGCACTGGGCCGACAAAATGACCGCGCACAACAGCTGCCAGGCATTTTGATGATGAAGCGGAATAATATGCTCGGGGTATAATTTTTTTAACGCTTTTAACAGCTCATTTACATCCGTTTTTTTAGCGGGCATTGGAAGTTCCCCCCATCCGGGCCCAGCCGTACGCGCACGCCAGCACCAGCAAGTTGACCAAAATAATGGTCGCTCCAGACGGGATATTAAACACAAAAGATAAATACACCCCCGCCCACACACTGCCTACCCCAAAACAGGCCGCCAGCCACAGCACCTGCTTAAACGTGCGCGAAACCAACAGCGCCGCCACGGGCGGAATAATAAGAAGCGCCGAAATAAGGAAAATGCCCACCACTTTAAAAGCCAGCACCACCGCCACCGAAGTAATGACCACCAGCCCCGTATTGACGGCCTGCACGGCAATGCCGCGCGTGCGGGCAAAGGGCTCGTCAAAACAGGCGGAAGTCAAATCCCGATAGAAAAAGAACAGCCCCGCCAGCACCGCCGCCAGCAAGAGGGCGCACAGCACGGCTTCGTCTTTGGAAACGGTCAAAATACTGCCAAACAAATACCCCAATAAATCGGTATTAAATCCGCCCGCCAAGGCCGTAATCAGCAACCCGACCGACAGCCCCGCCGCACTGACAATGCCGATTGCGGCGTCCCCGTAGATTTTAAATTTCTGCGTCAGTTTCATAATCCCCAAAGACGCCGCCGCCACCACCGGCACCGATACGTACACCGGATTGGCCGACAGCAACAACGCCGCCGCCACCCCCGTCAGGCATACGTGGCTCATCCCGTCCCCGATTAACGAAAGCCGCTTGAGCACCAAAAACACCCCCAGCAGCGCGCACGAAGCCGCCACCAGCGTCCCGGCCACCAGCCCGCGCTGTACAAACCCGTAGCTTAAAAATTCGGCAATCATTTGTTTGCCTCCCCGCACATTCCGCCCAGCGGGCATTGGCCGTGGTTGTGCAAATGGTCAATAGTATGCTGGGCAAAGGGGCCCAGTTTGGCGGCCACTTCGGGCGAGTGGCAAAATTCTTCTTTGGTGCCGTAAAACACAAGCGTTTTATCAATATACATAAACTTGGAAATATACTTTCCCACTTCGCCGGTGTCGTGCGTAATAAGCAGAATGGTTACCCCCTGCCGCGCATTTAAATCCCCCAGCAAATTAAAAAACATCTCGCGCGATTCGGGATCCAGCGCCGTGGAAGGCTCGTCCAAAATCAACAACTGCGGATTGCTTACCAGCGCCCGCGCCAACAGCACACGCTGCTGCTGCCCGATGGATAAATCGTGAAAAATCCGCCCCGCATAATCCCGCGTGCGGGTTTTTTGCATTGCCTCGTGCACTTGTTTGAGCTCTCCCACCGAAACGCCGCTTCCGTGGCGGGCAGAAAGCCCCATCAGCACCACTTCTTCGGCCGAAACAGGAAACCGGCTCTGCGCCACCGGGCTTTTTTGCGCCAAATACCCGATTTTGTACCACTCTTTAAACGCGTCCAGCGGCTGGCCGAACAGTTTAATTTGCCCTTTGCCTTTTTCCAGCCCCAGCAGTAATTTTAGAAGCGTCGTTTTTCCCCCGCCGTTGGGGCCGATAATGCCCACATAATCGCCCGCCTGTACGGAAAAAGAAACCCCTTCCAACACCGGCACGCGCACATAAGCAAACTGCAGGTTTTCGGCTTCAATTACGCTTGGCATCCAAGCCCCCTTTGCAAGCTGTCCAAATTGCGCCGCATCAGCTCGCCATAGGTAACGCCGCGGTCAAAATCGTCTTTGCTGACGTGTTCCACCGTATAGAGCGGCAGCACCTGCGCGCCCGTTTCTTCGGCTACCGCCGCCGATAAGCGCGGCGAAAGCGTCTCCTCGGTAAAAATGGCGCGGATTTGGTTGTCTTTAATAAACCGAATCAGCTCCGCCACGCGGCGCACGGAATTTTCCCCGTCGTGGGAAGACCCCGCCAACGCCGAAAGTGACAAACCGTAATTTTTCGTCAAATTGCCAAACGCCAAATGCCCCACATGCACCACCTGGCGGCTTTGGCAGGAGGCCAGCCCGGTTTGGTACGCGGCGTCCAGCTCCGCCAGTTCCTTTTCAAACGCTTTTAAATGGGCTTCGTATTCGGCGCGGTGGGAAGGGTCTTTCTGCACCAAGGCAAAAGAAATGGCGCGCGCGATTTGTTTGGCGTTTTGAAAATCCATCCACACGTGTGGATCGTCGGAAGAAGCGGCGTATTTGGCGGCTTGCACCACGGCCGTTTGCTCCCCGGCCGAGGAAAGCACATCTTTGGCCCACGGTTCAATCCGGTCGGAAACGTAAATAAAAATATCGGCGTTTTTGACCGTTACCAACGCCCCGGGGGTGGGCTCAAACGAATGAGGCTCTGCATTGGCGGGAAGGAGCATCGTTACGTCCGCCAGCCCGCCCGAAAGCTGTTTGGCCAGCGTATACGGCACATAGCCGGAAGTAACCACGCGGGGTTTTGCCCCCTCGGCCACCGGCACTTGGTGGCGGCGCGGCGCCAGGGAAAGCCACCAAATCAAGGCGGCGGCTAATAAAAATAAAACGGCGGGCAAGTGTTTTTTCATACGGGAAAATCTCCTTAAAGGCTATAGTATATTATACGATTTTACCCACCCCCCGCGGGAACGGAGCGGGAATTTACTATAATATACAAAAGGAGAATTAAAAATATGAGCTACATACTGGCCTTGTGTTTGGCACTTTGTTGGGGGACGGCTTTTTTGGCGTCCAAAAATATCGTGGAAAGTCTGCCGCCGTACTGGGGTACGTTCTACCGGGTGTTGGCGGGGTTGTGTTTCTTTATCGTTTTGTATGCCGTGCAACGGAAAAATTTGAAATGCCCGATTAAACAGCTTTGGCGGCCGTGGGCGATCGGCCTGCTGCTGATTTTACTGCCGTTTGCCGCCATTTCTTGGGGCCAGCGCTTTGTCGCGCCGACGATCGGCGGTATTTTTAACGGTACGGTGCCGATCTGGTCGTTTATTGCAGGGGCCGTACTGCTCAAAGGCGAAGACCGCTTTACCTGGCGCCGCGCCGCCGGCGTAACGGTGGGGATGATCGGGCTTTTGATTATCATGCACCCGATGATTTCCGCCGCCAAACTAAACGCCAGCCCGATGGCGTTGTACGGCTGTTTTGCGTTCCTCATTATGGCGTGGTCGTACAGCTTGGGCAACGTGCTGACCAAAAAAATTATGGTAGACAGCAACGCCATGACCCACGAAGCCAACACCTTCCACCAGTATTTATTCTCGGCGGTGGTCTTGTTGATTATCTCGTTTTTGGCTGAACCGGTGCCCGCCGCGTCGGCCTTTACCACCAAAGTAGTGCTTTCCATTATCAGCGCGGGGGTGTTTTCCTCGGCGGTGGCCTTCTTATTAATGGTAGCGTTAATCAAACGCTGGGGCGCTACGCGCATGGCCTCGGTAACGTATTTCACCCCTGTGGTGGCCATGGCCAGCGATATGATTGCTTTCGGCCGCATGCCCACCGGGGCGGAACTGGGCGGACTATTACTGATTTTTGCCAGTTTGGTAATGATTCAGAAAAAAGTGGAACCCGAAAGCAAATAACGTATGAAAAAAATCTTAAACCTCCAGTGCATCAACTGCGGCAAGGAACATAAAACCAGCGAAGCCAACTTCGTCTGCACGGCCTGCGGCGGCAATCTGGAAGTCAATTACGATTACAAGCTCATTTCCAAACGCTTCAGCATCGGCAAGCTAAAGGATAACCGCGAATTTGATATGTGGCGGTATATGGATTTGCTTCCTATCAACGACCACGACAAAGTCCCCCACGTGCACGTGGGCTGGACGCCGCTTTATCCCTGCAAAGACCTGGCCAAAGAGCTGCATATTTCCAATTTGTTTATCAAAGACGAAGGCCGCAACCCGACCGGCTCCATTAAAGACCGCGGCAGCGCCGTAGCCGTGGCGCGCGCGCTGGAGTTGGAGCAGGAAGTCATTGCCGACGCCTCCACTGGCAACGCCAGCGACTCTTTGGCCTGCCTCACGGCCAGCATGCCGATGAAAACCGTCATCTTTGCGCCCAAATCCGTGCCCGACCCCAAGCTGGTACAGCTGTTGGTATACGGGGCGGAAGTAATCGGCGTGGACGGCTCGTACGACGAGGCCTTTGAGCTGTGCAAGCAATCGGTGCAGAAATACGGCTGGTATTCCCGCGCGGCGGGGTTCAACCCGTTTACCCGCGAGGGCAAAAAAACCTGCGCTTTTGAAATTTGCGAACAGCTGGACTGGGAAGCCCCCGATAAAGTGGTAGTCGCCGCCGGGGACGGAACCGTTTTGGCCGGGCTGTGGAAAGGATTTACCGATTTTAACAAACTGGGCATTATTGAACGCATGCCGCAGATGATTGCCGTCCAAGCCGAGGGAAGCGCCGCCATTGCGGAGGCGTTTAATACCCACAGCGAAGTAAAATCCGTTTCGGCACATACGGTGGCGGACAGTATCGTCGTCAACTATCCGCGCGACGCCGCCCTGGCCCTACAGGCCTTGCAGGAATCCAACGGCATGGCCTTAACGGTAACGGACGAGGAAATCCTGCAGGCGATTCCGGAACTGGCGCGCAAAGCCAACATCTTTGCCGAACCCGCCGGCGCGGCCACATATGCGGCCCTTAAAAAACTGGTGGCCCAAGGCAAAATAGAGCGCGACGAGACGGTGGTGCTGGTCGTAGGCGGCAACGGCCTAAAGGACATTGATTCCGCCATGCAGGTGCTCCCGAAAGTTTGCGTAATTCCCCCCACCATGGCGGCGGTGGAACAGGAACTCAAAGCCAAAGGCTTCATTAAATAGCTTTACGCCAAACAAAAATCCCCCGTCTTTCCGGGGGATTTTTGTTTTATATCCTGCTATTTGTTCATTTGTTCAAAAGCATCCAAACTGGCGCTGTTTACTTGCGTGGGCACGCAGATGTTGCCCACCAGCCGCCCGTTGCAAGGAGCTGGAGTCTGTTTGGCCCCCGGCGCGGATTTCTTTTGCGGGCTCGTCTGGGCCGGTGCGGTTATCCCCGGCAAGCTAAGTGCCCGGCGGGTTTGCCCGGCATACTGCTTGAGAACCAGCGATAAAAGCACCGCCATAATAATGACCGAAATCAGCAACCCCAATAAACCCATTCCTTTGTTGTTTTTCATACAAATCACCTCTGTTCCTATTATACCACACCCGCTTGCCGGCCCCCCGCGCCGGCAGGCTTAAAAATCCCCTTTTGGGCGTTATAAAATGCTAAAATAAAATGGGGGAAAAAATTCTCTTACAAACTAAAAGGGTGAGGTATTACATAACTATGACGCAAAATTTATCTTCGTCCGCCTTGGTCAAACCCTTGGCCAAAGACGTACACGCCGAAGCGGATATTCCGTCCGGATACGGAAAAACGGAAAGCTTTCTGCTGCCCAAGGATCCCGCTTGGCTGTTTCTGTTTTGGGAAATTACCCCAAACACGCTGGACTGCATTAAAAGCCAGTATAGTGAAGACGTCCTGAAAAATGCCCGCACCGTCATTCGCCTGCACGACGTCACGAACGTACAATTTTTTGACGGGAACAACTCCGTTACGCACTACGATATGCCCGTCATTTTTGAAGCCCGCAGCTGGTACATCAACGCCCCGCAGGCCGGCCGCACCTATCTGGCCGATTTGGGCTACCTGACCGCGGACGGCAAATTCATTTTGGTGTCCCGCAGCAACTCCACGCTGCTGCCGCCGGGCAAAGTGTCCGACATCGTGGACGACAAATGGATGATTGTGGAAGGGGACTTCCAAAAACTTTTGAAACTGGCCGGAGCCGATTATATCGGTCTGGGCGCCAGCGAACTGATGCATGTGCTGGGCCAGCGCTGGAAACTGACGGAACTGACTTCTTCCGGTGCGCCGAGTTCCTGGTCTTCTTTTGCCTTGCACTTAGATAAAGTTCAGCCCGAAGAAAATGAAGACATTTGGCTGCAGGCCGACTGCGAAATCATCATCTACGGTTCCGCCTCCAAAAACGCCATTGTGTCCATCAACGGGAAGGAAATTGAATTAAAAGAAGGCAAATTTTCCATCCGCCAGCACCTGCCCGCGGGCAGCGTGGTGGATCTTCCCATCAAAGCGCGCAACGCCAAAGGCGACAAAACGCGCCAGATAAACATCAAAGCCCTGCGCGAACAAGGAAACTGATATGGGTGAAGAAAAAGGTTATTTAGCACTGGTGCTGCATGCGCACCTGCCGTTTATCAAACACCCGGAATACCCGGACTTTCTGGAAGAAGACTGGTTCTACGAAGCCATGGTGGAAACGTATATCCCCCTGCTTAACGTATTTGAGAACCTGACCGAAGAAGGAACCGATTTCCGGCTGACCATGTCGCTTACGCCGCCTTTGTGCAATATGATGGAAGACCCGCTGCTGATCAGTCGCTTCCGCCATTATTTAAACCAGCGCGTAGAGCTTTCCCAAAAGGAACTCAACCGCACGCAAGGCACCGAATTTGAAGGCGTGGCGCGGATGTATTTCAACAAGTTCCGCCGCTATCAGGACTTGTTTGAAAACCGCTACCACGGGCATGTGCTGGAAGGATTTAAAAAATTCCAGGATATGGGCAAGCTGGAAATTATCACCTGCTGCGCCACCCACGGCTACCTGCCCTTAATGGTGCACAAGGAAAGCGTCAACGCCCAAATTAAAGTGGCCGCCAACGATTACAGAAGCCGCTTCGGCCGCAGCCCCAGAGGCATCTGGCTGGCCGAATGCGCCTATAATCCCGGCGACGACAAATTCCTGCGCGACGAAGGCATCCGCTTTTTCTTTACCGAATCGCACGGCCTTTTGCACGGTACGCCGCGGCCTAAATACGGGATTTATGCCCCCGTATACTGCCCGCAGACGGGCGTGGCCGCCTTTGCGCGCGATATGGAGTCGGCCCAGCAAGTCTGGAGTGCCGAATCCGGCTACCCCGGCGATCCGCGCTACCGCGAATTCTACCGCGATTTGGGCTACGACTTGGATTACGATTACATTAAACCGTACCTCCATTCCGACGGCGTCCGCCGCAATATCGGCATGAAATACCATAAAATTACCGGCAAAGTGGCCCTGAACCAAAAACAGGCCTACAACCCGCATGAAGCGCGCGAAGTGGCCGCCATGCACGCCGGAAACTTTATGTTCAACCGCCAGAAACAAATTGAATACTTAAGCACGCTCTTAGACCGCAAACCGCTGGTAGTTTCCATGTACGACGCGGAACTCTACGGGCACTGGTGGTATGAAGGAATTGATTTCTTGGAATATCTGTTCAAGAAAATCTATTACGACCAGAAAGACATCAAGCTCGTTACCCCCAGTGAATACCTGGAAATGTACCCCGAAAACCAAGTGGTGCAGCCGTCCATGTCTTCTTGGGGCGACAAAGGCTACCACGACGTATGGCTCAACAGCGGCAACGACTGGATTTACCGCCACTTGATTAAGACCTCCGAACGGATGATGGAACTGGCCAACAAGTTCCCCCATGCCGACGGCCTCCTGCGCCGGGCGCTGAACCAACTGGCGCGGGAACTGATGCTGATGCAGTCTTCCGACTGGGCCTTCCTGATGACGACGGGAACCGCCAAGGAATACTCCACCAAGCGCACCAAAGACCACGTCAAGCGTTTCAACGAGCTCTACGAACAAATCCAGGGCAACCGCATTGACGAAGGTTTCGTGTACGACTTGGAACAGAAAGACTCCATTTTCCAACAAATGGATTACAACGTCTATTCCAGCGCGGCCAAAGAAGCCGTCCTCAGAAAGTATTAATCCGAAACGAATCAAAAAATCCCCGGAGATGACTCCGGGGATTTTTGTATATGCTTTCGTACTAAAAGGCCCACCCTCTCCTAGGCCCAAAGGCCCTGGCGCCGCCTTTTTTTTCTTTCTATAGTATAGGTATGAAAACAACTCATTTTATTCTGCCGGCGTGTTTGTGCTGTGTGTTTTTGCTGCCCAGCACTCCCAGCTGCGCCCAAAAAGGGAAAACGGCAAAACAAATTGTTGCCGCGTCCACCCAACCCGCATTGACCGCGCCCGTGCGCGCCTCGCTTGAAAAGAGCCTTGCTCTTCCGGTTGCCAAAACCGTTGAAGCGGCCTTGCCCAGCCGCCAGCTTCCCGCTTTGACTGCGGCCCAAGAAGCGGCACAAGCAGCGTTTCTGAAGGAACAAAGCCGCCACGCCAACGAAATTGCCACCATTATGAATTTTTCCCTTAACAAAAAAATTCTTAATTATTCCTTTACCTTGGAACAGGAACGGGCCAACGCCAGGCGGTTGGTTTCCACTTTGCAAACTTACCAAACCTTAAATTTAAATGAACTGCAAGAAAATAATTTATTAGAAAAAATGAGCGGTTTTCTGGTAAACAAAAGTTTGCAAAATTATTTGTTGGATTCCATGGTCAATAAAAACTACCTGCAGTTTTTGCGGGATTTGGCCAACTATTACAGTCTGTCCGTTAAATTTATGACTTCGTATGAACTGCGGTTTATCGCCGCGCAGGACACCCGTGAAATTTTCGCTCAAACCGCGTTGGACTATATGAAAGCCCACCCCCACAAAATGAACCTAAAGCTGCGGGAAATTATGAAATCTCCTTTCGTAACGGGCGAGTTAAAAGCTTCCCTGCGCAGTTTCATTGCCCTAAACCAGATTCTGCCCCAGCACGAAAGTTCTTTTTTAACCGTTTTGCGCGAAGCGCATAAACAGCACAGCAACGGCTTGGCCCATGCCCGCACCGAGCAGGATATTACCGCTACCATAGAAATTTACCGCTCCAGCGCAAAAGAGCTGGAAGAATTTACCAAGCGCTACAACCGCTCTCCCCGCTGGAATGCCCCGTTAAAAGAACGCCGGCTGTATAATAAGCTGGTACTTTTGATTATGCACAACCAAGCCAATCATTTTAAACAAGTAGTGCCCTATATCGCCCACATCAACCAGCTGTTGGTTCAGTTCCCCCATGTGCGTATGTCGGCCAATGAAACGATGGATCGCCTGCAGAGATTTATCCAAAAGAACCATCGCTTTCCGCGCTCGATTACGGAAGCAACGGAAAAAATAAAAGTTCCGGAAGCCGAATTGGACTTATATGAAAGCGCGTTTTATTGGGAAAGCAAGGACAAGGCGTTTGCCGCCGCCGCATTTGAGTTAAGAAAAGATCTGCAAAATTCCGCAAATCAATAAAATAAAAAACCGGGCCGCTTATAAACGGCCCGGTTTTTATAGCAATAAACCTATTTATATTCCAATTTGACCAATTTGTATTTTTTAGGCCCTTTGGGAAGGATAGCTTCAAAGGTTTCCCCTTCCTTTTTGCCCAACACGCCATTGGCCAAGGGGGATTTAACGGACAGCAACCCTTTCTCCGGGTTGGACTCCATAGACCCTACCAAGGTATAGGTAAACTCAATGCCGGCCGCTTCGTCCCGAATCGTTACCGTAGCCCCGATGCGGGCTTCGCTTTTGTCCACGGTCAAATCATCGGTAATTTGAGCGTTTCGCAAGCGGATTTCCAATTCCTGGATGCGAATCAGCGTTTCCGTTTGTTTTTCTTTGGCGGCGTGGTACTCGGCATTTTCCTTCAAATCACCTTGAGCGGCCGCTTCCCCGATTTCGTTGGAAAGCTCGGCCTTTAAATTTTTCAAATCTTTCAGCTCATTTACCAGAGCTTCATATTTTTTGCGGCTTACGTAAAATGGTTCTCCCATAATGGCAACTCCTTAAATACCTACTCCATAAGTGTACTATTTATCCGCCCGCTTTTCAATGTCTACCCGTTAAAAAGATTTATTGCTATAATCTGGATATGAGAGTTTTTCTGACCCCTTTTCTTCTGCTGGCCTTCCTTACCCTGCCGCTTGCGGCCCAAAACAACCACGTCCTGATTGCGGAACAAAACGCGCCGGCGGTAGTGGCCATAAATGTGGTCAAGAATGACGGCTCCACCTTTACCGGAACGGGCTTTGTGCTGACGCCGGACGGGCTGATTGCCACCAGCCGGCACGTGGCGGAAAACGCCTTGTACATGAACATTACCTTTAATAACGGGGCCGTATCGGGGGAAGCTGTATCGGTGGCGGCCGCCGGAAACGTAGATTTGGCCCTGCTTAAAATAAACGCCCGCAATCTGCCTTATGTTACGCTGGGCAATTCCGATACCGTCCTGCCCGGTCAAAACATCACCGTTATCGGCAATCCGCGCCGCCTGCAAAACACCATTTCCTCCGGCCTGATCAGCCAAGTACGCAAAAAATCAGACGGCGTGATTTGGCATCAAATCAGCGCCCCCATTTCCCCCAGCTCCAGCGGAAGCCCCGTGTTTAACGCCCAAGGAGAAGTGATTTCCGTTGCGTTTGCCAGTTATAAAGGGGAAGGCAACCAAAACCTCAATTTCGCTGTCCCCTCCAATTATTTGACCGAACTGGCCACAGCGGCCGGCTATGTGCTGCCCGGCGCCAAAGCAGGGGCGGCTCCCTCGGAAGAAGCAACTAACCCGTTTATCGCCCATTTGCAAAAATCCTGGCAAATTTTAAAACGTTTATTCCAAAAAATATAATTTTGCTCAAAAAGGGTCTTTTTGCGTTAAATCCACTTGAAAATTTCCCGCTAAATGGGTAGACTATTGCTATAAGCCGGCTACAGGCGCGACCTTCGCGGCCCATGCCGGAAAGTTTTTATTATTTCAATAGGGAGTTTGTATGAAAAAAACGATTTGGAAAATACTTTTATTTATCGTCTGCCTGGCTGCGATTGTATTTTTGTTGCTTCCCTTCTTGGAAACCACTCCCGCGCCGCAAAACACCGCGGCTGCCCCTAAAGCTACCCCGCAGATTTTTACTTCTAACCCGCTGACGGAACTCGTCAACCGGATTGCCCGCTTTTTCGGAAAACGCCAGCAACAGGCGCCGCAAAACGCCCCGGCGCTTACCGCCCAGCAAGCCAACGAACAATTTGGCACGCCTCAAGGGGAAGAAGTCTATGCCGATGCCCGCGCCGCTCAAAATTATATTTCCACCGAGCAAACCCCTTCTTCTACTCCGCAGCGCAAAAACAGCTTTGAAAACGCCGCCTTTCAAGATGAAGAAGGCGAATGGGTGTTAATCCGCCAAAAAACTCCCGAGTTGGGCACTCCGGGTATGCACGAAATCAATACGAAAGACAACGCCTACGACTCTTATGTCCGGCAGGAACGCGCCGCCCGCTTTACGCCGGTGGCCCAAGTCAAAAAGAAAAAAGAAGTGCCGGATTCCAAATTTGCCCGTTTCTTTAACCCGATTAAACGTTTCTTCGGCTTTGGAAACGCCAAAGAAAATCTGCCCGATACGGCCCGCTGGCAAGAACAGGATGCCGCCATGCTGGCCTCTTCGCAGGGCATAGGCCGCTCCCGCAATACCACGGGCAGCCGTTTCGCCCGCGGCGGGAACGTAAATATGGCGGGAATCAACGGCGATTTGCCGACAGAGACTTCAGCAAGCGACAGCCAAACGCCGCTGTTGTCGTATCTGGATCCCGAACAGACGGTGGATGACGTTTCTTCTTTCTTGGCCGATTCCAGATATCCCAACCCGAGAACGAATGAAGAACAACAGGAAAAAGAAAAATACCGCGAGCAACGCCGGGAACAAGCGATGAATTATTTTAACGAACGGGTAGAGGAACGCCTCAACCGGTTGGCGGCCGGGCAAGAACCGCAGGATGAGCTCAAAAAGATGTTACAGCTGGCCTGCTCCAACTCGGCCATGCGCCCCGTGAAAATGAGCGTCTGCGGCTATCCAGCCCCGGCACCCGCTACCCAGGATGAAATTCAGGCCGCCAAAGAGGAAAACCAAGCCTTATTTTCCGAAAAAATTAAAACGCAAATGCCGCCTACGGCGGTGATGCCCATTATCGGAAAAGCCACGGAAATACCGCCGGCACTGGTTTCGGACAAATCGTCGGAAAGTTATCTCCGCACGATGGAAATTTATAACTTTATGTTCAACAACAGCGACTGCGCCAGCCGCCCCTGCTATTGGGTAGCCAACGGCATACAAACCAACACCGAACTGCAGGACGCCACTGCCGGCGCCGCAAACGCCACGCTGAAAGGCGACCCGCTGGGTAAATACAGCACTATTCAGCAACAGTTTATCGAATACAAACAATCCCAGAGCCAAGGTCAGCCGCAAGATCCGCAAACGCTTCAAAAACAGACCGAAGACTTTGCGCCCGCTTATATTTTGTATACGGTAGACGAACTGAAACAATTGCAGGCCCGCAACAAACAGGCGATGATTAATCAAGACCACAGCGCCGGCATTGCGCTGTATGCCTTATCCGCCCCCATTGCCAAGCAATTAACACAGGACTTGCAAAGTCCTACCTTCTTTTACGGCAGAAATGATGCGTTCATTGATGCAGACAACTACCCCACCTTTCAGGAACGCGCTACGGTCTTGACCAACGATTTGGCCGATCAAATCCAGTTCTTCAAGCAAGTTGCGCAGGAGCTGCGCCGCAACGCGGCCCGCGAAGTGGTGGAAGAAAGCACCAAAGCCCGCGCCAAAGAAATCTTTAAACGGGCGCAAGAAGAACGCAAAGCTTTTGACCAAAGCAATAATTTGGGCAACGCCGAAAGAGGCCAGTAACGCGCTATTTTTCAAAAAACGCCTTCGCTTTCTGGCGAAGGCGTTTTTGTTTGGCCTTTTTCAAAAGGCTTTATCCTTCCGCGCCAACAGGGATTTAGTGTTTCTTTTCGGGCCAAAAACGGGTATAATCTATAGTGGTTCCACGCGCGCCCGTACGTACGGGCTATTTCAACACTAAGGAGTCCGGCTTATGAAAAAAATGCTCGGCCTTTTGTTCGTTTCTTCATTTATTTTGCTGGCGGGATGTCAGGCCCAAAAGGAAGAATCCCCCTATAACCGCACCAACCCCAAACAAGACTATGAACGCCTGCTGCGCACCCATGTTTTTGCAGCCTGCCAAAACCCGGGCAAACCCTATGCCCTCTATTCGCTGGCTACCCTCAACAAGCGCCCCTCGGATAACGACCCGCGCTATAAAGTAACCTTTTTTAACGGGCCGTGTGAAGGCCAAACCGTCTGGACAACGGACGTTTTGTTAAAAACGGCCGCGGTAGGCGCCGAACCCCTGCCCAAGGGAACTGTTTTGTTGCGCAATTTCTGGAACCCCAAAGATCCGTACGATACCGAAAAAGCCGACCGCTGGCATATTGGCGTAGTCAGCAGCTCCCAGCGGCTGGACAAAGGCATCGTGGATATGGAATTTCCGCGCGACCGCAACGATTTTATGCCCGCACGCGAAGGCGTTTACCTGCACAACGTGCGCTATATTACAAAACCGGAAGTAAAAGACGTGCGTACCTTCCTGTAAGCGTATAAGAAAAGAGGACTTTTATGAACATCAAAAAACTGATTGCGTTAGTATGCTGTGCCTTTTATCCGCTGGCTTTGCAGGCGGCCCCGGGCGATCCCATCAGCCTGGAAACAATGATTATCGACGTCCCCACCGCCGAAACGTTTGACCGCTACCAGGCTTCTTTTTTAACCCGCGCCTACGACCACGGCACCTTGATGGAAAGCATTGATTTCGGCGTCTTCCCGCGCATCAACATCGGCGTCAGCATCGCCGCACACGAACTGGTGGGCTCTTCCAACGACGTCCGCGTGCTGGATCCGGACTTCCAGGTAAAATGGAAAGTGTACGACGGCAACCTGTACTTGCCGGCCATCGCCATCGGCTACGACGGCCGCCGCTACGGTTACGGCTATAACGACCAGCGCATCTATACCGATTCCAAAGACTATTTGGACGACCGCAAAGGCGGGTATGTTACCTTTTCGCGCGAAATTATCGTGCCGGGGTTAAACGCCACGGCCGGGTTGAATTTATCCGACTGGGAAGATTTGTATTGGTTCACCGGCATGTACTATACGCTGGCGGACAAAGTCAGCTTTTTGGCGGAGTGGGATAATATCCGCAACGTGCGCGACTCCCGTTTAAACATCGGCATGCGTTTTTACCTGCACCCGTCTTTAGCTTTAGACGGCGCCGTACGGCGCATCGGCCGGGGAGACGAAAGCGAACGGATTTTACAAATCCGCTACGTAACCAATTTCTAAGAGGTTTTTATGAGCCAACCGCAATTGCAGCAACAGCCGCCGCAGTTTAAAAGACGGACGATTTTTATTAAAAAAAATCTCCAAATCCGCTATATGATGCTGATGATTATGAGCGTTTTGTGCGGACTGGCGATTATGACGTTTGAACTGACGGCCACCCTAAATGACCTGTTTGACACCTACCCCGTTTTGGTACAGCCCATTTACGACGAATTTTTACCGATTGCCGCCGGATTTTTCTACAAAATTGCCATTTACCTGCTGTTTGTAGTCATTATTTCCGCCATTTTATCCCACAAAATGGCCGGGCCGGTATACCGCTTTGAACAAACCTGCAAAGCCATTGCCAAAGGGGATTTTTCCCAGCGCGTTCACCTGCGCAAAGGCGACCAGCTGATAGAACTGCAGGATGAGTTTAACAAAATGATGGACCGCGTGGAAGCGGAAATCCATAAAAACAAACAACCTTAACGGGGGTCTCATGAAAAAACTAGGAGCGTTTTTGCTGGCGGCACTCTTTTTGGCGCCGGCCGCTTTTGCACAGAAAGAGTACGGACTCAAATTTTCCAGCTTAATGAACGACAACCTTACCTTGGAAAACGCCATCCGGCTGGGGCTGGAAAACAATTCGGATTTTCTTACCGCCAAGCAAGACATCATCATTGCGGAACAAAAAGTAAGCGAGGCCAAATTCCGCTACCTGCCGCAATTTTCCCTGCAGGGAACGGCCACTTGGTACGATCTGGACTATCCGATGGTATTGCCCGATTCGGTAGCCAACCGCTTTCTGCCCGGCAACGGCCTCTATGGCGACAAAGACCAATTCTACGGCGTAGGCATTACCGCCACGCAATACCTGTATTCCGGCGGGCGGATTAACGGCACGCTTAAAATGGCCCGCGCCAATTTAAAACAGGTGCAAAGCCGGTATGAAATCGTCAAAAACCAAGTGGTGCTCAACATTAAAAAAGCCTTTGCCCAACTGCTCTATGCCCAGTACAACGTCAAACTGACGCAGGAAATTTTGGATCTGGCCGAAACCTGGTACGCCCGCCCTTCCGGCGACTTATGGACAAAAGTGCGCATCCGCGCGCTATTGGCCGATTTAAAAAGCTCCCGCAACCAAGCCGCCAGCGAACTCAAAAAGGCCCAGCTCAACATGCTGATCCAACTGAACAAAGAACTCAACTCCCGCATTACCATTACCGGCGACTTTGAACCCGTCAAAACCGACTGGGATTTGCCGCACATGAGCCTGTGGGCCATGGAATTTCGCCCGGAATTAAAATCCGCCATTTACGCGTTGGAAGCGGACAACATCGCCATTGATTTGGCCTTGTCCAAACGCTACCCGGACGTGATTTTAAACGCGTCTTACGAACAGCTGGGCGTGAATGATTTAGACGACGTCAATAAACAGGTTTCGCTGGCGGTGCGCCTGCCGATTCCGTACAATTTTTCCGAACAAATCGCCGAGAAAAAAGCCAGCCAGCAAAAAAGCGCCCTGCGCCGCGCGGCCATTGAAGACAAAATCCGCGTGCAGGTGGCGGAAAGCTTTGAAAATATGCTTTTCTGGCAGAATGAAGTGCTCGACCGCCAGCTTGCCTACAAAGAACTGAACGATTTAATGGAACAGGCCGCCAAAGATAAACCCAAAACGGGCACGGCTCCCTTGGAAGCCTTGCAAGATTATCTGAAGTCGGCCCAAGGCTACTTTCAAGCCATACGCAACAACCATACGGCAAAAGCCGAATTGGAATGGGCCATTGGCCAGGATTTATAATGCATACTCTTTTGCGCCGGATGTTTTACGCGGTTTTAATGGGGCTGATCTTCGCCTGCCCGGCGGGAGCTTTACCCATTCAAACCGATGACGAAATCCTGCGCGATTTTATGTGGAGCCGTTTTACTTCGCTTCCCCAGCAGCAGCGCCCCAAAATCGGGCTTGCGCTCTCGGCCGGCGGGGTGCGCGGCTTTGCCCATGTGGGCGTGCTGGAAGTGCTGGACAATGCCGGCGTGCCCATTGACATGCTGGCCGGCACCTCGATGGGGTCGGTGGTGGGGTCGCTGTACGCGGCGGGCCTGCCGACGGAAAAACTTTGGGAAATCAGCGACCATATGTCGTTTGAGCAAATTACGCCGGATTTTAACGTCATGGGTCTTTTCCGCTTTTTGTTTGCGCAAAAACTTCCTTCGTCGGCCAACCTCGTCAATTTTTTCCACGAGCAAATAGGCGACATGCGTTTTGAAGATTTAAAAACCCCTTTCACCTGCTCGGCCATGGACATTAAAACCGGCGAACGCGTGGTATTTAATTCCGGCCCGCTGGCCATTGCCGTGCGCGCCAGTATGAATATCCCCGGCGTGTTTGAGCCCGTGCAGTACCGCCACCGGGCCTTGGTGGACGGAGCGGTGGTGGATTATCTGCCGGTGGAATCGGTTAAATTAATGGGGGCGGACTACATCATCGCTTCCGTTACCCCGCCGGATTTTGCCTCCACGACGCCGCAGTCGGTCGCCGCGTATTTACTGCGCGTGGGCGACGTGCGCGGCGCGGCGATGATTGAAGAATCTTCGCAAAAAGCCAATTTTGTACTGACCAACCGCGTCTTGGATACCGGCACCCTGGAACTGGACAAACTGCACAAAGCGGGCGAAGTGGGCATTAAAGAAGCCAACCGCCATTTAGGAGAATTGCAGGAAGACATCCTGCTTTTTACATTGCCTTATGTATTTAAACCGTAACGTCATTCTTTTGGTAACGGGCCTTCTTTTCTTGGGCGGCTGTTCGGCCACCCAAACGGGCATTTTGGGCTTGGCCCCGGCGGGAGACCGCAAAGAATACGTCCAAGCGCGCGATTTGTATTCCGCCGGCAACTATCCCGAGGCCATTAGGCACCTGTCGGATTATATTTACAAAACCAAAAACGTCAAACGCCGCGAAGCGCGCGCCTACCGCCTGCTGGGGATGAGCTACGAACAGCTGGGGCAATTAAGCAAAGCGCTGGAAGTGTATTTGGAAGCGTTGGAATTTCACCCGTCCAATGTGCCGCTTTTATTGGCGGCAGCCAGCCTGTACCAGCGGACGGATTTAACCGACCGCTCCATTGAACTTTACGAACAAGTTTTAGCGTTAGAGCCCAATAATTTGGAAGCCCTCAGCGGGCAAGGCGCCAATTACAGCAAAATGGGGTTTTATTCCAAAGCCCGTTCGTTTTACGATAAATTTTTTGAGCTGAACCCGTCGGCCGCGCCCATCTACCGCGCCCGCTATGCCGAAACTTTCCTGCGCCAGCGCAATTATAAAGACGCATTCACCCACATCACCATGGCGCTTGCGGAAGATAATTCCTCGGCCGATTTTTGGCTGCTCAGCGCCAAAGCGGCCCGCGGCTTAGGCCGCCCTCAGGAAGCGCTGGCCAACCTGGAGGCCGCGCTGTTGCTGGCCCCCCAGCGCCGGGATTTGCTGGCCAACAAAGCCCTTTGGCTCTACGAAGCCGGCCGGTATGAGGCCTCCGCCCAAACGGCCCGCCAACTCCTCACGCAATACCCCGAAAATCAACTGGCCGTGCTCATTTTGGCCATGGATGCTTACTACCTAGGCGACAAAAAAGAAAGCCGCCGCCTGATGCAGCGGGCGTTTAAAGAAGATTCGGACTCGTTTACCGGCCAGGTAGCCGGGAAATTGCTTAAACAGCTGCGCTTTTAATGTAATTTTTCTCTAAAAAACCCCGTTCAAAAGAACGGGGTTTTTGTTAAGGTTTGGGAATAAACGGTTTGCGATCCGGTTTTTTATCATCGGGCATCAGTTCAATTTCATCCACCAGCAAAGAAGGCGTAATTAAAGAATAGTCTCTGGAATCGGGGTCGTAGGGATAAAAGACTTCTTCATCGGAGCCCGCCGCCAAAATATCCCGCAGCGACCGGGTGGTTTTATCTTCCACTTTGATGCCGAACACCGGTTCTTTGTGCCCGTCCTTGGTGTAAATGCGCTCGGCTAAATTTACCGAAGCCTCGCCGTCTTCCCAGCCGGGAAATTCTTTTAAGATATAGCAATACTCCAAATCCAGTTCGCGGCAGCGTTCCAAGAGCTTTTGTTCCATTTCCAGGGCAGAGAGCGGATGTTTAGGCTTTATCCACACATTGGAAAGCGCTTCCCGCGGCAAGGTATAGGCGGACATGCGCGCATGTCCATTGCTCTTGCGGCCTTGCTCCGTACTGCGGCGCGAAAGCGGCAGCTGCTGCAGCCGCCCGGCGGAAACAACCGTCAAATCCTGCGCTTTTACCCCTTCGTCATCCACCGGCATAAACCCCGCCAGCGGCAGGCCTTTATAGGTGCGCAGGGAAGGCTTGTCATACACCTCTACCACATTGCTCATAATCCGCATGCCTTGTTTGTTGCGAAAGGAACCGGCCGTCGCGTCGTTTTCGCTGGCCGAAGACAAAAGCGGCTCTATGTTGCGCAGATTGGCTACCAGCAATTCGTTCAAAAAGTCCGCCGCCGCGGCCGGCATCAGCAGTACCGGCCCCAAATACGGTTCCGGCTTTTGGGCCTTATATACGCCTTGCGCGTCCGCCAATAGCTGCCGGGTCGCGTCCATTAAAGCGTTCTCCTGCCACGAATGGTCGGCCGGCAAATAAATCTTGCGGGAAATTTTTTCTTTATACCCCTCCCGGTTGCGCAGGCTGGCGGAAAGAGTTACAAACGAGCCGGGCAGGGCATATTGGTAGAAGCCGCCGTTGCTGTTTAAATAGTACAAATCCCGTTGAATCAGGCACATCTGGGCGGAAAAATCTTCCAGATACGGGACGTCTTTTCCCTGGGCGGATAATTTTTCAACCAACCGGGCCATTTGCGCATGCGGCACGGCGGGAAAAGGCGAAATCTCCTCCGCAAACGACCCTTGCGGGGCGGAAGCAAAGTCGGGCTCGGTTTTGGAAATGTTCTTCTGTCGTTTGTACGCCTGTTTCTTTTCAAACCGATCCAACGCATTAACGTACCCGCTGTCCGTCAGTTTCCAAAACGCCCGGCGGATGCCCCAGTAGCTGTTGGGTACATCGTATGCTTTTTCGGGATCATACGAAGACGAAAGGGAGTTGACAAAGCCCATGCTGTCGCTTTTGGGCGTACCGGCCGAAAGCACCGCACCGGCCATCAGGCTCCAATAAGGCTGCGTGTCGTTTTCCGTCAATTTGCCAAGCGAGGCGGACGAACAAGCGTTAGACATATACCGCAGCCGATAGGCCAAATAATACGGTTTGGGGCTTCCCTTCACGCGCAGTTGGGAAAGGGAGCGCTTCATTTCATCCTGCATGGCGCGGAAATACATATTATCCGGCACGTCCGCCGCGGCGGCCGTGCAAAACCCGCCCCAGAAGAATACGAACAGAAAGACAAATTTTTTCATTTCTTTTTCCCCTTTTTCTCGGCCGAAGGCGGCACCAGCACCGGCGGCTTTAAATTGCTCTTGCCGGTTTTTTCAATTTCCAGCGATTCCAACAGCACGCTCGGAGCAATGGCCGACACCGGCACCCAGCCCGATTCCGCCCCGCAGGTGCCGTTGAACACGGCGTAATCATCCGCCGCCGCCAACACTTTATTAAAGCTGACCAGCGGCGTGCCCACCATATCCGCCCCGCGCACCAGTTCTTTGCGCCCGTCGGGATAGATGCGGTATACCAGTGTGGGCTGCAATTTAAACGCCTGTGGCGAATAGGTGCCCGTCTGCGTAAACCCGCCGGACAAGTCTTCAATAATAAATCCGTACGGCTTGCCCTGCCGCTTGATTTCGCTTAACAGCTGTTTTTCCAGTTGTTCATACGAAACCGTCTGCCGGGCCATAACGCGCGTATTGCCCATTCGGGCCACCGGGCGGTAGCCGGTGGAACGGCGGCCGTGCCCGTTGGACACGGAAAACCCTTTAATGGGGCTGCTGTGCATGAGGAAATTTTTTAATATCCCGTCCTGCACAATATAGACCGGCTGGGATTTGACCCCTTCATCATCGTATTCATAAAATCCGCGCAGGGGAATGCCGTTAAAATAAGCCAGGGTCGGGTCGTCCACGATCGTAAGCAAGGGCGAAACCACCGGCTGGCCCACTTTGTCGGTAAACGTTTTGCCGAAGGAGTCGTCTTTTTGGCGGTGGCCTTCCACCCGGTGCCCCAGCACTTCGTGCACAAAAACGGCCATGGCGCGGTTTTTTAAAATGGCCGGCGCCGTCATCGGCTCGGCCTCCGGGGCGCGGCTCAGCGCCTCCAGCTCCAAAATAGATTGTTTTACCGCCGCCAGGAAGGTTTCTTCATCGGGCAGTTCGCTTGCTTTCAGCACATCATAGCTTTGGCTGCGGTTTAACTGCAGGCCGTCGGCCGTTTTGCCGTACAGCTCATACCCCAGCCGGGCATACGCAAAGGGCGTTTTAAGGCGCGAGCCTACGGAATCCACAAAATACCGGTTGCCTTCCTGCGTGCTGAAATAAAAAGTGCTCTCCAACACAAAATCTTTCCCCTGCACCAGTTCAGACGCTTTCAGCAACAGCGCCCGCAGGCGCTCCCAGTCAAACGAAAGCGGCTCTTCTTCCCGGCAGTAGGTTGCTTCGGGCGGGAAAACGAAATCGTTGGAATCGTCGGTACGTTTGGAAGAATTGATACTGTCTATTTGTACGCGGCTGAAATCCTTTTGGGCTTGTTCCGCCGCCTGTTGGGTGGCGCGCCACACGGCGGTTTCAAACGCGCGGGGATCCCCCTGCCAATCCGGCAGTGTGGTGGCGGGGATATAAAAATTGTCATAATCCGATTTTAAGGTGCGGGTATTGTCCATTTTCGGGCTGCCGGCCCGGGCGGCAATTTGCAGCCGGCGGCTGGGGATTTCCCCCTCCCAAGACACTCCCCCTTCGGCCACTTCCAAACTGTTTTTGGTTTCCTCCGTATAGGTATAGGAAAGGTAGTAAATAGGCGGTTTTTGTTTTTTAAACGTTTTGATACCGCGCGCCAGCTCGGCCTCCAATAGCTGCACAGGCCGCTGGTCTTCTATATTGCACAGGGGCTGCGCCTGCAGGGAACACGCCAAAAATACCCCTAACATCATCAAAAAGAAATGTTTCATCCGTCCTCCTTCTTGTTTATTTTATCATAAAGCGGTTGGGAACTAAATGTAAAAAATGGTAAGATATACTAGGTTTTAATGCCGAGGTAGCTCAACTGGCAGAGCAACGGTTTTGTAAACCGTAGGTTGTGGGTTCGATTCCCATCCTCGGCTGGAATTTCCGCCCGCGGGCGGATTTTATTTGCCTGGCTGTATATCCCTACTTAAGGAGTAAGAATGGAACCTGTAACTACCACCGTGTCCGTCCTCATGTGGATCGCCTTTTGGGTCATCGTGCTGACGGCGTTATTTGTGGATTTGGCGGTGCTTAACAAACACCACGGAAAAGTAAATATGAAAGAAGCGGCCCTGATGGTGTGCGCCTGGGTGTCGCTGGCGTTGCTGTTTGGCGGCGCCATTTGGCTGGTGGAAGGCCCGCGCCACGCCTTGGAGTTCTATACGGGTTACGTGTTGGAATACTCTTTGTCCATTGATAACATGTTTGTGTTTATCATGATTTTCGGCTACTTTGCCATTCCGCACGAATTGCAGCCCAAAGCGCTTTTGTGGGGTATTTTGGGCGCGGTGGTGATGCGCTTTATCTTTATTTTCCTGGGCGTTAAGCTGATTTCCATGTTCTCGTGGACGATTTACGTCTTCGGCGCGCTGCTGATTTTTACCGCCGCCAAAATGCTTTTGCAAAAAGAAGACGAAAAATTTGACCCCAGCCAGGCCTTTGTGCTCAAGGCGCTTAAAAAAGTAATGCCGCTGAAAACCGATTATCACGGCGAAAACTTTTTTGTATTGGAAAACGCCAAACGCTACGCCACGCCGCTGTTTGCGGCGGTGCTGGTGATTGAAATGTCGGACTTGATCTTCGCGGTGGACTCTATCCCCGCCGTGCTTTCCATCACGCAAGACACCTTTTTGGTGTACTCGTCCAACATTTTTGCCATCATCGGGCTGCGCTCCCTGTACTTTTTGCTTTCCGGGATGGCGGGCAAATTTCCGTATCTCAAATACGGCATTTCCGTCATTTTGTTCTTCGTGGGCGTGAAAATGCTGATTTCGCACCATTTCAAAATTCCGGTGCTGGCGTCTTTGGGCGTGATTGTGGCCATTTTGGCTGTTTCCATTTTGGCAAGCAAGTTTTTCCCGCCCAAGCCCGCGCAAGACTAGACAGAACGGACTTTTATTTACTAGAATATAGTAACCAAATTTAATTCAGTTATAAGGAAGGAAACTATGGCGTATAAATGTGCAGTGTGCGGCAAAGCCCCGGTGTCCGGCGGCTCCTACAGCCACTCTAACTTAAGAACGAAAAGAAGCTTTAAACCGAACCTCCAGAAACAAAAAGTAGTCTTGGACGGCAAAACCCAGACTGCCTATGTGTGCACCGGCTGCATCAAGAGCGGTTTGGCAAAAAGACCTACCAAATAAGTCAGTTTTTTGGACAGAACAGCCCGTGCTTATTCCTTAGTGCGGGCTTTTTTATTAAAACACAAGGGGGATACTTTGCCCAAACGTTTTTTATTACTTTTTTTAAGCGGCCTGCTGGCTTTTTCGTACGCGCGCGCGGAGGAAACAGTCTCGCAAGAAGTAGACCCCAACGGCCCGTGGATGATTTGCGACGTAGCCGTCAGCGGGCTTAAAAACATCCGCAAAAAAACGGTTACCAAAGCCTCCCACTCCAAAAAAGGCGAGCTCTACGACCGCTTTACCATTTCCGAAGACATTCACGATATCTCCGCCCTGGGCAACTTTGACCAGGTGGAAATAGACATCTCCCGCATGCCCGGCACCCGCACCGAAAAAGACGGGCAGGAAGCCTATCCCTGCCACCGCATTACGTACCTGGTGCAGGAAAAACCCATTTTTGACCGCCTGACCTACGAAGGGCGCAAACACCTGGGCAAGGGCGCCATTACCCAGGCGATGACGCTGAAGCTTAAAGACCCGTTCAACGAAGCCAAGCTGGAAACCGATTTGGAACGCATCAAAGCCAAATACGCCGAAAAAGGCTACATCAACGCCAATGTAACCTACGAACTGACCCGGGAC
This sequence comes from Elusimicrobium sp. An273, assembly GCF_002159705.1. NCBI lineage: Bacteria > Pseudomonadati > Elusimicrobiota > Elusimicrobia > Elusimicrobiales > Elusimicrobiaceae > Candidatus Avelusimicrobium > Candidatus Avelusimicrobium gallicola. The sequence goes on from NZ_NFJD01000004.1 coordinate 142,620, forward strand.
GAAAAACTGGGCGTGGTGTACGTAAAGCTGATTATTAACGAGGGCGAACGCGTCCGCGTGAGCGCGGTGAATTTTAACGGCGAAGCGCCCGAACTGCCGGTGGAAAAAATCATCAAAAAAGCCTCCAACCGTCCGGGCAAAGTGTTCAAGCCCCAAAACCTGCAAAAAGACTGGGTGAAAATGACGCTCTACGGCCGCAACAAAGGGTATTCCGAGTTTACCCTCTCGGCGCCGCAGGTGGAGATGAACGAGGCCAAAACCGAAGCCGCCATCACCTACGATCTGACCGAAGGCGAAAAAGTGAATTTCGGCAGCGTGTCTTTTGAAGGCAACAACGTATTTACGCAGGAAGAGTTGGACAAACAGGTCTTCTTCCGCGAAGGAAAACTGTACAACCAAAAAGATTTTGACGATACCATCGTTTCCATTCAGGAACAATACGCCAACAAAGGCTACCTGCAGGTGCGGGTAAACCCCGTCAAAAAAATTGAAAACGGCCGGCTGGACATTACGTTTGACATCTCGGAAGGGCATATTTTCTACATCGACAATATCGACGTTACCGGCTACGAAAAAACCAAAAAATACGTCTTTACGCGCGAGCTTTCCATTCATCCCGGCGATTTGTACGACAACGAAAAAATCCGCCGCAGCCAGACCAAAATTTTAAACTTGGGCTTTGTAAACGACGTGCAGATAGACCTCCAGCCCACGGCCGACCCGCAAAAAGTGGACTTGGGCTTTAACATCGTAGAAGGCCGCCCCGGCATGTTTACGGCCGGTTTGGCCATGAGCTCCATGGACGGCTTGTACGGCGAAGTTTCCATCAACCATATGAACCTGTTCGGGCGGGCACAGCGCCTGTCTTTGCGCACGTTGTTCGGGAAAGAAATTTTGGATTACACCGTCAGCTGGTCTACCCCGTGGATTTACGACAAACCCACCTCGCTGGGCATTGATTTGTTCAACACCCGCCGCTACCGTTCGTTCTACACCGAAAACCAGGCCTATACCGAAAAACGCCTGGGCGGACGCATCAAAGTAGGCCCGCGCTTTAACGACGACATTTACCAGCTTTCGTTCGGTTATTCGTTTGAAAACATTGACATTTACGACATAGACGCCCAATTCCTGCCGCCCAACGCCAACCCCGGCGACCCCAACTACCTGCAAAAAGGGGACACGAACATGTCCACCTTCAGCGTAGACTTCGCCATCGATACGCGCGACAACATCTGGGATCCCACCCGCGGCTGGCGCAACTCCCTAGGCTTGGCCTTAGCCGGCGGCCCGATCGGGGGCGACTTGGATTTGTGGTACTTAAACGCACGCTCCATTTTCAACCACACGGTGTGGAACGTGGGCGGAAACTACCCCATTGTGTTTGTCTTGTCCAACAAAATCGGCTCCGTGCAGGCGTACGGACGCACGGAAGAAGTGCCGCCGTATGAAAAGTTCTTCCTGGGCGGGGCGGACACGATCCGCGGGTACGAACGCGCGGGCGAAGTGGGGCCGCTTTACGGTGGGGATATGTACTACGTGATGAATGCGGAACTGCGCTTTCCGCTGGCGCGCGAAGGACGGCGCAACATGGCGCAGCTGGCGTTCTTCTTTGACTTGGGCAACTCGTGGAACAAGTTTGACGATTTGGAATTTTCGCTGGGCCCGGACGTAAACCAGTTTAAAGCCGGCGTAGGCGTAGGTCTGCGGTTTACCACGCCGTCCTTGCCGATCCGCATTGACTGGGGGTATGGCCTCAACCACAAGTCCAACGAAGACCGTTCCCATTTCTACTTCAACATCTCTAACATGATGTAGGAGGCGTATGAAGAAAGTTTGGCTGTTTTTACTGGCACTTGGTTTAAGCGCACCGCTGGCCGCGCAGGAAGCTTCGGCCGATAAGCTCTCGCCCGAAGAAGCGGCGGCCGTGGCGTCCATTTTGGCCAAAACAGCCGCCCAGCAGGCCCCCGAGGAAGACGATAAAATCGTCCTGCCCGAGGAAACAAAAAAACAGGCGTTTGACGAGGTCAACCCGCCCAAGCCCGCCGAAACGTCGGCCGCGGCCGAGGCGCAAACGCCCGCCCAGACGGAGCAAACGAACACCCCTGTTAGGCCGCTAGATCAGGAGGCCTCTTCCTCGCCATCCGATGCGACGGCCAACCCGCCGCAAACGCCGGGGGATCCGTCGGCCACGCAGGAACAGGAACCGCCCGCCAAGTGCTTGACGGTGGCGTATATTGATATAGACGAAGCGTTTAACGAGCACCCGCGCACGATTGCGGTAAAAGAGCAAATCCGGCTGAAGATTTTGTCAAAAGAAGAAGAAGTCCGCGGGGCCAAGGCGCTCATAGCGGCCTTGGAAACCGAAAACGCCCAACTGGCCCGGCAGGTGCGGGAATTAAAACCCTATTACGAGCGCATCGTGGTAGAACCGCAGCCGCTGCTGCCCAAAATAGAAGAAAGCGCCGATGCGCTGCAGCTGGGCAACCTGTTAAACCGACTGACGTTTTCCGGCACGGAAATTTTGTCCACCAGCCCGCTCAACACGCCGGCCGAGCTGGATGACTTAACGGCGCGGATAGCGTCTAACAAAAAAATTATTGCGGAGCGCAGTTTTTTTATTGATAATTATAAATATAACACCCGCGAAGAAATTTTGCAGTTGGAAAAGACAGAAGTAAACGAGATTTTGAAAGACATTTATACGGAAATAAAATCGTTCGCCAAGAAAAGAAACGTCGGCGCGATCGTACGCAAAGACGAGGTCTTGTACGGGGAACGGCCGGTCAACGTAACCAAGGATTTTATAGACCGGCTGAAAAAATCCAAAAAATACCGCAAACGCGGCTAAAACAGAGGTTTTATATGCTCAACCTACCCCTCAGTGAAGTAGCTAAAATTACCGGCGCCGAACCGGGCGCCAAGCAGGACGTAACCGTGCGCGAACTCTGCGCCTTGGAGGACGCCCGCGAAGGCGGCATTTGCTATTTAACTTCGCTGGAAAAAACCGATTTGTTAAAAGACTTAAAGGCTTCCGTCCTCATTGTGCCGCAGGAAGCCAAAGGCAAGGAGCTTCCGTTCCAAGGGGCCCTGCTCTACGCCCAAAACCCGGAATGGGCGTTTATCTTGCTGATGAAATATGCGGACGCCCAAAAACAAAAACATACGCCGGGCATCCACCCCACGGCCGTCATCAGCCCTTCGGCCAAGCTGGGGGCGGACGTTTGCGTAGGGGCCTACACCGTCATTGAAGACGGCGTTACCGTGGGCGACGGAACGGTCATCTTTCCGCAGTGCTATATCGGCAAAAACGTAACCATCGGCAAGAACTGCTATATTTATCCGCAGGTGGTCATCCGCGAGGAATGCGTACTGAAAGATTACGTCATTTTGCAGGCGGGGGCCAAAATCGGCTCGGACGGATTCGGATTTACCTTCCACGAAGGCCGGCACCAAAAAATTCCGCAAATTGGCAACGTGGTGCTGGGCAACGACGTGGAAGTACAGTCCAACTCGTGCATTGACCGCGCCAAAATTTCCAGCACGTATATCGGCGACAATACCAAGATAGATAACCTCGTCCAGGTGGGGCACAACGTAAAAGTGGGCATGAGCACCATTATGTGCGCCCAAGTGGGCGTAGCCGGCACGACGGACATCGGAAACGGCGTTATTTTGGCGGGGCAAGTGGGCCTTGCCGGCCATATGAAAATAGGCGACCGCGTGCAAATTGGTGCCCAGTCGGGGGTTATTTCGTCCATTCCGGCGGGGCAGGTGTACTTTGGCTACCCGGCCATGCCCCAGCGGGAAGCTTTTAAACAGCAGGCGATGCTTCGCAAACTGCCCGAGCTGTACAAAGAGTTCCGCGCGATGAAAAAACAAGCCGACGAAGTGCAAAAATTATCGTTTTTTGGAAAACTGAAAAAATTATTAGGATTGTAATATGAGAAAAACGCTTTCTTCCCCAGCCGTGGTCAGCGGCGTAGGCCTGCATACGGGCGTACCCGCCACCATGACGTTTAAACCCGCCGACAACGGCATCACTTTTCTGCGTACGGATATCGCCGGCGCCAAACCGATTGCAGCGCACGTCAACAGCGTCAGCTCCACACTGCGCGGCACCAACCTCAAGAACGAAACGGCCGAAGTCTGGACGGTGGAACACGCCCTTTCTGCCCTGCACGCCCTGGGCATTACGGACGCAGCGGTGGAAATGGACGGCCCCGAACCGCCCGTAACCGACGGCGCCAGCGACCTCTATATAGAGGCCCTTCAAAAAGCCGGTCTGAAAGAACTGCCGGCCGAGCAGCCGCTTTTAAACATCAAACAAAAAATCACCTACTCCAGCGGCAACATTTCCTACAGCGCCGAACCCGCCGATAAGCTGACGTTTACGTTTTTGTTCCTGCATAAACATCCGCTCGTCAGCCGGCAGGAATTTACGCTGGAATTTACACCGGAAAACTATATCAAAGAAATTTCCCGCGCGCGTACGTTCGGGTTTGAAGAAGAACTGGCCTTTTTAAAGGCGCACGGCCTGGCCAAAGGCGGCAATTTGGAAAACGCCGTCATCGTAGGAAAGGATAAATTTATCAACGAACTGCGCTACCCGGATGAACTGGTGCGCCATAAAATTTTAGACTTGGTGGGCGACTTAAGCCTGACCGGGCGCAAACTGCCGCCGCTTAAAATTACCTGTGCCTGCGGCGGACACAAACACAATATCATTTTTGCCAAAATCCTTTTGGCCAATTCGGAGGACAAATGAGTGCCAAATCTGCCAGTTTAAAAGATTTCCTGACCATGACCCCTGTCAAAATTTACGATCAGGAACATATTAAAAGCAATATCCCCCACCGCGAGCCGTTTTTGCTCGTAGATGAGGTGTGGGAGCTGGATCCCGACAAAAAATACTTGGGCATCCGGCACGTCCGCCCGGACGAATACTACTTTCAGGGCCACTTTCCCGGCCGGCCGGTAATGCCGGGCGTACTGGTGGTAGAAAGCATGTCCCAGGCGTTTGGCGGCGCCATTATGAGCCGCACCGTCGGTGAGAACAAAGGAATCCCGCTGTTTTTAAGTATCGACGAGGCCAAATTCCGCGGGATGGTGCAGCCCGGCGATACGCTGCAAATGCCCATTGAAGTGCTGCGTTTGGGCAAAATTGCCAAAATTTATGCGGAAGCTTACGTGAACGGCAAGTTGTGCGCGCAAGCCACCCTGAACTTCATCCTAGGAGAAACTTCCCATGTCTAACATTCACCCCACGGCCATTATTGATCCGGCCGCCCAAATAGATCCCTCCACCACCGTCGGCCCCTATACCATTATCGGGGCGGATGTGGTCATCGGCAAAAACAATAAAATCGGCCCTTATTGCGTGATTGAAAACACCACCATGGGTGACGGGAACGAACTGATTGCCAGCTCGTTCGTAGGCGTCAAGCCGCAGGATTTGTCGTATAACGACGAACCCACCCGCGTAACCATCGGCAACGGCAACAAAATCCGCGAATGCGTAACGATTCACCGCTCCACCAAGCTTGACTGCCCCACCTCCATCGGCAACAACTGCCTGCTGATGGCCAACTCCCACATTGCCCACGACTGCCATTTAGGCAACAACATTATTATTGCCAACAGCACCGGCGTAGCCGGGCACGTGGTAGTGGAAGACCGTGTCGTGATGTCCGGCATGGTGGGCATTCACCAATTTGTACGCGTGGGCACGATGGCGATGCTTTCGGGCGGGGCTATGCTGCCGCTGGACATTCCCCCCTACTGCATTGCCCAAGGGGAACGCGCCCGCCTGGTAGGCCTAAACATTGTAGGCATGCGCCGCGGCGGCCTTTCGCGCGAAACCATTTTGGAAATCAGACGCGCGTATAAGCTTCTGTTCCGCAGCGGCAAACGCCTGCAGGACGCGATGGACGAACTGGAAGCCACGCACCCTTGCAAAGAAGTGCAGCATATGATTGATTTCTGCCGCGCCTCTTCCCGCGGGGTGGCCACGGCCAAGCGCAAAGTAAACGAGAATGACGACTAAGAAAATAGGCCTCATTGCCGGCGAAGGAAAAATGCCCGTCTACATTGCCCAAAAGGCAACCGCCAACGGGTATGAGGTATACGTCGCCGGCGCTAAAGGCAACGCCAAAGAAGAAGATTTCAAAACCTGCGCCCGTGTGTTCCGTGCGTTTCGGCTGGGGCAGCTGGGCGCAGGCATTCGCTTCTTTAAAGAACACGGCGTTACGCGCGTGGTCATGGCGGGGCGCGTACAGCACACGTCTATTTTCTCTAACTTAATGCCGGATCTGCGGGGCGCCAAGTTTTTGGCTTCGCTTAAAAATATGCAGGCCAAAAACATCCTCTCCCGCGTGATGGACGAATTTAAAAAAGACGGCATTACCTTTGAAAATTCGGCCTTGTTTTTAGAAGATTTTATGCCCCAAAAAGGGCTCCTTTCCGCCCGGCCGCTTACGCCGGAAGAAGAAAAAACGGCGGCCTTCGGCTACAAAATTGCCAAGGCGATTGCCGCGCTGGACATCGGGCTTACGTGCGTGGTCAGCCAAAACGCCGTGATTGCGGTGGAAGGGATGGAAGGCACCGACCGCTGCATTTTGCGGGCGGGAGAGCTGTATAAAAGCTCGGCCGAAAAGAAATCCACCGTGGCGGTGGTCAAAGTGGCCCGCCCGGATCAGGACAGCCGTTTTGATCTGCCCGTCATCGGCAAAGGCACCGTGGAAAGCCTGCATAAAGCCGGGTTTGAAGTCTTGGCTTTTGAAGCGGGCAAAACATTGGTGCTGGATTTGGAAGAAGTCATCCGCCTGGCGGACAAATACCACATTTCTGTAACGGCCATCTAGAAACTGCTTTTTTACAAACCGCAAAAGCGCTTTCCTTTTGCGGTTTTTTGTCGGCCTTTTGCCGGGTTTGTCTTCGGGCGGAAGGGCTTTTCATTTTTCTTTCTTTATGATAGTATGTTAATAGGAAGTCTCTCGCCTTAGGACGGGAGAGCGTTCTATGTACTTTTTATATAAAAGAGGATTTTAAAATGACCAAAAGAACACCTATTATCGCCGGAAACTGGAAAATGCACAATACCTTGGCGGAATCCGCCGCGCTGATCACCGCGCTGACCAAAGCCGGCAACAAAAACCACGTAGAAATCATTGTAGCCCCGTCCTACACGTCGCTGGCCAAAGTAGCCGAACTGGCCAAAGGATCCGAAATCCAGGTAGCTGCCCAAGACGTGCATTGGGAAGACAAAGGCGCTTTTACCAGCGCGGTTTCCCCCGTGCAGGCCAAAGACGCCGGCGCCACCCACACGTTAATCGGCCACAGCGAACGCAGAAGCGTATTTGGCGACACGGATGAAATTTTAAACAAAAAAGTAGCCGCCGCCCTGCGCCACGGTTTAACCGTCATCTTCTGCGTAGGCGAAACCTTGGAAGAACGCGAAGCCGGCAAAACGCTTTCCGTCATTGAAAGCCAGCTTAAAAACGGCTTGAAAGATTTTACCGAAGAACAATTAAAAGGCCTGATTATCGCCTATGAACCGGTGTGGGCCATCGGCACCGGCAAGACCGCCACGCCCGACCAAGCCCAGGAAGTACACGCCGCGATCCGCGCGTACTTGGCCAAAGCCTATTCGCCGGCCTTTGCAGAAGCGACCCGCATTCTCTACGGCGGCAGCGTAAAAGATTCCAACGTGGACGAAATTATGGCCAAAGAAGACGTGGACGGCGCTTTAGTCGGCGGCCAGTCTTTGATTGCGGAAAAATTCGCCCGCATCATTAACTTTAACTAAACAAGGAGTTTCGTATGAACCCGGCAAAACTGATTGACCATACCCTCTTAAAACCCAATGCCACCCGGGCGGACATTCACCGCCTGTGCGAAGAAGCCCGCCAATACGGCTTCTTCAGCGTATGCATTAACCCGGTGTGGGTGTCTTACGCCAAGGAACTGTTAAAAGGCTCGGACGTAAAAGTGTGCACGGTCATCGGTTTTCCGCTGGGGGCCAACACCACGGCCGTAAAAGTTTACGAAACGCAGGACGCTTTAAAAAACGGCGCCGACGAGGTGGATATGGTCATCAACATCGGCGCCCTCAAAGCGCAGGATTACGACACGGTACTGCAGGACATCCAGGCCGTGCGCCAAGCCAGCTTGGGCCATGTGTTGAAGGTCATTATTGAAACGTCGCAGCTGACGGATGAAGAAAAAGTAAAAGCCTGCGAAATTTCCGCTCAAGCCAAGGCGGATTTCGTCAAAACCTCCACCGGTTTTACCGGCGGCGGAGCTACGGCGCCCGACGTGGCGCTGATGCGCAAATCCGTGCCGCCTTCCGTGCAGGTAAAAGCCTCCGGCGGGGTTCGTACCCGTGCGGATTTTGATGCCATGGTCGCCGCCGGCGCCACCCGCATCGGGGCCAGCAGCGGCGTAAAAATTATCGAGGGAAAATGATTAAACAGTGGGATGTTATCTCCCGGTTGGATCCGAAAGACCAAAGCCGCCGTTATACGCTTGTAACGGACGGGACGGAGCATGACGCACGCCTGATTGCCAAAAAATTGGCAGGCTACGTCCAAGCGCCGCAGCCGGCCGCAGCGCCGTTTGTATACGCGTTTGAATTGCCCGCGGATTTAGACGAAGACACCTTGGAAAAAATCCGCACCGCCGTACGGGAAGGGGTGGAACAAACCAATAAAGTAAACCAATTTGTCCCCGGCGGCATTTTGGGAGATCCCCTGTTTAATTCCGAAGTAACCAAAGACGATAAAGCTTTCCCGACCTTTGTAACGTTGGATCCATCGGAAAGTTTCTTCCGCGAGCCGCAGGATGCGCCGTCCGTGCCGCCGCCTGCCCCGCAGGAAGAAAAACCCGTAGCCGATTTTCAGCAGCAAAGCGTCAAAATCAATGCCGAAGATACCCAACAATCTATCGGGTTAGAAAAACAAACGGTTTCCGCCAATCCCACCGGCAAAGAACAATCCGGCGAAATTACCATCAGCGACAAAGACATGCTCATTAAAGACATGGAAGGCACCATGTTGGGGCAAATGCCGCTGGAGGACATTTTTTCCGCCGAAACCAAGTATGATATGTTCTTGGATTTGGAAAACCAAAAGCTGGTGAAGAACTCCCAAGTCCAGCGGGAACAAAAAATGAATAATTTGGCCGACGGAAAAGGCAGTCTGGAAGACTCTTTCAACATTTTCGAACAAAAGATGAAAGACCAGACCTGCATTATTGACCTGGACGATTTAAACGCCATTACCGACCGGCTGCCCAAAAAGGATATGGATTTCTTAAAGCATACGGCACACGGGGAGGCGCTGCAACAGACGCCCGCCGAGCAGGCAGAACAACCCTCCGCTCCGGCAAAACCCGTTCAAAAGCCCCTGCCCGAACCTGCCGACGCGGCGCAAACGCCCAATCAGGCGCCCGAAATTCCGGATTTGGCCCGGCCGACAGACAATGAACCGACTCCCGCTGTGGCGGAGATTACGCCCGAACCGGCGGAATCCGACGGCGTGGAAGATCCCTTTGAGCAAATTGAAAAAACCGCCCGTTTGAAAACGCAATCGGGCGCGGCGGCTGCGCCGCAAGTGCCGCCCGCGCCGCCGCTGCAAGACCTTTCGGCGCCGGTGGCTTCCGTTTCGTTATCTGCAGCAGACGAGGAACCCCTGAATTTGGGCCCTTCGCCGGAAGAGGCGTCCGTAACGGACTTTGCCGAGCATCCCTCCCATGGGGAAATTCCGGAAGAAGTGGCCATTTTAAATACGGTTCCGCCCACGCAGTACTCCCGCAAGACGGTCTCTCCAAGCGCGGGCGCGGAAGATTTGCCGGAAATTACCATTCGCGGCCAGAAAATAGAATCGTTAGACAAAACATTTAATTTGGAAACTACGCTTAACACAGAAGTCATGAAACACCAATACGAAAAATCGTTTCATGACACGACTGTTACGCCGGCCGTCAAACGCCCGGCCGCTCATCCGCAGCCGCCTGCCGCTGCCGAAAAGCCACAGGCTCCTGCGGAACCGAAAGAAAAAACTGCACCTGTTAAATTACATTTAGCCGGCGAGAAAAAACCAGCTGAGCAACCCGCTGCACATCCCAAAATTTCACGATCCGTAACCCCGGGGGAATCTGATATGGAAGAAAACCAAGAACTAAAAACTACTTTTAGAATTAGAAGAAAAATCGATATTCCGCATGCACCGGCGGCACCGGTTCCTCCGCCGCCTGCTGCGCCGGCTGCCCCCCAACCGGCCGCTCCGGCGGCGCCTGCCGCTAAAGCGCCGGCCCAACAGCCCGCTCAGCCCAAGCAGCCGGTTTCCAACCGCCCTGCGCCCAAGCCGGCCGCGGCCAATACCATTATTGAAAAAACCAAAACCATCGACCATTCCATTGAAATTCCGCTCTCGGAACTGAAAAAGCACAACTGGCCGCTGGAAGTACCGTTGGTGCCCACCTATACACTGGAAACGATGGTCATGTCCGTCAACCGTTTTGCACACGCCACAGCCATTTCCGTAATTGAAAACCCGGGCAAGCTGTATAACCCGCTGGTATTGCACGGGGCCACGGGTACCGGCAAAACGCACTTCTTAAACGCCATGGCCTACGCGTTTTCCAAGAAGTACGGTCAGGAAAATATCTTTATGACCAACGGCGTGCGCCTTTCGCGCGGCATTCAGCGCTATGTGATGGAAGGCAATATAGAAAAATTTGAAAAATTTATGGATACGGTGAAAGTTTTGCTTATTGACGATATCCACCTGTTGGCTATCAACGAGCAAAACCGGATGTATATTTCCAAACTGCTTAATAAATTTTTGCAAGACCAAAAACAAATTGTCATTACGTCCAAATATCCGCCGGAAAGCTTGGAAAAACTGGAAGAACTGATTAAGTTCCGCCTGGATTCCGGCTGGATTTCCGAATTAAAACCGGCCAGCGGAAACACGCATTTTAAAATCGTCAAAAAAATGCTGCTGGATAACGGAGTGGACTTAAACGACGCGCAAATTTCCGCCTTTTTTGGCGGCCCGCACATGACGCTGGGCACGGTAACGCGCAGTATCCGCCGCTTGAAAGTGCTGGAAAACTTAATTTTTCCGCACCTGCCGGAAGCCGAGCGCTCCCAAGCGATGATTTTTGAGAAACTGCTGGCCACCGGCGGCGAAGACGAAACCAGCGAAGTTTTGACCCGCGATCCGGAAACGATTACGTCTATCACCACCACCGGCAACGGGGAATGGGGCCGGATCGGTTTCTTCTATCCGCAAAACAGCTCGCATATGATGAATTGGATGGTGTTTGCCCTGCAGCAGCGCGCCAAAGAACTGGGCATTGAAGGCGGTTTTGAAATTGCCGTGCGCTCTTCCTACGCTACGGAAAACATCATTTCTTCCGCGTTTAAAATTGCCAACCTGTGCGACAACAAAAAACTGAAAGGAGCCGTCATTTTAGGCCCCGCATTAACGGTATGCGATCCGTCCGTGCGCGAGAATTTCTACGACATTCTTACGCACATGCTGGAGATTATGCTCATCCGCTGCGGCATTATTAATTACGAAGATGCCAAATCTCCCAGCACCTATGTAAAAGTTCTTTCCGAACTGTTGAGGTAAGTATGAAAAAAGTTCTGGCTTTATTTGCCTTGCTGTGCTGCCTGGTGGGATGCTCGGGCACGATGAAATCCGCCGTGAAAGACGGGGCCATTGCGCCTTCGTTTAACGATACGCTCTTAGACAGCAACTATTTATGGGTGCGCGGTTTTGGCGCGGCCAACCCGGCCCATACCTCCGACTCCCAACGCCGCATCATGAGCCGCGAGGCCGCCATCGCCCACGCGTATCAGCGGGCGACGGAAGTGTTGTTCGGCGCCAATTTGGAGTCGAATGTACAGGTGGTGGATGCGGTTTCTTCTGGCAGTACGATTGATACGTCCGCCCACGGCGTCATCAGCCAGATGGAGCTGGTGTCTACCGAATATATGGATGACGGCGGCTGTGCGGTCATTATGCGCTTAGACCGCAAACGCCTCCAAGCGGCAGGCATTAACCTGGAGGGTAAAAAATAATGAAAAAACTTTTTGTACTCGCTTTCGCGGCGGCGCTCACGCTTTCGGCGTGCAGTTCTTTTCGCATCGGCCCCAAAGGGGAAGGGGAATATGTAGAGGCGGAATCTTTGGTTCCCTACGATGAGAACAATTTAAAACAAATGAAAAAAGACGGCATTCTGGCCGCCCAGCGCGCCGCGGTAGAAAAAGTGGCCGGCATTTTCATTTCTTCGGCCACAACGGTAGATCAAGCCCAACTGGTGGAGGACAAAATTGTCTCCAAAACGGCCGGTTTCATCCGCCGCAGCCATGTGCAAAAATCCTACCGCAAAGGCGATGAGTACTATACCAAAATCAAAGCCATGGTGTTGGTAAAAGACATTGGAGACATCATCAAACAGTCCGAGGCGGACGCGTTTGCCAAAAAGACCAACATCTTAATCACGTCGCGCGAAATGACCGGGGACGACATCTCCCTGCGTCAGGACTGCAAGCAGGCCATCTACCGCGCTCTGAAAGACCAGCCTTTTGCCTTAATCAACGGCGATAATTTAAGCCAAAATAATATCGAAAACCCCAACCCCACCATTGACCAAGCCCGCCAGGAAGGCGCCCGCTTTGTCATTATGGCGGACGTTCAGGCCAATCCGCTGGTGGCGCTTCCGGGCACGGTTTCTCCGTTTAAATCGTACCGGGCCCGCGCCAACATCCGCGCCTATGCCACCAACAACTATGCCGTGGTGGCGGAAGGAGCCGAACAGTTAAGCGGGCTGGATCCTATGGACGAAATCGCCTCGCAAAAAGCCATTTCCGCCGCGTGCGAAGCGGCTGCCAAACAGCTGGTGGAACCGATTAATTCGGCCATCAATTCGGCCAAAGTGTTTGACGTAACCGTTAAAGACATCGGCAACATCGAACGCCTTAAACAAGTGCAGGATATTTTGCGCGACCTGCGCGAAATTGAAGATTTTAACTTAGTCCGCTACGCCAATTCCTCGGCGCAGTTTGAAATCTCGGCCAATATCGGCACTCCCGAAGAATTGGCCGCCAAAATCATCCGCAAATATAACATTAATTTTACGGTGGTTTCCATTACACCCAACGCCCTCGTATTGAGTTTTAACTGATATGCTGGCCAATGTATGCACCGGCGCGATTAAAGGAATAGAAGGCTTTGCCGTTTCCGTAGAAGTAGACATCGCCGCAGGAATGCCTACATTGGCCGTTGTCGGCCTGCCGGACGCCGAAGTGCGCGAAAGCAAAGAACGCGTGGTGGCGGCCGTCCGAAACAGCGGTTTTGATTTTCCCGCCAAACGCATTACCGTAAACTTAAGCCCGGCCGAACTGCGCAAGAGCGGCACCCAGTTTGACGTGCCGATTGCCTTGGGCATTTTGGCGGCCAGCGGGCAGCTGTCCGAAGAAGCACGTGAAAAAATTTCCCGTTTTCTTGTGCTGGGGGAACTGGCGCTGGACGGCACCCTGCGCCCGTGTGCGGGCGTGCTTCCTATGTTAATTTCCTGCAAAGCCTTGGGCAAAACGGCCGTCATTCCGCCGCAAAACGTGTTGGAAGGGCAAGTGTCCGGCGTACCGTTTATCACGCCGCATACGCTAAGGGAATTGGCGGATTTTCTGGAAGGCAAGCTGGAAGAGAGCGCCGTAAAAATGGCCTATGTGCCTCAGCCGCCGCAAGAGCCCGAAAGCGAGTTGGATTTTTCGGAAGTAAAAGGCCAAGCCTTGGCCAAACGCGCCCTGGAAATTGCGGCCGCGGGCGGGCACAACATTCTGATGATCGGCCTGCCGGGCACCGGCAAGAGCATGCTGGCCAAACGCTTCCCCGGCATTTTGCCGCCGCTGACGCAAGAAGAATCTTTGGAAATTACCAAAATTTATTCCATCTGCAATTTAATGGGCAAAAGCAGGCTCTTAACCCGCCGCCCGTTTCGCGACCCGCACCACACCATTTCCGACGTGGCCCTGATCGGCGGGGGCTCCACGCCGCGCCCGGGCGAAGTGTCCTTGGCGCACAACGGCGTGCTGTTTTTGGATGAATTTGCCGAGTTTTCCCGCTCCGCATTGGAAGTATTGCGCGAACCGCTGGAAAACGGACGCGTAACCATTTCCCGCGCCAAAGAAACGGTTTCCTACCCGGCGCGTTTTACGCTGGTAGCGGCCATGAACCCCTGCCCCTGCGGCCACTTGGGCGACCCGCACACTCCCTGCACCTGCTCGCCCATGCAAATCAGCCGCTACAAGGCGCGCCTGTCGGGCCCGCTGTTAGACCGTATTGATTTAACCGTTAATTTAAACCCCGTCAAATACACGGATTGGAACCAGTCCAGCGAGGGCGAAACCTCCGCCCAAATCCGCGCGCGGGTGCTGCAGGCGCGCGAAATTCAGCACCGCCGGTTTGCGGGCTCTTCCACGCCGGCTAACGCCTTTATGACGCCGCGGGAAATCAAAATGTTCTGCCCGCTGCCCGCCGGGGCAGACCGTATTTTGGAAGCTGCCATGCGCAAGTTTGGCTTAAGCGCGCGCAGTTTGGATAAAATTTTAAAAACCGCCCGCACCATTGCCGACTTGGCCGGCAAAGAACAAATTGAAACCCAGCACCTGGTGGAAGTCATGCAATACCGCCCGCTGGACAGAAAAGGAGTGGCCGACCTCGGATGAACGCTTCCATCTCCGCCGCCGAACGGCTGGCACGCATTCAATTAAACGCTTTTCTGTATTTCCGGGCGGACTGGCTGGAGCGGCTGATTGAAATTTTCGGCTCCGCCCAAGAAATCTTGCGCCAAGACGCGCAAACTTTGGCGCGGGAAGCCAATTTAAACCCCTCTACCGCCGCCCATCTGCTGCGGGATGCGTTTTCCATTCATCCGCAAGAGGAGTGGGACAAAACCGCCGCCTTGGGCGGGCATATCTATATTCCCGAAGACGAAGAATACCCCCAATCGCTAAGAAACATCAAAGAGGCCCCCATTGCGCTTTATGTTTTAGGCCGCCTGCCCGCGCCCGAGCAAGCCTGCACCGCTCTGGTGGGTACGCGCAAAATTACGCCCTACGGGCGGCGCGTGGCCGCCAAATTGGCGGGCGATTTGTCCGCCTGCGGCGTAACGGTCGTAAGCGGGCTGGCCCGCGGGGTGGACAGCGAATGCCACGCCGCCGCGGTGCGCCTGCAAAAACCGACGGTGGGCGTAATCGGCACGGGCGTGGGGCGCTGCTACCCGCCGGAAAACCGCGCCTTGGAAAAAGCCATTTTGCAGCACGGCGGGGCCATTGTCAGCGAGCTGCCGTTTAACAGCCCGCCCAATGCATTTCACTTTCCGCGCCGAAACCGCATTATTGCGGCCTTGTCACAGCCGGTGGTGGTGATAGAAGGGGAAATTAAATCCGGCGCCCTGATTACCGCCAAGCTGGCCTTGGAAATGGGCAAAGACGTGCTGGCCGTCCCCGGGCCGATAGACAGCCCGCAGTCCGCCGGCCCCAATGCCCTCATTCGGGACGGGGCGGGGGTTGTAACCGCCGTGTCAGATATACTAGACTATATACCACAGCAACTGCGCTTTGGGCTGGATGCGCGCTTTTTTGAAAAGAAGGATGACTCCGCCCCCAAACCGCAAGAGGAACTGACCCCACGCCAGCGCGAGGTAATGAACGCCGTGGGCGGCAGTCAGGCCAGTTTAGACCAAATTGCCGAGGCTCTCGGCGCGGATGTGCCGGAAACGGCCTCCCTGCTGTTTGAACTGGAAGTAAAAGGCTTCCTGGCCTGTGAAAACGGCCTCTACAGCAAAAGCAAATTTTAAATTGATAAGGAAGTGAATTATGGCCACCACCAATCCGAAAGGCAAAAAGCTGGTTATCGTAGAATCTCCTACCAAGCAGAAGACCATCAGCAAAATTTTGGGCAACGACTATATTGTGCGCAGCTCCTTCGGGCACGTGCGGGATTTGCCGTCCAAAGACATTGGCGTGGATATTGAGCACGGGTTTAAACCCACCTATGTCGCGGTAGACCGCGCCAAACGCCTCATTGCCGAGCTGACGGCCGCCGCCAAAAACGCCAGCGAAATTTACCTCGCTACCGACCCTGACCGCGAAGGGGAAGCCATTGCGTGGCACTTGGTGGAACTGTTAAAACTGCCCAAAGACCGCTACCAGCGCATTTACTTTCACGAAATTACCCCCGCGGCCATTAAGGAATCGTTTGCCCACGCCCGCAAGATTGACGACAACCTCGTTAACGCCCAACAGGCGCGGCGCATTTTAGACCGCATTGTGGGCTACAAATTATCCCCCCTCTTGTGGAAAAAAATCACTTCCGGCCTTTCCGCCGGTCGGGTGCAGTCCGTGGCCGTGCGGCTGCTGGCGGAACGCGCCAAAGAAATTGCCGAATTTAAGGAACAGGAATACTGGACGATCGGCGCCCAGTTTGAAAAGCCCGGCGCCGCGCCTTCCTTCTGGGCGCGCGTAACCAAATGGCAGGGCAAAAACGTGGAACAAACCACCACCTATAAATTGTTTGCCGAAGATTACAAAGTAAAGACAACCGTTTTTGACAAGCCGGAAAAACTGGCCCCGCTGTCGGAGTTGCTGCGCAAGGGGCCCAACACGGTTTTAAAGGTGGAAAAGAAAGAAGTCAAACAAAAGCCCAAACCGCCTTTTATCACCAGCTCCATGCAGCAGGACGCGTATAACAAACTCGGTTTCCCTTCTCAAAAAACCATGATGACGGCCCAACACCTCTACGAAGGGATTGACGTGCAGGGCCAGACCGTCGGTTTAATTACGTATATGAGAACGGACTCGTTTAACGTATCCAAACTGCTGCAGGAACAAACCAAAAAATTCATCGGCGAGAAATACGGCCCCGCCTTCGTGCCGGCCAAACAGCCCGTATACAAAAGCAAAGTGATGGGCGCGCAGGAAGCGCACGAATCCATCCACCCGACCGACGTGCGCCGCACGCCGCAGGCCATGAAACCCTTTTTAACCAGCGACCAATACAAACTCTACGAGCTTATCTGGCTGCGCTTTGTGGCCAGCCAAATGGCCGACGCGGTGTTTAACACGGTAGCCATTGATATCGCCTCCGGCAGCAAAGAACAATGCGTCTTGCGCGCCAGCGGGCGGACGGTGAAATTCCCGGGCTACTTGTCCATTTACAAAGACCAGGAAGAAGACTCTTCGGAAGAAAAAGAAGACGGAAGCGCACTGCTGCCGATTTTGGCGGAAGGAGACGAACTGAAACTGTTGGACATTAAAACCAAAGACCACAAAACGACGCCCCCCCCCTGCTACAACGAAGCCAGCCTGATTAAAACGCTTGAAAAACACGGCATCGGCCGTCCGTCCACCTATGCGCCTACCATCAAAACGATTTTAGACCGCAAATACATCGCCCGTCAGCCCAAAACCAGCAAACTAGTAGCCACGGATTTGGGCATTACGGTAACGGACAGTTTAAAAGATTTCTTTAAAGAAATTATGGATCTTTCCTATACCGCCGGCGTGGAAGAGCAGTTAGACCAAGTGGCCGAAGGCAACCAGCAATGGGTAAAGCTCCTGTCGGACTTTTATACCAACTTTAAAAAAGAATTGGACGAAGCCGAACAGGGCATGCAGCGCCCGGCCGCCAAAGAAACCGACGAAAAATGCCCCATCTGCGGCAAAATGATGCTAAAGAAAAGAAGCCGCTTTGGGGAATACCTGGTGTGCAGCGACCCGCAGTGCAAAGGGAAAATTAATTTAACCAGCTCCGGCGAAAAAGTCCAGCCGGAAAAAACTGACGAAATCTGCGACAAATGCGGCGCCCCCATGGTGATCCGCACGGGGCGGCGCGGCAAATTTTTGGCCTGCTCGGCCTATCCCAAATGCAAAAACACCTATTCGTTGGACGCGCAGGGCCACAAAGTGGCCTCCACGGGCCCGATTATTACCGACCGCCTGTGCGAAAAATGCGGCAAACCCATGGTGCTGCGCACTTCCAAACGCGGGGAGTTTTTAGGCTGTTCCGGCTATCCCAAGTGCAAAACGATTGTTACCGTAACGCCGGAAGAAATTGAACAAATCAAAGCGGCCCATGCCGCCAAAACGGCCGCCGAAGCAAAAAAATAACCGGGCAGGGGAAGGGTATGGAAAAATGGGTGGATGCTTTTTTACTGCATTTGCAAAATAAAAATTTTTCGCCTTACACCCTGAAAAGTTACCGGGCGGATTTGCAGGAATTTTTGCTCTTTTTTAAACAGCGCCGCCAGGACGACCTGCGCTATTTCACGTCCGCCAACATCCGTTCGTTTTTGGCGGCGTTGCAAACGCAGCATCATCCAGCGCGCAATACGGTTTTGCGCAAGATTGCTTCGCTTCGTAGCTTTGCCGCGTATTTATTGGAGCAGGGGCAGCTGGAGCGAAACCCGTTTAAACTGCTGCCGGCCCCCAAGCGGGAAAAAATCCTGCCCAAGTTTTTATCCGTGCCGGAAACGCAGCGCCTGCTGGAAACCGCCGCCCACAGCAAACATTTTGCCGCGCGCGACAAGGCGCTTTTTGAACTGATGTATTCCAGCGGGCTGCGCCGCAGCGAAGTAACGGGGCTGTGCGTAAAAGACGTGGATTTTTTTAACGGCATCGTCAAAGTGTTCGGCAAAGGCGCCAAAGAGCGGCTGGTGCCGGTAACGGACGCCGCGCTGGACGCCATTAGAACCTATTTGGCCAGCCGGCCCCATCCGCAGCCGCAAGACCCGTTGTTTTTAAATAAAAACGGCAAACGCCTTACGGGAGACGGCTTGGCTTATATTTTTAAGCACACGGCCATCGCTTCCCATCTGGCGCGCAAAGTTACCCCGCACAGCCTGCGGCATTCGTTTGCCACGCACTTACTCAACAACGGCTGCGACTTGCGCAGCCTGCAGGAAATGCTGGGCCACAAAAGTTTAGCCGCGACACAGGTATATACACACGTGTCGCTTGAAAAGTTAAAAAGCGTGTATGACCACGCGCATCCCAAAAGCAAGGAGTAACCTATGATCGGCGTAGGCGTAGACATTGGCGGAACCTTTGTAAAACTGTTTGTGATGAACGAACACGGGGAAATTTTCCGCAAAGAAAAAATAGAAACCGATTATTCCAAAGGGGCCAAAGGATTTATTACGCAAATTGGCGATTATATAAACGCCATTCAAAAAGAATTTCAAGACCAGCAGGTTGCCGTAGCGGTAGGCGCCCCCGGCGACGTAGACAACCAAAAAGGGGTGCTGCGCTATAACCCCAATTTAAAATTTAAAGACATCGCCAACTGGCCGCTTGCCCAGCTGCTCTACAAACACACCGGCATTATGCCCTGCGTCGCCAACGACGCCACCCTGGCCGCTTGGGGCGTGTACGAAGCCGATTTAAAACACCAAGGCACCAACATTTTGGTGGTTACCTTGGGTACGGGCGTAGGCGGCGGGCTGATTTTAAATAAAGAACTCTACCAAGGATCCAACGGCACCGCCGGCGAAATCGGGCATACCAAAATTGCCGATACCGCAACCGGCCCCCTGTGCGGCTGCGGGGCAAGGGGATGTTTGGAAGCGTTTGTGGGTACCATCGGCATCAAACGGCGGGTGCTGGAAGCCGTAACCGATTACCCCGATTCCATTTTGGCCCAACTGGTGGCGGCGGAAAAAGATTTTAAGATAGAAATCGTCTCCCGCGCGGCCGAAAAGGGGTGCAAAACGGCCCTGAAAGTGTGGGAAGATACCGGCCACTACTTAGGCATCGGCCTGGCCAATTTTACCTTGGTGCTGGATATAGACACCATTGTGCTGACCGGCGGCGTGTCCGGCGCGGCGCCGTATTTTCTGCCCGCCGTCAAACGCGTGTTGGCGGCCCAGCAAATTCAAACGCCGTTTAAACGGCTTAAGATTTTAGTTTCCCAAAACCCGAATATCGGCGGAGTAGGCGCTGCCATGTACGCCATCTACCGCGCGAAAAAAGATACACTTAAATGAAATCCGCTTCCTTCTTTTGCTTATGCGCTTTTTTGCTCTCCGCCGCGCCTGTATTGGCGGCGGACAATGTCCTTCCTAAACCGGATGACCCGGCCTTTGTCTTTTTTACGTCCGACAAAGCCACCGCCGAGCCGGATAACAAAAAAGTAACCCTGGAGGGAAACGTAACCGTCATTCAAAAAACAAAAGACGGCAAAACCCGCACCGTAACGGGCGAAAGCATTACGGTAGACCAATTAAACACGCAAATTTCTTCCGTCGGCCCGATGACCGTCCAAGACAGCCAGGGCAATGTGCTGAAAGGAAACAACGTTTCCGTCAACTACACCACCAAAGATTTTACGGCCGAAGACATCAGCACCGAATACCCTCCCCTCCGGGTGCTCTCGGCCAAGGAAATTTCCTCCATTACCCAAAAACAAACGCTTAAAGACGCTACGCTGACGTGCTGCGACATTCCTGACCCGCATTATACGCTTTCCGTGGGCAAGCTGACCGTTTCCCCCCAAAAGCGCGTCTTCGGCACCAACGCCGTACTGCGGCTGGACGGATTTCCGGTGTTTTACCTGCCGGTATTTTGGCGGTCGCTGGCGTCTCAAAAACCGTGGACGACTTACGTGGATTTTACGCAAAGCAACAAAACCGGTTTCGGCATTTTAACCTCCACCGTGTTTCAGCCGGTGCTTAATTTGCGCCCGAAATTAAACTTAGATTACTACACCAAATCCGGCTTCGGCTTTGGCGGCGGCCTGACGGCGGTTACCTCCCCCACCTTGCGCGGAAGCGGCGAGTTCTATTTTATTCACGACCTGGCCGATAACGACGACACCCGCAAACTGACCGACAAAAACCGCTGGGGCGTACAGGGCGGCTATTGGTGGGAAATGTACGACTCGTCCGACCACTTTAACAACCCGGACGGCGCCCTCTATCAATTTCAAACCCAATTCCGCATGGTTTCCGATCCGTACTTTTATGATACTTTCTTCCGCGGCAACCCTTATATTTTTATGCCGGATCAGGAAACGAACTTCTCCGTTTCGCGCCAAACCCGCCGCTCCACGCTGCGCGTCAGCTACCAGCAAAAAGATATTTACGCGTGGAATAAGCACGAATTTATGGCCGAGCAGCGCACCTTGCCGGAAATTAAATTTATGCTCCTTCCGTTTAATGACCCGCTGTTTAAAACGGCTAACCGCTTGGAAGTGGATTTTGACAATACTTCCCGCATTCAATATCAAAACGGACGCCCCAACGAAGAAGGCCCCTACCAGCGCCAAGCGCATGCCAAGTGGACGACGGAAAAATCGTTCCGCCTCAGCCGCGCGTTTACCTTCACTCCTTCCGTCTTTTACGATCAGACCGTTACCTTTGCCGATTCCCAATACAAAAACGGGCAGGATGCCTGGGTGGCCCGCGTGGGGACGGATGTCAACCTGCAAACGCATTCCTTTTTGGGCACCACGGATTTCGGCTACCAGTTTACCAAACGCCTCTCTACGGGTACGTTGTCTTCCGACCAACTGTCGCCCGACAAAGGCATTGAACTCAACCGCCTCTACCTCAACAATTACTACCGCCCTACTTTTAACACCTACGTCCGCTTCGGCACCGGGTTTGACTTGTCCGATTACGCCTACAGTTTAAAGGACGGCTTCGGCTACGAGCAGGGGTGGAAACATTTAAAATCCCGCATTGAACCGTTCTTATTGGAATGGGGCTACAAGTCGCCCAACGGCAAGTTCAACTTCTTCGTGCAAGACCAATACGACTTGGAAGAAAAGAACGTCAGCTTTATCGCCCAGTCTCACTTCTTCTACAAGCACCACATCATCGGGCTGGGATTTAACAATTTTGCCGATTATACCGACCCCGGCTCCCGCTACCGCACCTATTCCGACCAATACACCCTGACCACCACCTGGGGCATTCGCCCCACGGGCGCCAAGTGGTTTATGGATTTGGGGATAGACGCCGTATTGGAGCCGCACAGCCTGGTGGGCTTTAATAAAATGTTCCGCTTCTCCTACACGTTACACGATGCGCAGGCCGAATTTACCATCCGCGACCGCAACGACAACCTGTCGTTTGCGTTTCGCATCAACATTCTGTGCGGCGGAAACAAGCGGATCAAAGGGCAAATTCCCGAAGATACGTACTGGTACCCGTGGAGAAGCCAAGGCGATTTGAGAGATATGTAAAAGGAGCTTGTATGGCAAACCCGCTTATTTACCACAAACAAGGTTGGATAGAAGTTATCTGCGGATGTATGTTTTCGGGGAAAACCGAAGAACTCATCCGCCGCGTACGCACGGCCCTGATTGCCAAGCAAAAAGTACAGTTGTTTAATTCCAAAATAGACACCCGCTACGGCATAGACAGCATCATCAGCCACAACCAAAACAAAGTAGCCGCCACCTGCGTGAAGAAATCGGATGAAATTTTACCGCTGGTGGAAAAAGACACCCAAGTCATTGCCATTGATGAAATCAACTTTTTTGATATGGGCATCGTATCCGTCTGCGAAAAACTGGCCAACGCCGGCAAGCGCGTTATTGTGGCCGGGCTGGATACGGACTACCGGGCCGAACCGTTTGAAGTAACGGCCGCACTTTTGGCCAAAGCCGAATACGTAACCAAAAACTTGGCCGTCTGCAC
Organism: Elusimicrobium sp. An273; assembly: GCF_002159705.1. Taxonomy (NCBI): domain Bacteria; kingdom Pseudomonadati; phylum Elusimicrobiota; class Elusimicrobia; order Elusimicrobiales; family Elusimicrobiaceae; genus Candidatus Avelusimicrobium; species Candidatus Avelusimicrobium gallicola. The sequence continues at coordinate 165,339 of NZ_NFJD01000004.1, forward strand.
CAAATGCGGCAACCCCGCCAGTTTTACGCAGCGCACCAGCAAGGACAAAAAACGCATCGTAGTAGGCACTACGGACGCCTACCAGGCCCGTTGCCGCCGCTGCTATAAAAAACCGCGCAAATAAGCTTTTAGGCTCATTAATTGACTAAGGAGAATGATATGAATACTACACCGTATGCAGGTTTTTGGAGACGCGCCATCGCTTTTGTGCTGGATTCCGTTTTGGCAGCACTGCCGGCGGCGATTCTGTGTCTGCCGCTTTTGCTGTGGCAGGCCACGCAAGTTCAACCGGGCAATTTAGACGGCCATTTTATCGCCGTGGTGCTGATTTATTTTGCCTGGCAAGCCTTGGCGGTAGTCTGCCTGTGGCTGTATTTTGCAGGCTTTGAAAGCAGTGCCAAGCAAGCCACTTGGGGCAAACGGCTGATGAAAATTAAAGTCGTGGGCAAACAAGGCCAACGCATCAGTTTTGCCCGGGCCAGCGGCCGCTTCTTTGCGAAAATTTTGTCTTATGTAACGCTCTATGTGGGCTTTTTTATGGCGGGGCTTACCAACCGCAAACGCGCCCTGCACGATTACGTGGCGGAAACGTATGTCGTCCGGCAGGATTTTCAGCCTGAAGACGCACTGCCCGATACGCCTTCCCACCCGTGGTGGCTGGGCTTTATTATCGTCGTCTTCGCGTTGTTTTTTGCCTTTATGTTAGTGTTGGGCATCGCCGCCGAACAGCCCGGCGCCCGGGCCAACCAGGTGGCTTTCCAACTGCAGACCTTGGCCGAAAATGACGCCTTAGACTACGGCTCGCTGGAAGCGGGCGATATCGTATTTTCGCATTTTACCGGCGGCTACCGGGCCGTATTTACAGATAACGACGGGCAAGAGTATTCCCTCTTTTTGCCGCAAGCCGGCGAAACCGTCTGCTGTGAAAGCTACCCCGGCGTAAATTGCGCCGATATCGGCTTTGACGAATGTGAATAGCCTTTGCCAGCTTACCCAAAACCCCCGGCCGCATGGCCGGGGGTTTTCTGTTGTAAAAATAAAAACGGGCGGAAATTCCGCCCGTTTGCATCTTTATTAAAAGCTCCAATGCGGGGTAAAGGAATCCCCCTTCAAGTCCGCCAACAGGTGCGGGGCGCTGCCGTCCATATCCATCATATACAGCTGGCGCTTGCCGTTGCGGGTGGTAGTAAAGGCGATAAATCTTCCGTCCGGCGACCAGGTGGGATCTTCGTTGGAGCCGGCGTCTGTCGTCAACCGGCGGATTTGCGTCCCCGTTAAATCCACCAGAAAAATATCCATCGGGTGATACGGCGATTCCCGGCCGGTAAACACAATCCATTCCCCGGTGGGAGACCATTGCGGACTGTCCGACCAGTTAAACGTTTTGGTCAGCGGGCGGGTGTCCCCGGTGGCCAGTTCCATGACGTAAATTTGCGGGTTTCCGGCGCGGTTAGACACAAAGGTAATGTACTTGCCGTCCGGAGAATACGACGGCGAACCGTCCACCGACGCTTTATTGGTAATGCGCCGTTTTTCGTGCGTTTCCAAGTTATAAATGTAAATGCTGGGGTTGGTGCCGCCCGAGCTGGTAAAAGCCAGCGCCTTTCCGTCCGGCGATACGCCGCCGATCAGCGACAGGCCGCCGCGGATAATAATGGGGGCAATTTTCCCCGCGCGCAGGTCAATGGCGAAAATATCCGGGTTTTTGTATTTGTACGTGGTGTAGAAAATCTTTCCGTCTTTAGACCAGCGGGGCAAAATGGAAATGCTTTTGTCGTTGGTCAGTTTTTGTAAATTTTCGCCGTCATAATCCACCACATAAATTTCTTTGTGGCGGGTGGCATTGTTGGCAAAGGCGATTTTCGTATCGGCAATGCCGCGCTTGCCGGTTAAGGCCGAAACGATTTGATCCGACGCAATATGCGCCAAGCGCCGCAGGCTGCTTTCCGTCCCTTTAAACGCCTTGGCGAAAACCGCCGTGCGGGTGGAAAGGTCATACACGTAAATTTTGATGGTATAGTAGGGGGCCGCGTACGAAATATCGCCGGCCAATAAATAGCTGGCACGCAGCTGGGCCCACTGCGAAAGCGTCTGGCTGACGTTTTGCGGATCAAACGCCGGGCCCTGTTCGGTTACGTCAAAATAGCGCGCAAACAGCAAGTCCGCCCGCATCACGTCATGCACTTGCACGGCGGCGGCTTGGGCTTTATTGTCCGCAAAGCGGAAGGGCGGCATGGCAATGGCAGGCAGCTTGCGGTCGCCCACCGACGTAATGCCGATGTACACATCCGTTTGAGGCCGCGCGGCAAACGCCGAAACAGCCGTCAACACAACAGCCAATACTGTAAAAAAAGAGAAAATTTTTTTCATGCAACGCTCATTCCGCACGGCGGGAAAAGCCTGTTATTTGATTTTGGCCAATTCCGCTTTGGCGGTTTGCGCTTCGGGCGAAGAAGGAAACTCCTGCACGACGGAAGACAAATAGCGCTTGGCCTCATCGTTTTTACCCAGCGGCACAATACTCAAGGCGTATTTCACGCGTGCGGCAGGAATAAATTTGCTTTTGGGAAATTTTTGCAGCAAGGTGGCATAGGCAATGGCCCCCTGCTTGGTTTGCCCGGCGGCGATGTAGGCATCGCCCATATACATATAGGCCTGCTCCACATTTTCGCTGTCGGGGTATTTGGAAACGTACAATTTAAATCCCATCGCGGCCGGTTCGTAGGCACCTTTGTCCAAATGGCTTTTGGACTCGGCAAATAAATCCGAAGGCAACAGAGCCGCCGGCTGGGCGCCTTCCGCCGCACCGCCGGAAGCGGGGCGGACGGTGGCTGTTAAATCGTCCAACTTGGCAGACAGTTTGAAAATTTGCGCGTCCACCTGCGAAAGGTTTTCGTTGGAGACGGACAAATTGCGGTTCAGCTCGTCCATTTTGCTGGCCAGCTCTGCCTGGTTGGCCTGCATTTGCACGATGGTGGAGTTCAACTCCTGCAGCTGCAGTTTAAGCGTGCTCATATCGCGCTCGCTGGCAATGCAGCCGGACAACAGAAAGCCCGAACCTGCCATAAAAAGAAGTTTGGTAACGTTTTTCATAGAGATTCGGGCTCCTTTTAGCAAAACATCAATTAGTTGACTTTCAGCAAGGTATCAGCTCTGCGGTTTTTGGCCCAGCAGGACTGAGTGGCTTCGTAGCAAACCGGTTTTTCTTCACCGTAAGAAACGGTGGTGATGTTCGCGGCCGGAATGCCGAGGCGCACATAGTAAGCCTTTACTTCGTCAGCTCTTTTTTGGCCCAGCGCAATGTTGTAAGCGATGGTGCCTCTATCGTCGCAGTTGCCTTCGACGGTAACTTTGTAAGAAGCAACAGCGCCGGCGGATTTAATGGCCTGTACGTTGGCTTCCACGATTTTGCGGGCTTCGGCGGACAGATTGTATTTGTCCAAAGCAAAGTGCACCACACCGAGGGATACTTCCTGGGCGGGAACTTCTTCCGTAACCGTGGTTTCTTCCAACACCATTTCCGTGCCGGTACCGGCGGTCAGGTCGGCGTTGGCGTCATCTTTCACGTTCTTTTTGCAGGCGGTCAAGCCGGCGGCCAAAGCCAAAACCAAAACTACTCTGAGTAAGTTTTTCATTTCTTTCTCCGTTATAGATTTTTACTTCTACACATAAATGATAGCAGACTTTGTGCCACCGGGTCAATGTATTGCCCTGCTGCCAAAAGGCTTAAATTTATGTGTATTTTATTGTAACCTATTTTGAGCTTTTTGGGTATCTTTTATTTAAGTTAGGAACTGCCCGCAAAAAAGCCGGCCCGCAGGCCGGCTTTTAGGACATCTAAACGATTAGGACAGCAGCTTCGTAAGCAACTGGCTGATAAGCCGCGGGTTGGCTTTGCCCTTGCTCATTTTCATAACCGCCCCCACCAACGGGCCTACGGCGGCCTTGTTGCCGGCCTTAAAATCGGCCACGGCTTTGGGGTTGGCGGCAATAGCGGCTTGGGCCCATTCTTCCAGCTGGCCTTCGTCGCTTACCTGCACCATGCCGCGTTTTTCCACCACGGCGGCCGGGGCTTCGCCGGTTTTCCAAATTTCGTCAAACACTTCCCGTGCCTGTTTGCGGTTAATTTTGCCGCTCTCGGTCATTTCCAACAGCTCCGCCAAGCGGGCCGCGGGGATGGGAGAATCCTGGATTTCCTTTTTCTCCGCATTTAACATGCCGAGCAAATCCGTCTGAATCCAGTTGGAAGCGGTTTTTAAAGACACCTTGCCGCTTTTGGTCACTTCTTCAAAATAGTCCGCAATTTCGCGCGAACTCGTCAGCACGCCCGCATCATACGCCGAAAGGCCCGCCTTCATAAACCGCGCTTCTTTGGCGGCCGGCAGTTCCGGCATGCGGGATTTAACGCCTTCCAGCCACGATTTTTCCAACACCACCGGCGGCAGATCCGGCTCCGGGAAATAGCGGTAGTCCAGTGCGTCTTCTTTAGAGCGCATGGGTTTGGTAACCAATTCTTCTTTATCCCACAGGCGCGTTTCCTGTTTTACCTGTCCGCCCGCATTTAAAATTTCGGTCTGGCGGTTGATTTCATAGTTCAGCGCGTCGCGCACCGCTTTAAACGAGTTTAAGTTTTTGATTTCCGCGCGCGTACCGAATTTTTCCTGTCCTTTGGGACGCAGGGAAATGTTCACATCCACGCGCAGTTCGCCTTTTTCCATATCGCAGTTGGACGCGCCCACCCAGCGCATCAGGCGTTTAATTTCGGTTAAATAGGCATAGGCTTCGTCGGGAGAGCGTAAATCCGGCATGGACACGATTTCCAACAACGGGCATCCGGCGCGGTTAAAATCAATCAGCGAATACGTCCCTTCGTGGGACGATTTGCTGGCGTCTTCTTCCAAGTGGGCGTGATGAATGCCGATCCGCTTTTTTTGCAAATGGTCTTTGGGGCCGAACGTAATTTCAATAAACCCGGCTCCGTTGATTGGTTCGTCATACTGGGTAATTTGGTAGCCTTTGGGCAAATCCGGATAAAAATAGTGTTTGCGCGAGAAGGAGGAGTATTCATTGGTTTTGCAGTTCATACTCAGGCCCGCGCGCACGGCAAGCTCCAGGGCGCCTTCCGTCAGCACCGGCAGTACGCCGGGGTGTCCCGTGCAAACGGGGCAAATGGCCGTATTGGGTTTTGTATCCTCGCCCACGCCGTTGGGGCAGGAACAAAACAGTTTGGTTTTGCTGGCGAGCTGGACGTGTATCTCCAGCCCGATAACAGGTTCAAATTCAGTGTTCACGATATTCTTCTCCTAAATTATTATAATATCAAATATGGTTCATCTTTTTAAGCCCACCTCCTATACAGCCGGGGCCGCGCTGGCGGTAGGCGCCACCTTGGCGTGGAAGCTGGTGTCCTTTGCCAATGCGCTCTTAATCGCGCTTTATTTTGGCGCGGGACGCACGACGGACGTGTATTTTTACCTCCTGATGGTAATGGGCTTTGGCGTTACGTTTTTGCAGCGGATGAACGCCGCCGTGATTATTCCGGAAGCCATGGCGCAGGAAGCCCGTGCGCCCGGGGCCGGGCGGCCGCTGTTAAACAGCTTTTTATATTTTTATATTCTCCTCTTGCTGCTCCTGGGTGCGGCCGGGTTTCTGGCGCCGGTGGGGCTGGCCCGTTTATTTTCCCGCTTTGACGCCCCTCAGCTGCTCGCGAACCAGTTGCTCATCACACTTTGTTTTGTGTTGTTTGGCCTGCAGCTGCTGACGGCGTATTTGACGGCCGTGCTGGAAATGTACCGCCGGTTTGCTTCCGCCCTTTTAACGCCGCTAAACGCGCTGTTGCCGCTGGTTTTTTTAATCGCGTGCGGGCGGACGGCGGGAATTATCAGCATGGTGTACGGCTTTTTGACGGCGAATTTGGTGCAGATAGCGGTGTTTGGGTGGATGATGAGAAAGGAACTGAAGTGGAATTTCCGCCCGGCCCGAGTGCAGTGGCAAAAACACCTGACCAAAAATTTAGCCAGCAACCAACTTATTGAACTGGCCAATATCGTCAGCAGTGTGCTGCCGCTGTATTTGCTAAGCGGCCTTTCGGCGGGGCTCGTCAGCGCGTTAAACTACGCTAGACAGCTCTCCGACTCGCCGACCGAAATCTTTACTTTCCGCGTGGCCAACGTTTCCAAAATCCAGCTGACCGAAGACGCTTCCGCCCGGGCGGAAGCGAAACTAAACGCGGATTTTCTGTCCACCCAGCATTTTTTGCTTTTTGTGCTGACGCCCCTGGCCGTATTTACCGCCTTCTTCGCGCCGGAAATTGTTACGCTGTTTTTTAAGCGGGGGAACTTTTCCGCCGCGGACGTGCAAAACGCCGCCGCGTTTTTGCGGCCGTTAATGGGCGTGATGTGGTTTTTGGCCATTGTTTCCATGCAGAACAATGTGGTTGCCGCCGGCAGAAAAGTAAAAGAAAGCCTGCCGTATGCGCTTAGCTGTATTGGACTGTTTATTCTGTTGGTTCCGTTTACGATGAACCGATGGGGCGCGTTTGCGTTTCCCTACACGCAGGTGGGGTGCAATGTAGTCAGCTTATGGATTAATTACCGCTTGTTTAAAACGCATTTTCCGCAAATACGGTATATGCAGTCGCTGCGGGATGCGGGGCGGGTGCTGGCGGTGAACTTGCTTGCCTTGCTGCCGGCGGCGCTGTGCGGTTTTTACCTGGCGGGAAGCGGCGTACTGGCAACGTTGCTGGCAAGCGGAATCGTCTTTTTGGCGGGCGTATTTTTCTTATCGGTTAAGAGCGGCGAATGGCAGGCCTTTGCAAAACATTTTGCAGGCTCCCTTTCTTAATGCGGCAAAATCCGCCGCAAGGCCGCCAATACCGCTTGCGCGGTAATGCGTTCCACACACGGTGCGGGCTCGTGCCCAAGCGGGCAGCGCTTCATCCAATCCGGCGTGATCCACATACATCCGCCGCAGGGGCCGCAATCCAGATTTTCGTTTTTGGCATATCCTAAAAAATGGGCAGAGGACGGGCCGAACAACACCACACTGCGCACCGGCAAAAACTGCGCCAAATGCACTAGGCCGCTTTCCGTATCCAGGTGGGCCAGCGCACCGGCTAACAGAGAGGGCAGCTCCGCCACGGCGGTTTTGCCCACCAGGCACACGTCCGCCTCTTCATACACCGGGCTGTTGCGGCCGCCCAGCTGCACTAACTTAATTTGCGGAAATTCTTTTTTAAACAACCGAAAAAATTCACACCACCGCACCGCCGGCCACGCCCGCGTCGGGCGCACATGCGCCATCACCTGCGCTTCGCTGGTGCCGTCGTGAAACGTAATATATTTTACGCCTTCCAGCCCCCATTTTCGGCGGGGTTCTGCGTCCGTTTGGAGCTGTTCCTGCGCGTCGTGCGGAAGTTCCACGCCGCCCGTATACGAAAGCAGTTCAAACCGCCGGGCGCCTTGTTCATACAGCCACCGCCCCAATACGCCTTCGGTTAAAAAGACATCGTCCAATAAACTGCCCAGCGATTTTTGCGCTTCTTCGGCCCGCCGGACGACCTCCCCAAAACGCGGCGCCAGGCATTCTATCCGCTCCGGCGTAACCTGCAAAAATTTAACGGCCATACACGCCTGCAGAGCCAAGTCATAATCAAACGGCGAAAAATCGTCCTTTTCCAAAATGCGCGTGTTTTTATCCGCCCCAAACAGCATTTTCGCCACGCCGGGCAAAGGGGCATAAATGTCAAACCGGGCCTGCGGCAGGAAAAAACGGTAGGCCGTTACCAGCCGCTTGGCGCAGGCCGCATCCCCCAAGCCTCCGGGCAGCCAAAAAAGCACCCGCAAAGAATCCGTTTCCGCGGGCGTTTTTTTACGGCGAAGACGCCACTTAAGCGTGTTTAAAAATTTCTTTTTCCAACGGCTCCACGCAAACGCCCCCCGCACCAGGCGGCTGTCCCGCCCGCGCCAATCCAGCAGCTGCTGCCATTCGGCAATGCGTTGTTGTACGTCCGGATCCTGCCAGTTCATTTGACGGCTTCCTTGCATAACGTTTCGTATGCATCCAAGTATTTATGAAGCGAAAAGCGTTTGGTAATTTCGCGGGCTTTTTCGCCGAATTGACGGCGAAGCGCCTCGTCTTTCATCAACTCCGCCATTTTGGCGGCCAAGCGGTCTGTATAGTTTTGCTTGACCAAAAATCCGTCCACGCCGTCGCGCACGATGACGTCCGGCCCGGTGCAGTTAAAACTTACCACCGGCAGCCCAAACGACATGGCTTCCAGCAGCACCATCGGGAAACCTTCCGCCCGGGAGGACATCGCATACAAATCCACATGGCGGTACACGGCGTCCAAATTTTTGACCGGTGCCACGAACTGCACGCAGTACTGCACATCCAGCGTATCGGCCAAGCCTTTCAGTTCGGCTTCTTCCGGCCCGGCGCCGATAATGCACAGCCGCCAATCGGGAAAATCTTCACAAATCCGCCGCCACGCTTCCAGCAGGCGGTCAAACCCTTTTTGCTTGGCCAGCCGTCCTACGGCCAGCACATATTTTTTGCCTTCTTGCAAGAAATCCGGCCGCGGCTCAAAATTCTTTTGCGGCGGCAAGGCGGGGTTGTAAATAACCGCCGGCTTCCAGCGCGGGTGGTAAAGCGCAATAAACTTGCGGTCGCGCTCGGAAAGAACCGTTACGCGAAACGCTTTTCCCAATAAGAAATTACGCAAAATTTTCCATTTTAAAGAGTAGGCCAAGTGGCGCACGTCCAAGTGGTCGGCATAAATATACGGAATGCGCAACAGCCAGCACGCGGCCAAGACGCTAACCGTCATAAAACTGACGACCACTTCCGGCCGGGTGGCCCGCACGGCCCGCGTCAGCTTCCACAAGCGGGGAATCCCTCCCCAAAAACCGGCTTTTTTAAAGGTGGGCAAGCTGATATTCACGCGGCGCACGCCGTCCGGCACCGAATAGAAATCAGGCACGGAATCATCCAGCGTCAGCAGCGTTACTTCGTGCCCGCGCGCGGCTAAGCCCCCGCACAGGTACGTCATCACGCGTTCTGCTCCGCCGCCGCCCAAAGTGCCGATTACGCACGTAATTCGCATGTGGCTTCCTTTTGCAAAACGCCCCGGCCGAACGCCGGGGCATTGTTTATTTTAAAAGTTCGGCAAACACGCGGACAAAATCTTCAAACGGATATCTGTCTTTGAGTTTGCTGGCCTCCACCGCCAGGCCCACCCGTTTGCCCCAGTTGACCATTAAATCGTCCAAGGCAACGGTAAAAGGTTCTTCTTCGCCCGCATTGACGATGACCCCATTAATGCCATTGGCCACCAAATCGGTTACGGGCTCGCTTTCGCACGCCACGCACGGCAGTTTGCTGGCCATGGCGTCGAGCAAAATATCCGCGTTGGCAGGGTTTAAAGCGGGATACGCAAAAATGTCTGCATTGCGAAGCAGACTGTAGACATCGCCGTCGTCGGTAACGATTTCGGTGCTGTCCTGCAAATTGTTTTTAGCCACAAACTTGGCCAACGCCGCTTTGCCCGTTCCGTCCCCCACAATCGTTAAGTGCCATGTGGAGTGCGCAGGCGCCAAGCGGGCCCAAGTTTTAAGCAAATTTTCAAAGCCGCTTTCTTTGGCAAATTTGCCCACGGCCACAATGTTGTTTTCTTTCTTAAAGCAAGCGGGTTTGTTGTAGTTGTAATGTTCCACCCAAACCGCCGGATTGGTAACTTCCTGCACTTTCAAGCCGGCATACGCTTTTTTATTAAGCGGTTTTTCCGTCGTTTTGATGACGAGCACCTGTTTGGCTTTTTTAAGGATGGCCTTTTTATCTTTTACCGCTTTGTCTTCTTTAAAGCCTTCGTTTTCCGCATAGACAAAGGGAACCCCCGCTTCCAGCGCAGCTTGGCAGCCGGTTAAGTTCATAAGCGAAATCACAAAATCAGCCTGGTCTTTTTTAAGCGCGGCCGCCAAGGTTTTGGGTTTGGCGGTTGCCGCGTATTCCTGCAGGATAACGGCGGAATCTTTACTTTTTACTTTCCCCTTTACCGCACGCAGCGTCACTTCCAGGCCTTTGCGGGCCAATTCTTCGCCCAGTTTAACCCCTAAGCGGGAGGCGGTGAACGTCTTATTCCCCCCCACAAAAATGGATACTTTCATACTTCCTCCTCACAAACGGCAAACCCTGTTTTCTGTTCGTTTTTTTAGTCTAGTTTATTGTACATAAAAAACCGCCGAAAAGAAACTAAGTTGTCGTCTAACTTGGTTATTTGCCCCATAAAAAAACCGCCCTTAAGGGCGGTATATAATAAAAATCTTGCGGGGACTGGATTTGAACCAGTGATCTCAAGGTTATGGGCCTTGCGAGATACCAGGCTTCTCTACCCCGCAATATTATTATAACACTTTCCCCCGGCAAATGCAAACGCTTTCTTCATGCGCTCCGCCGAAAAACACCCCCGCGCGCTTTTCAAATAACTCCCCACAAAAAACCCTCCGCTGCCGCGGAGGGTTTTAACAATTTGCTTACTGGCAGGTACAGCTGCGGCTGGTGTACGTTAGCGTACAAGAGTACGAAGCGGGCGTTCCGCCGCTGTCTGCACTGGTAACCTTGCAATTAGAGAGGTACGGATTGTTGTTGCACAGCGCCCCGCTGGAATCGCAAGTACCGCCCGTGTTGCAGGTTGGGGGATTTGTCCAGCCTTCCGTACCGGCAATACTGAAGGAAGACGTAATATCCGACTGGCTGGAAATCTTTTCAAACAAGTCCCCTGCTGTATAGTCAATGGAGACCGTTTGCTGAACCGATTGTCCGGATCCCCATGTGCAATTTGTGCCAGGGGTAGTTCCCCCGGAAGAAGGAATTCCGCACACGTATTCTGCATGAGACCCGTTACCGGCGATTTTGCAATAACTGTTCTTTTCGGATAGGCTGACCGAGCTCATGGGGTCGCAGTTGCCAGAGGTTCCATCCGGATAGAAACAGCACACATTTACCGTACCGCAGCAATACGCGGCATCAGTAAAGGTCTCCCCCGTTTCCGGCTCATAAACAGAACTCCCTTTGCAGCACAAAGCGGTTTCTTCTCTTCCTCCCACTAAATCAAACGGGTGGCTGGAGCACGGGTCGGAACATTCCGCCTCCGTTTTGCTGCAGGCGCCCCAAGCGCCTGTTTGCCAAGCGCCCGTCGTGGTATCGCAAGTAACGCTTCGCGACTGTGTGCCGCAGCCGTTGCAGGTTTGCGTGCTGGCCGGTTCGGTGCCGGTGCACTGGCATACATCCGAAATACTGCAGCTGCCCCAAGCGCTCCATGTGCCGGTGGTCGTGTCGCAGGTGCGGCTTTGCGTCCCTTTATTCTGGCAGCCGCAGCTTCGCGTAGACTCTCCCACGCAGGCAATCACCGTCGGGCCTTTCTCGCCGGCGCACTCTTCGCCGCTTTGGTAATCCGCCCGCGCAATCAGCTCCGAGCAGAGCGGATAGTCTTTATTTAATTTCAAACATTCTTCTTCATTGTCGCAGCACAAACGCCCGTCTTTATAAGACGGCATTTTGAGTGTATAGCCGAATTTGCCTTTGCTTTGCGCCTCAATTCCCGTTCCCTCCGCATTGGTGCTGTACACAAAGTTTTTCGTATCCGTGGACGGGATAATATCCGACAGTTTGGAAAGATCCGATAAATAATCCTGATCCAAAGAGCACCGTTTTTCCTGTTCGGTGCGCACCGCGGCCATTAATTCTTCCGCTTCCGTAGTTTTGCGCGTCTCAATTACCTTGCTGAACTTAGGCAGCACTACCGCCGCCAAAACGCCGATGACAATAACCACCACCAACAGTTCCGTCAGGGTAAACGCTTTTTTCTTTCGTTGCGTTTTCATAAGCTCTCCTTATGGTTTAAAATGTTTGCCCCAAATTAATCATTTATACTCGTCCGTATTCGTATACAATAGTATACATTAGATTTTGAGGATTGGAATATCTTTTTGCCATTTTATTCTTTATACATCGGGTAAAAATAAATGCCCATATAGACCGGGTTATCCACAAAATTCTTTACGTTGGAACGCATCGCCCACAGGCCGGTGGGGTGCACGGTATAGATTTGCATGGCGTCTTCATACATAAAATTATGCACCTGGCGGTAGAGCAAGTTGCGTTTGGAAAAATCGGTCTCCGCGACGGCTTTTTCAATCAAGCGGTCGGCCAGCGGGTTTTTATACCCCTGCGACAGCGCATAGCGGCCTTGGCTGTGAATGAACGGGAAATAAAAGTTATGGGCGTCAGCATAATCGGCCACCCAGCCGCGGGCCCACATGGGCATTTGGCGTTTGGCGGTCTTTTCCAAAAAGGCGGGCCACGTTACGCCGCGCAAATCAATCTGGAATTTGGGGTTTAAACTTTCCACATTGCGTTTTAAAATTTCGCTGGCGATTTGGCGCATATCGCCGCTGGTGTTGTAGGTAATGGTAAATTTGAAACCTTTTTCCCACACTTGCCCGTTCCAAGCCTTTTGAAAATGTTCTTTGGCTTTTTCCAAATCGAAATGGTAGCGTTTAAACCCGTCATCATAGCGCACCAATCCCGCCGGGGCCGGGCCGATGGCCCGCTCGCCGCGGCCTTCCATAGACTGTTCCAAAAACGCATCGTAATCAAACGCATATTCAAACCCTTTGCGCAGGTCTTTGTCGGCAAAGAAATTGGACGGAATGCCCTGCCCGTCCAACTGGCCGGAACCGACGTCCGGGTTGGCCTGCATATTGATATCCAGCGTAAAGAAAATCACCGGGTCGGTGCGCAGGCGGGGCAGATTGTCGTAGACGGTAATGTCCGGGTTTCCTTTTAATTGGGCAGCAAACTTGGTGGAAATTTCCGCCACGTCCGCATCGCCCGATTCCAGCATCAGGCGCAGGGTGGAGGGTTCGTCCACCGTCATCATATGAATGGTTTTCAGCCGCGGCGCACCCGCAAAATAGGCTTCGTTGGCGGCCAGCGTCAGGCGTTTGGCGGCAATATCCCACCGCTCCACCCGGAAGGGGCCCGTTCCGTTTTCTTGGGAAAAGAAAGGAGAAGAATCTTTGGAAAAATTGTTAAACTGTTTCCACGTTTCTTCAGTTCCGTCCCACGCAGCGCGCTGAACGGCCCACTTTTTGCTTACCACATAGCTCCACCGCGCCACGATAGACAAAAACGGCGCAAACGGACGCTTGAGGGTAACTACCACGTTATCCCCTTCTACGCGCACGGCGTCGGCCGCGTCTTGGAAATTTACGATAATGTTTCCGTCCGCATCGCGCGTGGAGGAAACCCCTAAAATCGGCTCTAGCAGCAGGCTGGAAGGGCCGCCCGATACGTCCGAAAGCAGAAAGCGCAACAACGAGTAGCGCACGTCTTCCGCCGTAAGTTCCGTTCCGTCGTGGAATTTAACGCCTTTTCGAATGGGAAAGGTATACGTCAGGCCGTCGGGCGAGATAAGCCCGTTTTCTTTGGTGGGAACCTGCGTGGAAAGAGAAGGCTCCAGCTCCGTTAAGGAACTGCCTTTAAATTTAAGCAGCGTATCATATACGTTAATAAGCAACCCGTGGGTTACCCCGTCATACGAATAAACCGGATCCAGCGATTCCATTTCCCCTTTATGGGCCACAATTAAGGAATCTTTCATCTCCTGCTGGGCACACGCCGCGCAGAGCAGCCCGGCCAAGCAAAGCATCAGCCAACTTTTTTTCATTTTTTCCTCACTATATAAGCGGCTCCCCGTTTATGGCGGAGCCACGCATTTGCAAATTCCCGCGCGTTATACGCGCGCAAAACAGTTTGCTTTTTAAGCGCGGCCGGATCGGCTACGCACACGGCGCCGTTTTCCCACCCGCACACCACTACCAAATGTCCCGCCGTGCGTTCCATCGCCGCGCCGGTCAGTTCCCCTCGCTCGTAAGCGATACTGGCCAACACCAGCGAGTCGGGCGTAACAAAATCTTTCAGCTCCGAAAGCGCCCCAAAGCGGCGCACATAAGCCTGTACCCCGCAGGATCCGGCATACGCCGTATTAAACACCCAGTTCCCATAAATGTTGGCGGACGCGTCATACACGCCCTGCATCACTTCTTCGGCAGAACAGGCCACCCCCAACGCATTGAGGGCCATGCAAAGGGAAACCGGGCTGCATACCCGCCGCCGGTCGGGGTGGTTTAATTCCATTTGGGAAATAGGTGCAATTTCTTTTTGAAAATGACCGGCAGGCAATCGGGCCGCTTTATTTTCTTCATACTCAAAAGGACTTCGTACCGCCGAAGCCGCCAAAAGCGTCAGCTTGGCTTCCCCGCAAAATTGAATCCGGTAGCGGTACGCCTGCGCCGGGCGGGCAAGCGCCAATTCATCCGTCTCCACGCGGCCGAAAGCGCTATCCTGTGACGGGAAACTTTTTTTAATCCCTTGTGAAAAAAGCCCCAGCTTAAAAAAATCGCTCCACTTGCCCTCTTCCAACACTTGGGCTTCCAATAAAATAAAGCTGTCTTTGGGGGCCGCATAATTGAGCGAAAACACCAGCGAAGCAAACGGAAAAGCCGTTTGAATAGGGGCAGAAAGTTCCGTGCGGATACCGTCCGTGAACGATTCCCGTTCCACATCCGCAGGCGTATGAAAAGCATTTAAAACGGGCGACTGCCAAGACGCATGCTGAACCATAGCAAAACCTTATCGGGGCACCCGGACTTGAACCGGGAACCTCCCGCTCCCAAAGCGGGCGCTCTACCACTTGAGCCATGCCCCGAATGTGTATATTGTAGCAATTTTGCGCGCCTTTCCAAACGGAAAATCAGGAGCATCCCAACCCGCAAACAACCGAAGGGCGGCCCGGCTCGCGGTTTTGCCCTTGCAAAAGCGCAACGCAAAACATCGCTCCGCCTTTCAAGTCCGGCCGCGCACCAAGCAGTTGGTGCGCTTGGGCGCAAAAAACCCGCGCTTGCACGCGGGTTTAAATGCTCTTTTGCTTGCCTTCCGGTAAAATGCCTGACCGCATTTTCCTGCAGGCCCGGCTCGCGGTTTTGCCCTTGCAAAAGCGCAAAGCAAAACATCGCTCCGCCTTTCAAGTCCGGCCGCGCACCAAGCAGTTGGTGCGCTTGGGCGCAAAAAACCCGCGCTTGCACGCGGGTTTAAAACTGCGCCCACCAGGACTTGAACCTGGAACCCACCGATTATGAGTCGGTTGCTCTAACCGATTGAGCTATAGGCGCTAAATCTTTTTTTATTATAACAAATTAAAACCTTGGACGGGGAAATGCAAGCGAAAAACGAAAAATTTTCTCTTTTCCCAAAAATGTGCTAAAATATTTATGTTGATCCGGGATGGTGTAATGGTAACACGGATGCCTCTGGAGCATTAATTCTAGGTTCGAGTCCTAGTCCCGGAACCAGATTTTAACCGCCTGTAAGGGCGGTTTTTTATTGGCCGGGAAAGCAGGCCAACTGCTTGGCCTGCGCTAGGACGAGAAAGCCGCAGCGTTGTACGAGTTTGCCCCCGGCAAGGCGAGTACCGCGAGGCGGGGCCGACCGCGCCGCACGTCAGTAAGGCGACGGGTGGCAGAGGCCCGGCCCGGAACCAGATTTTAACCGCCTGTAAGGGCGGTTTTTTCTAGGTATAAATTCCCTTTGCCTCTAGGCCAAAAGACCTTTGCGCCGCACACGCAAAGACGGTACTATTATAATATGAACAAGTTTTTAAAATCCGTTTTTTGCCTTAGTTTTTTAGCAACTTTCTTACTGGCTCCGTCCACTCCGGCCCATGCCCAAAAATGGCGCACGCTTAAAAAAGCCTTGTTCCTGCCCCAAATACAAACTCAAGGCATTATCCTACAAACCCGGCTGGAACGCACGGTGCTGCGCGCCGTGAGGCGCATGCCCAAGCGCCCCTATCCCTTGCAAGTGTCCTTTCAGCAAGGCGCGTATCATTTTACTACTCCCAGCACACTGCTGGCTCCCGCCGGGCAGTTAACCTATAGCCGCAACCTGCCCCCCTTTCCGCTGCCCAACCAAAAAAACGAAATGTACCGCGGCATGGTGCTGGATGAACACGGGGACGACTTGCGCCATATCTTAAAAAACGGGTTGGAAGTATCCAAATCCCACTACGAAATTTTCGCGCCCTATAACGGGGTGGAGTATCCGGAAGGAACCAAAGCCATTTATGCCGCCGCCACTTCCCGCCAGGCCATTCCTTTCTTAATTCCCGATGCAGGCAAAACCGGCCTCTCGGTATTGCTGCACCTCAAGCGGGTGGGCTGGCGCCCGGTCGTTTCCATTCCGCACGACATTCCGCCTTCCTGGATTTTGCGCGTCAGCGCGTTATTAAATATAGACGGGCAGCTGCGCTGGGGCGAGCTGAAATTAAATAAAGACGGCACGTTTTCTTTCTTTCCTTATCCGCCGGCTCCCGTTTCTTCGGTTTCTCATCCATAAAAAAGGCCTCCCGAAACGGGAGGCCTTTTAAATCAGAAATTTTTCAGCGCAGCGGCTGCAAAATGGAAAGCACCAACATCGCTTGGCGGTAGTCGGTTTTTTCCTGGTCGGACAGTTGCGGATTTTCCGCCAAGGCTTGGGCCACGGTTTTGCCTTCCGGGCCGGGGAGGTCCGGGTCGGCCTTGGCCCGAAGCAGCGATTTAATGATACCGGCATTATTGTATTGCGCCGCCAAAAACAAAGCGGTATTTCCTTCGTTGTCCGCCGCGTTCACGTGGGCGCCGTTTTTGGTAAATTCTTCCAGCACGTCCACCGAAGGGTTATACTGCGCCGCCACCATAAGAGCCGTTTGGCCGTTTTCGTCGGCGATATGCAAATTGGCGCCCGCTTCCAGCAAGTCCCGCACCACTTGCGGATCCTGCGCCGCGCGGGCCGCATAAAAAAGAGCCGTCTTGCCGGATTTGTCGCGGATGTTGATATCTTCGCTTTTTTCAATCAGTTTCACGGTATCGTTTAATTCCGCATGGTTTTCAATGGAACGCATCAACCGCGTGGCGCCGCGTGCGTCGGTATCTTTGTTGTGATAGCGCAAATACAGCCCGCCGCACAGTATGCCGATGACAATTAAAACCGTTACTACCGTACTCATTTTCATATGCAAAAACCCCCGTGATTTATTGTATCAATTATTAATCCCTCCGCGCGTCCACTTCCCAATTTGCTACAATAGAATTAATACCAATGTAAGAGGTTTTACCGATGTCAACCGAACATACGCAACATACACACAACAACGCACTGGATGAAATTATCGCCCAGCGCTACGCGGAAATAGACGAAATCCGCAAAATGGGCATTGCCCCCTATCCCAACCGCTGCGAAAAACAGATTTCCTGCTTGGACGCCAAAAACGCGGCCGAAGGAACCGAAGCCGTTACCGCCGGACGCCTGATGCAGCTGCGCCTGATGGGGAAAGCTGCCTTTGCGCATCTGCGCGATTTTTCGGGCCGGGTGCAGCTCTATATTTCCAAAGACAATTTGGGCGAAGAATCCTACGCTTTTTTTAAAAAACATATCGCCGTGGGGGATTTTGTATCCGTTACGGGGCACGTATTTGTAACCAAAACCGGCGAGAAAACCATTAAGGTAACCAAACTTACGCTTTTGTCCAAAGCCATCCGCCCCATGCCGGAAAAATACCACGGCCTGCAGGACACGGAAGTCCGCTTCCGCAAGCGCCATTTGGATTTAATTGCAAACGAAGACGTAAAAGATATTTTCATCAAACGCGCCAAAATTATTACCTCTATTCGCAAAACATTGGACGACAAGGGATTTTTGGAAGTGGAAACCCCCATTTTGAACCCCGATGCCGGCGGCGCCGTGGCGCGCCCGTTTGAAACGTACCACAACGCGCTTAAAATGCCGCTGTATATGCGTATTGCGCTGGAACTGTATCACAAGCGTTTGATTATCGGCGGGATGGATAAGATTTATGAAATCGGGCATATGTTCCGTAACGAAGGCATTGACACCACCCACAACCCCGAATTTACGATGATGGAACTCTATCAGGCGTATGGGGACGTGAACACCATGGCGGATCTGTTTGACGAAATTTTGGGCAACGCCGCCAAAGCCATTGGTATTGAAAAAATTCACTTCCGCGGGCACGAAGTAGACCTGCGCCCGCCCTACACCCGCGTGCACATCCCGGAAAAATGGAAAGAAATGTTCGGCCGCGATATCCACGAAGTGTTAGACGGCCGCCAATTCAACCGCGCCAAATTGGAAGAAGTCGCCAAAGAACAAGGCGTCAAGTTTACGGCGGACGATTCCGACTCCGATATTTTTGACGAACTCTTTGAAGGCAAACTGCTGGCGGAATATCACAACCCCGTAATCGCGATGGATTACCCCACCGCGGTGAGCCCCTTCTCCAAGACCAAACCGGGCGATCCGGAAATTGTGGAACGCTTTGAAGTGTTTGTAAACGGGCAGGAGCTGGGCAACGCCTACACCGAGCTAAACGACCCGGCCGACCAGCTGCAACGCCTCAAAGACCAGGCCGCCGCCAAAGCCATCGCCAAAGGCGAAGACGCCAAAAATGCCGATATCGTGGACGCCGATTACATTGAAGCCATGGAAAGCGGCATGCCGCCTACTGGCGGGATGGGCATCGGGATTGACCGCATCGTCATGATGCTCACGGGGCAAGACTCCATCCGCGAGATTATCTTGTTCCCCACGCTTAAAAAGCTGGACGAAAAAGAAGAAAAAGCCGAAAAATAACTCTGACGTGCTTAGAAAAAAACCCGCACTTTTTAAGGTGCGGGTTTTTTCGTAAAAAGATCGTTTACAACTCTTCCACCATTACATTGTTTCCCATCGTGGCGAACATATCGCACACGGGCTTGCCCAGGGCCGATTCATATCCGCAATATCCTCCCCAATTGCTCCCGTCACTGGTACTTACATAGCCTTTATAATAATCATTGGTGTCGCCGTTATTGCGGTAAAACTGGATTTCGCACCTTTTCGTTTCACAAAAAATACTATAGGAATAATTTTTGCTCCCGCAGGTTCCCGCAAACGAGCCCTCGCAATCCAAACTGGAAGATACGTCTATATCCAGCAAACCTTCTTTTAAAAGTTCGGTGTGGTGTGGCCGCCGATTAATTGGTCGTCCAGCCGTTTTGCGTCAGCTGGTCGCACATCGTTTTCCCGGCCGCGGAAGACTGCGGCACGCAATAGCGTGACCATTTGCCGTTCATCAACAGCTCCTGCAGCATAAACATTGTATTGGAAGAATCAGACGGTTTATAAATGATGGCATATACCAAATACAGGTTCTGTTGGCCGCGGATGCTCCACCCTACCGACCAGCCGCCTCCCAAATCGCTGGTGCAGGTATTGGTGGTACAATTAATTCCAGTAACTTCTATATCCATAGCGTCCAGCAAATCTTTCTCCAAGATATTCACCGCCCCGTTTGCCAAATAAAAGGTATCAATCCCTTTTTTCAACGAATCCATCATCGTGAGCACCTGCGTAAAACGGGCCTTGTCTACCGCTTTGGTATACTGCGGCACGGCTACGGCCGCCAGAATGCCGATAATTAATACTACCACCAGCAATTCAATTAATGTAAACCCTTTTTCCATAAATTCTCCTTCCATAAATGGATTTGCTGATTATAGTTTAATACTTTTTTGGTGCGGAAGCAACCGCTTTATTGCAGGACAACCGCCTCTAATTAAGGTAAAATACAACTATGAAATTTGAACGCTTTGTAGCCGTGCGCTACTTAACCCGCCGCCAAGGGCTTTTTGCCTTTATCACAACGCTTATCGGCGTGGCGGGCGTAAGTGTGGGCGTGGCGGCTTTAATTACCACGTTATCGGTTATGAACGGGTTTCAGACCGACATCAAAGACAAAATCATCGGTGCGCAAAGCCATATTTTGGTGTTTGGACGGATGAGCAAGGACACCTATCAAAAAAACATCCGTTTGATTGAACAGCTGCCGCTGGTGGAAGCGGCGGCGCCGCATATTTACGGGCAGGGAATTATTACCTATGCCGGGCAAAGCGTGGGGCTCATCGTCCGCGGCTTAGACCCCGAACAGGAAAAAAAGATCAACACCCTGGCCGATTCGGTGGAAGAAGGTTCCTTTACGCCCGACTGGCCCGAAGACGCCCCGCCGCCCTTGGTGCTGGGCAGCGAACTGGCCGCCAACCTGGGGGCGGATATCGGCGACGACGTGGTGCTGATTTCCCCGCAATCCATTTCCACCTCGGCGGGAATGTTCCCCAAGATGAAAAAATTCCGCATCAGCGGCCTTTTGCGCACCGGATATTACGAATTTGACAATACCATCGCCTACACGCTTCTCTCCCACGCCAGCGACTTTTTGGGTCTGCGCCAAGGCACCACGGGCATTGCCGTCAAGCTCCACAACATAAACGACGCCGACAAAGCCGCCGCCCAAATTCAAGACGTCATCGGCCACGGCTATTCCGTGCGCACCTTCGCCCAGCTTAACAGCACGCTCTACGCCGCGCTGAAGCTGGAAAAAACGATGATGTTTATTATTTTGTTCTTAATCATCGGGGTGGCGTCGCTTAACATTGCGGGCAACCTGATTTTGCTGGGCACCGAAAAACTGCGCGACATCGGCATCATGCGCGCCATGGGCGCCAGCCCGCGGATGATACGCAAAATTTTTATGTGGGAAGCCATGGTGATTGCCGGGCTGGGCATTGTGCTGGGGCTGTTGCTGGCCTGCCTGCTGTGCTGGATTATCGCCACGTTTAACATTGTGGAACTGCCCGGCGACATTTACTATTTAACCAAAGTGCCGGTGCGCATGCAGCTGTGGGATATTGTGGCCGTCATCGGCGGCAGCTGCCTGATTTGCTTTGCGGCCGGGCTGTATCCGGCGGTGAAAGCGTCGCGCGTGCACCCCACGGACGCTATACGGTACGGATGATATGATAAAACTGGAACATATAACCAAAATCTACGGTCAGGGCGACGAAAACCTCTGCGTGCTGGAAGACGTAACGCTTACCCTTCCGCGCGGCAAATTTACGGTGCTTTTGGGGCCCAGCGGATCGGGAAAAAGCACGCTTCTAAATTTAATTGCCATGCTGGATAAGCCCACTTCCGGCACGATTTATCTGGACGGGCAGAACATTACCGCGCTTAAAAGCGAAACCGCCCGCTCGGCCCTGCGGCTTAAAAAAATGGGTTTTGTTTTCCAATTTGACGGCCTGCTGCCCGAGTTTTCGCTTCTGGAAAATGTAGACATGCCCGCTTTGATGCGCGGCCGTCCGGATCCTAAAAAGGCGCAGCAACTGCTGGAAAATCTGGGGCTGGGTGCCATCAGCCACAAGCTGCCGGCCGATTTGTCCGGCGGCGAAAAACAGCGCGCCAGCATCGCACGCGCCCTGCGCAACGACCCGCCGCTCTTATTGGCGGACGAGCCCACCGGCAATTTGGACACCGCCCGCAAACAGCAGGTGTTTGAAGATTTTGCCCGCATGAGCCGCGAGCAAGGCCTTACGGTATTGATGGTAACGCACGACGTACACGCCGCGGATTACGCAGACGAGGTCTACACGCTGGAAAACCGGAAACTGGTAAAAACCAAATGAAAAAACTATTGCTTTTGCTGCTTTTCCTCCCGCTCAGCGCCGCCGCCCTTTCGGACTGGGCTTACACCGACGCCGAACAGGAACAGCACAAACTGCGCCAAACGGCCGAAAAGCGGGCGTTTAAACAGGTAAAGGCCGAAGTAAAAGCCGGGTTTTCCGATTCTCTTGCGGATCTGGCCGATTTGTATTACAACGGCATCGGCACGAAACAGAATTATAAAAAAGCCTACAAATACTACCAACAAGCCGCGCAAAAAGGCGACGCATACGCCGCCTATTCCCAAGCTTTTATGCTGATGTACGGCCAAGGCGTAAAGAAAGACCCGCAGCTGGCATTTAACCAGTTGGAAACGCTCGCGCAAGAGGGTTCTTCCTGGGCGGCGCTGGAAATGTACCGTGCGTACCAAAACGGAAACGGCTGCCCCAAAGACCCCGTCCAAGCCCGCCATTGGCTGGAAACAGCCGCCAATTACCGCCTGCCGGCGGCGTTGCTGTACTTGGGGATGGAAACACTGCCGGAAGATCCCGCACGCGGGTTCTTTTTGCTAAAAGAAGCGGCCGACTTGGAAAACGCCCGCGCCCAATACCTAACGGCCCGGTGCTACCGCGAAGGCACCGGCACCGCCGTTCATCCGCACCAAGCCTTTAATTATATGCTCCTTGCCGCCAAACAGCACTACGGGCCGGCCCAATGGGAAATCGCGCAGTGGTACCGGCAGGGCTACGGCACGGAAAAGAGCCCGTACCAGGAATTTCGCTGGACGCGCTTGGCCGCCCAGGCAGGCGAAAAACCCGCCCAACAGCGCCTGGCACAAATGTACCAAGAGGGCATTGGCACGCCGGTGCATAAAAAGTTAGCTCAAAAATGGGCGAAAGAAGCCCTTAAAAAAACCGAACAGGAGGCCTCTTATGGAACAGCTGATTGAAACCCGCACCGGGTTAGCAATTATTTTTATTTTGGCGCTGGCGCTCTTTTTTCTGCGCAAACATTCATATAACCCCTTTAAAAAAACGCTGGAAAAAGCCTCCGCCGGCGACCCGCAGGCCCAATTTGAAATGGGCCGCCTGTATTACCGCGGCAAACACGTCGCGCAGGATTTTGTGCAAGCCTTAAACTGGTTTGACACCGCCGCCAAAAACGGCAGTGTGCCCGCCATGAATGCCCTGGCCGGGATGTACCACGCCGGGCAAGGATGCGAAGAGCCCAACCCGCAAAAGACGTTTTCCTGGTATCAAACCGCCGCCCACACGGGCGATTTTGAAGCGCGGGTGAATTTGGCCGTGTGCTACCTAAACGGCATCGGCACCGAGAAAAACGAAGCAAAAGGATTTGAAGTAATGAAAGCCGCCGCCGACGAAAAAAGCCCCATCGCCCAAACGCTGACCGCGGACTTGTACGAACGGGGCCTGGGTACCGAGAAAAATGAAAAACTGGCCCTGCACTATTATTTTTTGGCTTCCAAACAAGGCGAGCCCATGGCCAAACGGAAAATCAAAAAGCTGCAGGAAGAAGCCATGCGCCAGCTAAAATAATTTACCTTCCGCCCGTTAAAAAGGCCGCTCCTTACGGGGCGGCCTTTTGACAAACAAACAAGCTCTTTACAGCGCAATTTTAAGCTTCCGCGCCAACGCCCGCAGAATATCTTTCTTTTTGGCTTCTTCCCCCAGCGCCCGCAGCCCAAAAAAGACAAATTCCTGGGCGCGCACGGCATCGGGTTCGAATCCGAAAATTTCGGCGTAGTTCAAAAACTCCACCAGTTTCAGGGCGCAGGCCGTATCCGAAGGATTGCGCGCAAAAGCAAAAGCCAGCCGTTCCAGTTTCTCGCTTACGGCCTCGCGCACTGGGCCTTTGGAAACGTCCAGCCCCAGCGTTTTGACGTCTTCCATCAGTTCTTCTATTTCGTTGACGTTTACGTCCGCCGCGCGGAATTCCGCTTTCAAATCGTTGGAAAGCACAAACTCCGCCACCGTCAAAAACGGCTTGGGGATCGGCGCGCCGATTAACTGCAGGCCGCGCACCACCGGGTATTGGTCTTCAAATACTTTCGTAAATTTTTGGTCGGTTTCCTCGTCCATTTTCCGCAGTACCAAATCCACCACTTTGCGCCGTACGTCCAAAAACATGGATGACAGCGGATACTGCTTGGGAAAAGAACGGCGGATCAGCGCCGCGCAGTCTTCATATTTGGCGGCCTGAAAAAGTTCTTCCAATTGGCCGAATACGGCCCCGCGGTCCAGGGTGCCTTCCGTGCCGGCCGCGCATAAAAAGTCCGTCGCTCCGTGCTGAAAAACGGCGAAATGCATTTTCCGCTCCAACAGCGTGGTGCGGGATTTAAGGGTAATGTCCCCAAAGCACAAGTGAAACCCCGGCGCAGCAAGCTTTTTGGGGGCGTAGGCCAATACGTCGCATTCATAGGCTTTTTGCGGGTTTACCGTATCGTCTGCCAAAAGCGAGACGACGTGCTCCAGCGCAATTTTTTCAATCGGCATTACCTGCGGTTTTACATACCGTTCATATACCACGGCGCCGTTTTTAAGTTCTTTTAAATTGCTGGGCGCGGCGGAGAGTTTCTCTACAAACGCCGGCTCCAAATCCACCCCGCTGATCGCCCGGTTTAATTCTATCGCCCGCGCGGCATACTGCATAATCTGCACCGTTTCAATGCCGCTTATCTCGTCAAAGAACCACCCACAGCTGGTATACATCAGCATGGCGTTGCGCTGCATTTCCAGCAGGCATAGCGCGGTGGGGCGGTCGTTCCAGGCTTTTTCCGTGGCGTGTTTTAAGAAAAAGCGGTGCTGGGCGTCCAGCGAGCGGTCTAGCACCAAATCGATATAATCGTTGCGCGCGTCCCACGGGTTTTTGAAATACTGGGAGCCGACGGTCTCAAACGTTTTAATCATTTCGTCGCGCACAAAATCCAACGCTTGGCGCAGCGGCCCGCGCCATTTTTGGTGCCAGCCCGGTTTCATGCCGGAATTGCACCCGCAGTCGGCCCGCCAGCGCTCCACCCCGTGAAAACAGCTCCACGAGGAATTTTCCACAATCTGCGCTTCGTACAGCGGCGGATGTTTGGCCAAAAATTCGCCGTACACCGTCAGTTCCACGTCCGGCGTTTCTTCCACTTTTTTAAGGCAATATGCCAGCGCCATTTCGGCAAATTT
The DNA here is from genome assembly GCF_002159705.1 of Elusimicrobium sp. An273. Lineage (NCBI taxonomy): Bacteria > Pseudomonadati > Elusimicrobiota > Elusimicrobia > Elusimicrobiales > Elusimicrobiaceae > Candidatus Avelusimicrobium > Candidatus Avelusimicrobium gallicola. The sequence continues at coordinate 190,118 of NZ_NFJD01000004.1, forward strand.
CTGGTGGTGGCCGTAGGTTTCCCCGTCGGTAGCGATGTGCATCAGCTGGGGCTCGCCGCCCGCGTTGTAGGTGCCCAGCAGGCGGGCGGCAAATTTCTCGCCCGAGGAAAGCGTATCGGAAAACGCAATCCCCTGCGAAATGGGCCCGTCATAAAAGAAAAGCGCAATGTTCCTGCCGCTGGGCAAATTGCAGCGGTAGGCGCGTTTGGGGTCTACCCCGGCGCCGACCTCCTGCCATTTTTCTTCCCCTATTTTGCGGATCCGCTTGCATTGCCCCGGCGCCAAAATTACAAATTTCATCCCTTCCGCGGCCAATACTTCCAGCGTTTCGGTATTGCAGGCCGTTTCCGCCAGCCAGATGGCTTCGGGCTTGCGGCCAAAGCGTTTTTCAAAATCGGCAATGCCCCATTTGACTTGGGTTTCTTTGTCGCGCGCGTTGGCCAGCGGCAAAATCATATGGTTGTACACCTGGGCAATGGCGCCGCCGTGGCCGCCGAAGCGTTCGCGGCTGAGTTTATCGGCCTCCAACACGGACTGGTACACTTCGGGCTCGTTTTTTTCCATCCACGAAAGAAGCGTGGGCCCAAAGTTAAAACTGATGTGGGCGTAATTGTTGGCTAAATCAATCAGGTTTTTATTTCCGTCCAGCAGCCGCGCCAGGGCGTTGGGAGAGTAGCATTCCGCACAAATACGGCTGTTCCAATCGTGAAACGGGGCCGCACTGTCCTGCTGTTCAATTTCTTCCAACCAGGCGTTTTCGCGCGGGGGCTGGTAAAAGTGTCCGTGTATGCAAAGATATTTCATATATATATTTATAGCAATTAATGCTAAAATATGCACAACCCCGGGCCGCCCGAAGAGGGCTTGACGTCCGCCCGGACGCGGTTATACTATAAACAGACCCACAAAAACGTTCTGCTCAGAAGGGGTATACTTATGAAAAAAACATTTATTTTGGATACAAACGTCCTATTGCACGACGTAAACTGCCTGCATGCGTTTGAGGATAACGACATTATTATCCCGATGGCCGTCATTGAAGAATTGGACGCGTTTAAAAGCGAAGGCGACACCCGCGGCAAAAACGCCCGCATGGTTTCCCGCACGCTTGATGAAATGCGCAAGCAAGGCCGTTTGAACGAAGGGGTAAAATTGCCGAAAGGCGGCATTTTAAAAATTGAGTTGGATAAGCCCAATGCCCTGCCGCAGTCGCTGGCGTTTAATAAGGCGGACAATTCTATTTTAAACATTGCCTATACCCTAAGCAAAAAAGAAGGTTCGTACAAAAAGAACGCCGCCCCCGTGATTGTGGTCACCAAAGACATCAACATGCGCCTAAAAGCCGAGGCGTTGGGCCTCTCGGCGCAGGATTACACGTCCGACAAAGTGAATGTGGACGAACTCTACACCGGCGTGGCGGAAATGGAAGTATCCCCCGAGCAGATTGACGCGTTCTACCGCGACAAAAAACTGCCGGTGGATCCCAACGTCTATTTTCCCAATGAGTTTATTATTTTAAAATCGTCGGACGGGAGCAAAAAGTCCGCCATTGGGCGCGTGTCCAACGGGGCGGAATTTGTGCTGCGCCCGCTTTCTTCGCAGGAACCGGTGGCGTGGGGCATTAAACCGCTGAACAAAGAACAGCGCTTTGCCATGGAACTGTTGCTAGACGACAGTTTGGATATCGTTACCTTGGTGGGTACCGCCGGCACGGGCAAAACCTTAATCACGCTGGCTACCGGCCTGCAGCGCACCATGGACGAAAACGCCTACCGCCGCCTGGTGGTGTGCCGCTCCATCGTGCCGGTAGGCAAAGACATCGGCTTCCTGCCCGGCACCAAGGAAGAAAAACTGGAAGCGTGGATGGGCGCTATTTACGACAACCTGGCCTTCTTGGCAGACCGCAAAAACCCGGACGAAGGCGAAGAAAAAGCCCATTATTTGTTGGACAGCGGCAAAATTGAAATCGCCTCTGTTACCCACATGCGCGGCCGCTCGCTGCCCGGCCAATATATGATTGTAGACGACGCGCAAAACCTCACCCCGCACGAAATGAAAACCATTCTTACCCGCGCGGGCGAGGGCACCAAAGTGGTCGTAACCGGCGACCCGTACCAGATTGATACGCCGTATTTGGACGTGGAATCCAACGGGCTGACCTATCTGGTAGACCGCTTGAAAGGCCAAAAAAGCCACGGGCACATCACGTTTACCAAAACGGAACGCAGCCATCTGGCGGATTTGGCTTCCAAATTGTTATAGCCGTATTTGTGATCCGTTGCAGGGCCTACCCGGCGGGTAGGCCCTTTTGCTCCGAAGGCCTAGGCCTTTTGGCCTCTGGAAAAACCATCCAAAAACGGTACAATATACATAAGTAAAGCTATATCGTTTTAGAGGAGAACTTTATGCAATCTTTTCTGTGCCGTGTAATGGCGTTGGTCTTTTTATTTAACTGCATGCTGCCGGCCCCGGGCGCGTGGGCGCAGCCGAGAGTGTCGTCTGATCAAATTCGCCAGCATGTAGACCAATTCGTCACTGAGTACTTGGAAAGCAGCGTGGCGGCCGCTTCCGAAGAGCTGCAGTATGCCCAAACGCCTGCGGAAATAGCAACTGCCATTACCAAATTGCACAAAGCGGTAGAAGAGAGAGCCGCCGCCAAAAAGCAGGAAGAGGCCAAACGCCAAAAACTGAAGGAATCTCTCGTGGCTCCGCGTTCCTCTACTTACGTGGCCCCCCCGGTTAATCCGTACAAAGTTTTCAAATCGCTCAATCAAAACGAAGTGCTGCAAAAACTGGCCAAGGATGAACTGACGGTGGATGACATGATTAATTATATCGATCCGTTTGAACCGGCTGATTACAACCTTCAAAACCTCATCTACGCCAGCGAGGTGCTGGGCAACTCCATTGACGCCGTACTGGTGCAGCCGGATGAATTAGTCATCAGTCAAATGAACGGGCTCATCTTGTTTGCCCAACTGCGCGTGCTGTACCGCCTGGAAAAATTATCCAAAAAAGCGCCCGCCTCTATCTACGACGCCATGGCGCTGGGTTCTTTGCGCATTACGTTATGGAAACTGCATAACTTTTACGTGCAAACCGGGCAGGAAGACCCCCTCTTGGCTCCGGAAATCGGAGATCCTTTGTCCAACAGCTCCATTCCGGCACCGCAATTCAACCGCGAATTGCCTTGGATTGTCATGAACTCTTGGACCCAACGGGAGATTCCCTTCCAGCTGCCGCCGGATATTTATCAGCAAATCAACCATCAATTCTTAACGGAACTCAGCACGATTAAATCGCACAACCCCAAAGAAGGCAGTGCTGAATATCAGGTGATGCTGTCCCTGGCGGACTACGCCACCGTATACGCCATGCTGGAAGATCCGTCCCAAATTACCCCTTTAGTCAAACTGTTTGATGAGGGGCCGAAACGCTCCATGAGAGGAAAAGTTGTCCCCGGTAAATTCCAGCAGCCTTACAGCCCGGTGCTTAATGACATTTTTACCTCCGTATATGAGAGCGTCAAATACTTAGTGTCGGATTCGGCCGTCTGGTCGCAAATCATCTTTATGCTCAAAGATTTTTCCGACCCGGCCCAATACTCCCTGCCGACCAACATCTTTGCCTTGGAAGCGGCCAGCTTGATGTACAGCCAAAGCCAAAACTGCCAAGCGGCAGCGGGTGCTGCGGCGGCGGATTATCCCGTGTTTCTGCGCTGCAACAGCGGCAACATGCAAAATGATACGCTGCGCCCCTTGTTTGCCCAGCGCACCGCCGACTTGTATGCGCCGCTGACCCGCACGCACTATTTAGGAATTGAAGACTATGGGCTTGATTCCCAACAAATGCAAATGCTGGCAGACAAATTGGCCTTTATCTACAACGGATTTGCCAATGATGAGCTGAAATGGGATTATTCCCGCCCGCGTATGAAAGGCAGCTACGTCTTGGATAAAGGAGAGGATGGAAAATCGCTGATTTTAAACGACAAAAATTCTGTCCCGCGCTTGGTGCCGATTAACCGCGGCCACCAATTCCAATTGCCGGACGGATCGCTGAAAACCATCAGCGGCTTTGCCCGCATGTCCGACGGGACGTGGGTGGAAATGCAGCTTAAAAACGGATTAAACGCCAAAAAAGCATCCGATGAAGCAAACGCCAAGTTCTTTTGGTTTGTCGGAAACGCCATTTTCTGGATTTACGGCGGCGAGGTACTTACCTTCATCGGTACCGCCTACCGCACCACCAAAGGCGCCATGCTGGCCCTGCCCAAAGCGTTAAAAGCTGCGGCTCAAGCCAACAAAGGCCGCCGCGCGCTGAGCTTTGGCGTAGAAATTCAAAAGGGCGTGCGCTTTGCCAATTTGGCCAAAACGTTAAAGAAAAACGCTGTCACTTTGCAAGTGGAACGCATAACGGAAAAAACCGTTAAAGGCTCCCAAAAACGCATGCCGGCTCCCCAATCTTATACCCCGGCCATGGAGTCCAATTTTAAAACCATTACCACCCAACACGCTTTGGAAGGGAAGTATTCCAAATGGAATCCCAAACGCTGGGTCGGCAAAGAACCGGCGCCCATTACCCGTTTCTCCTTTGAGCAACCTATCCCCGGATTTGGCGGGGTTCGGCAAGGAACCGTAGAGGTAACGGGCACCTCGTTGGATAAGGGCGTGCGCAGCTGGGATGATTGGCGCAAACTGCGCAGCAGTTTCCGTCCGCTGGACGTTCCGCCTCCGAACACTTCCACAGAGGCGCTTTCCACCTTTACGAGAGGTTTCCGATCTTCCGCGGATCCGAAGGCCATCGTTTTTCCGCGGTTCTACGATTACACCACACGCAAAGGATTGATACAGGAACTGCTCTTAACCAATGCTATTACCAAGGCCGCAAAAGGTGGAGCCTTCAATGCCTGGGTACCGATTAAAACCCCCGTTTTTGAAGGAACGGCCGGCACGGCCAGCGGCGAAACGGTAACGTGGTGGAACGTCACCCGCTTAGGGGCGCCCGGCAATGAATTGGCGGCAGGATTTAACCACATTGTGTTAACGCCGGCCATTGGCGGCAAGGCGGCCCGCATCACGTCAATTGACCCGACCAAACTGAAAAATGCCATTGAAATTCCCCTGCAGCGAGTAACCAGCAATACCTGGCAGCCGACGGTCATCCACCATTATTTCAACGAGGTCGAGCGCACCGGCATCGGCAAATACTTATTGCCTAAATATGTGCCCAATGCCAATTATTGGCAGACGGCAAAATCCAACTGGCGTTTTGCTTTGCCGGTTCTCAAAAATACTGCTTCCAACACCCGTTTCTGGCAGGGGCTGGTAGGCAATATGGTGTTCTTCGGGACATGGGCGGGCTTGGATATGGTTACTTATCCGTCTATGCAAGGATGGATTATGTCCGCCGCGAAAGAAGACCAGGAAAAAGCAATGGCTAAATTTGGCGATGCTTTTGACCCGGAAAAATTAAAGGAAGACGTGCAGCGCCAGGAGGAACAAGCCCAGCAGGCCGGAGTAGATGCCTCGCAAAACGCCTCGTTGAGTACGTATCAAGACGTCTCGGCGGCGGTAAAACAAAGCTCGGAAGGGGCCTCGCTGACCTTCCCCATTATCAGCGTCAGACACGCGCTTCCGGAAGGATTTGGCAATTTGTCCTTTGTAACCGAACAAGATGAAGCCAAATTGGCGCAAATGGCTTCCCAACTGCAACTGAACCGGGCCCTTGTCAAACAGGCACAAGCCCAACAGGAAAAGTTTGCTCAGGCCGAAAAAGAGATGAAAGAAGAGTACTTGCAAATGATACTGGCCACCGTTGAAATAGATCAGGCGTCCTATGAAGACTATGCCTCGCGTTATGGAGGAGAAAATTATAAAAAAGACATCACGGCTATTTTCAACGAGTATAAAAAGCGCATTACGCAGACGATGAATTCTGATGAGCCGCTGGAAACCGTTAACAACAAATTGAATACCATCCAGCAGGATATTCAAAACAAGCTGACGCAGAAAATAGAAGAAATAGCCCGCATGATTGAATTGTTGCAGCAGCAAGCCGTAGAGGAAGAAGAATATCTCCCCTATGGCGATGACGGCGGAACGGAAGGCTATTTTGAAGAAACGCCGGTAGAAGCCTATTAAAACTTTGCCAACAAAAAAGCCCGCCTGAACCGGCGGGCTTTTTTATGCGTTGCTAAATTAATGCAAGCCGCATTTGCAAACGTGATCTTTTTCGTAGAGCTTCAGGCTTTCCGCTTCCTGCGGGCGGTACTCGCTGGTGCGGCGGATGAGTTCGTCAAAATCAATGGTTTTTGACGGGAACATCGGGCCATCCACACACGCAAAGCGCACCTTGCCTTCCACCGTTACGCGGCAGCAGCCGCACATGCCGGTGCCGTCTAGCATAATAGGGTTCAAGCTGGCGTGGGGTTCCATGCCCAGTTTGTCCATTAAGCGGGAAGTAAACTTCATCATCGGAATCGGGCCGATGATAAACCCCGCATTAATTTTTTCGCCCTCATCGTGCAGCTTTTGGATAGCATCCGTTACCATGCCTTTCATCCCGTAACTGCCGTCATCGGTGGTGCTTACGGTTTTGTCGCACAAAGCTTTCATTTCATCTTCCAAAATCAAGAGCGACTTGGTGCGCGCGCCCAACACGGCAATCACACGGTTGCCGGCCTCCTTAAACGCGCGGGCAATCGGGTACACTTCGGCAATACCCACCCCGCCGCCTACCACGGCCACCGTACCGTAGTTTTTAATTTCCACGGGTGTGCCCAGCGGGCCGGCGATATTTAAGAATTTTTCGCCTTGTTTAAACGAATTAAACATAGAGGTGGATTTGCCGATGGCCTGAATGATAATGGTGATGGTGCCTTTTTCTTTATCCCAGTCCACCAGCGTAACCGGCACGCGTTCGCCCCCTTCGCGCCCGCGCAGAATAACAAACTGCCCGGCCTTGGCCGAAGCGGCCACCAGCGGTTTGTAAATCACAAACTTTACCACGACATCGCTTAAATTTTCTTTAACTAAAATGGTATTTTCTTCCATATTATTTTCCCTCTTTCAAATAAGCGTTAATCCGGCGCGCGGCCTCAATGCCGTCTTTCATGGCCAACAGCACCGTGGCCCCTCCGCGGATGATGTCCCCCCCGGCATATACGCCCGGCAAGGTGGTTTTCCCTTCTTCATCCAAGGCAAGCACGCCGCGTTCGGTCGTTTTCAGTTCCGGCGTGGTTTTAGCAATAATCGGGTTGGGTTTCTGCCCGATGGCCACAATAATCGTATCCACCGGCATCACAAATTCCGAACCGGGGATTTCCACCGGTCTTCTGCGGCCTCTTTCATCGGGTTCGCCCAATTGGTTGCGCGTGCATTTTAACCCGGTTACGCGGCCCTTATCGTCCATCAGTACTTCTTTGGGCGTTACCAGGTATTCAAATTGGACGCCTTCTTCTTTGGCGTGTTCCACTTCTGCGGCGCGGGCGGGCATTTCGGCCGCGCTTCTGCGGTAAGCGATGGTTACGCTGTCCGGCCCCAGGCGCATGGCGCAGCGGGCCGCATCCATGGCGCTGTTCCCGCCGCCCAAAACGGCCACGTGTTTGCCCACCTGAATGGGCGTATCCGTTTCCGGGAATTTATACGCCTGCATTAAATTGACGCGGGTCAAAAATTCGTTGGCGCTGTATACGCCCACGGCATTTTCACCGGGGATTCCGGTCATCGTAGGAAGCCCCGCGCCGCTGCCCACATACACGGCGTCAAACTGTTTTAAAAGATCCGCCACTTTTTCCGTAGCGCCGATTAATACGTCGGTTACAAACTTTACGCCCATGGATTTGACGGTTTCAATTTCGTGGTCAATCACTTCCCGCGGCAAGCGGAAAGAGGGAATCCCGTAGCGAAGCACGCCGCCAAAGGCGTGGAGCGCTTCAAACACGGTTACTTCATGCCCGGCGCGGGCCAGCTCCGCCGCGGCCGCAATGGAAGACGGGCCCGAACCGATGCACGCCACTTTTTTGCCGGTGGGAGCGGCGGTTTTGGGGGCTTTTAACAAGCCTTCTTTGCGGGCGGTGTCGGCGGTGTAGCGTTCAAGCATGCCGATATTGACCGAGCCGAAACGGTCTTTTAAAATACAATTGCCTTCGCAGTGTTTTTCCTGCGGGCAAACACGGCCGCAAATGGCGGGCAGCAAGCTGGTTTCCATAATTTTGCTGGCGGCTTCGCCTACTTTGCCTTCCTTTAACAAAGCAATAAAGTCCGGAATTTGCACTCCTACCGGGCAGTTGGCCTGACAATGCGCATTTTTGCAATGCAGGCAGCGGTCGGCCTCGGCCATGGCTTCTTCTTTGGTGAAGATTTGAGCCACTTCTTCAAAGTTATGTTTGCGCACTTCGGGGTCTAATTGCTTCCCGTTGTGGCGCGGTGCGGACGGATTTGGCATACGGTTCCTCCATCTAATTCAAAATAGTAAGAGCAAAAAATATATTTTACAGCTATACTATTAACAGGAACGGAAGTTCCCTGTTTTTGTTGTACAATATATATACATTATAGCAAAGCCACAAGGAGGGGGATTATATGTGCCATAAATGCGATTGTGCCGGAAAAGGACTGGCCGCTTTCTTATTGGGCGCCATTGTAGGCGCGGCAGCGGGCGTATTGTTTGCGCCGGCCAAAGGGGAAACCACCCGCCGCAAACTCAAACGCTGGGCCGACGATACGTATGAAGAACAAAAAGAATACGTCTTGGAACATGCGGAAGATTTAAAGGGAAGAATCAAAGAACACGCGGCGGATTTGAAAGAAAAAATTTCCGCCCATGCCGAAGACGCCCGCGAACGCCTGGCGGAAGGAAAAGACAAAGTGGTAAAAGAATTCAACCGCCGCAAAGACGAAATCGCCGCGAAATTTAAAAAAGACGAAGAGTAACCTCCCTATACAAAAGCCCCAGCCGATCGGCTGGGGCTTTTTGTACGGTTATTTTTTGCAAAACGCTTTTGCCATTTCAAAGGCTTCCGCAATATCGGGCGGTTCCGGCCCCACGTATACTTTGCTGATAAACATTTCATGGTTGGAAACCGCATGGATAATTTCGTCCATCAGCAGGCCTTTATCCGCCTCTTTCTCCACGGCGTCCACCACGGAAGAAGCGTTCTTGGGTGCCAGGATATTCTCCACCCCGCAGTGCAGCATTTTAATGGCGCTCGCGTCTTCGTAGCGAAGCCGCCCCTTAAAAAGCGGAAAACTGACCACGCAGCCTTTATAATTGAGCCGTTTTTTGAGCAATCCCTTAATCACCCGATCGGAAAGCATGGCTTGGTGGTCGTTGTCTATATTCGGGAAGATCATATCCGAGGGCATAATGGCGTCCGCCCGGCGGAAAATATGTTTGTACGGCACAAATTCGGCGTCTTCCATCTGGGCCAGCGTTTTAAGCACGCCCGACACGCCGGGGAAATACTTAATGCAGTTAAGCGCCCCCCCGTTGGAAAGCCCGGCGATAAAATCCCCCGCCAGGTGGGTAACCGTCAGCGGTACGTCGGAAAAAGCCGGCGGGGCGTATCCCAAATCCACTACGGGGCAAAGCACCCAGTCCAGCCCCATGCTGCGCGCCATGCGCGCAATTAAATTGCCTTTGCGGTAAGCCCCGTCCTGCGGGCAGGAAAAATGCTGCAGCGTTTCATTGGCCGGCAGAGCGGGGGCGTCGGTTACGATTTCGCTTAAATCTTCGTCAATATCGGCGCAGAATAACAATTTCCCGTACGGGGACAGGTCGTTCATGCGCTTGGTAAAATCTTTGGTTTCTTGGGCCGTTCCCCCGTACACGCAAAATCCGCCCACTCCGCGGCGGGTCAACTCTTCCGCTTCCTGCAGACTGCTTTGACCAAACCAAAAACCGGGAAAAACAATGCGAGCGGGCTTCATATTTATCTCCTGGGTTATAAGGCGCCTTGCTGCACGCCCAAGACGGACGGCACGAGCGACTCTTCCGTTCCGGACGGCGGCACCAGCAATCCCTGCGTGTTGGTAGGAACGGTCAAATCCACCGCCGGGGCGTCCGGCAATACTTCCGGCTTGTGCGGCGTTTTGAGCCATTGGATTACCGCCGGGCGCAGGTATTTATCCAACATATCGTGCGAGGTTAAATCATAAGCGGTTAAGAAAGTTACTTTGCCTTCTCCCGCCGTTAAAAACGCCACATTGCGGATGACGCTGGCTTCCAAAAAACTTTTTTTGTCGGCGGCGCCGGCGGCAATCAAAATATCGCCTTTGTACAGACGCATGGCCGGAATGGAAAGAACATCTCGGTTATTGGTGGTGGGGCTGATTAAGGCCACCCCGCCGATATCCGGCGAAAAACTCATGCTTTTTGCCGCCACGTTGGCGCCCAGCCCGGCCCCCAGCACCACCATATCCTGCTGGGAAACGCCTTTCTTGTCCAGAAAGGAAACGGCGGCTTCTACGTCGCGCGTCATTTTGTTATATTCGTTGTCCACCCCTTCCCGGGCAAACGAAAAGGCCTCTCCTTTGTTGGTGCTTTGTCCGTGGCCGCGCAAGTCCAGGGCCAAGTAGCCAAAGCCTTCACTGCCCAGGTTGGCTTTAAACGTGGAAAATTCTTCTTTATTTTTGCCTAAATCATGCAACAAAATAACCGTCCGCTTCCCCTCATCCGCCGGGCGGTACAGCGCGGCAAGCGCCCATCCGTCCTGCGTGGAAAGCGAAACGGCCTGTTCTTTAGCGTCCGCACCGGCGGCCGGCAGCGCCAAAAGCGCCAGCGCCCATACCGGTGCGGCAAACTTTAATATGCGGCAAAACATGTTAACGGTCCAAAACCTCTTCGGGTTTAAACCAGAGCGCAATTTCTTTTTCCGCATCTTCCGGCGAGCCGGACGCGTGCACGCAGTTTTGCATTACATCGCCGATAAAGCGCCCAAAGCTGCCGCGGATCGTCCACGGAGCGGCTTTTTCGGGGTTGGTGCTGCCGATTTCCTGGCGCACTTTGGCAATGGCGTTTTCGCCCTGGAAAACGAATGCGTAAATTTTGTGGTTGGGCACATTGTTAAATTCACCCATCATATACTGGATGACTTCTTCCAAGAAAGGTTTCCCTTCCAAATTCTTATAGTGCGCCCGCGCCAATTCTTCAGTCAGCGAAACCACTTTTGCCCCGGTCATTTGCAGTCCGAGGTGATCCAACCGGTCTAAAATAAGACCGCTGATGCGTTTTTCAATCGCATCCGGTTTAATTAGAACAAGTGTTCTTTCCATATATCTCATATGTAAACATTATACCAATCTAAAAAAACCTGTCAATCTTTTTACGAACGCGAAGGATTTTTGCCCAATAGACGGGCACTTTAAGGTATAATAGAAAAAACGGAGATGATTTTTATGGCCCAAGACAAACCCCTTAAATTCGGCGTCATCGGCGCCGGCAAAATTGGCACTTTTCACACCCGCACGCTGGCAAATATGAAAGGCGTTTCGCTGGTGGGCGTATGCGACCCCGATTTAATGCGCGCCCAAAAACTGGCGTGGGAACACAACTGCACCCCCTACTCCAAGCCGGAAGAACTGGTGGGGCAGGTGGACGCCGTCATTGTAGCGGCGCCTACGCAGCTGCACCATCAAATTGGGATGTATTGCCTGGAACACGGCGTGCATACGCTGGTGGAAAAACCCATTGCCGTAACCATGCAGGAAGCGCGCGACTTAATCCAATGCGCCAAACGCCAGGGCCTGGTGCTGCAGGTGGGGCATGTGGAGCGGTTTAACCCCGCCGTAGTGGAAGCGGTAAAATACATTGAAGATCCCCGTTTTATTACCATCACCCGCCAAGGCCCGTATGACGGCCGCATGGCCAACATCAGCGTGGTGCTGGACTTAATGATTCACGATTTGGATTTGCTCTACACCATTGTGCCCAGCGAAGTGGTGTCCATTGATGCGGTGGGGCTGAGTGTTTTCTCCCCTCACGAAGACATCGCCAACGTGCGCCTGCACTTTGCCAACGGCGCCGTGGCCGACGTTACCGCCAGCCGCGCCAGCTTTGAACGGGCCCGCTTTATGCACTTGTTTCAGCCCAGCGGGTATGTGTCGGTGGATTTTATGAATGCGCGGGTAAAAACCTACCGCAAGGAAAAACCGGTCATTGAAAACATGAACGATTTGACCGTTACTTACCCCAAAGTGGAAAAGCAATTGCCGATTACGGCGGAAATTTTGCACTTTATCGATTGCATCAAAACGGCCAAAACGCCGGCCCCCAGCGGCGAAAAAGGTATGAAAGCGCTGGATTTGGCCCTGCAAATTTGCGAAAAAATGAACCGCTTTGACATTCCCAAAACCGGCCACCTGCACACGCCCAGGCCGCTGCAGGCCATCAGCACCGTTGCCCGCGCCGCACAGGCCGTGCTGGACGAAACGCTGGGGCATTTAAAAGGAGACGATAAATAATGTCTACCATTACGCCGATTACCAAAAATATCCTGTTTGTGGCGGGAGACGTTTCCGGCGACATTCACGCCGCCGGGCTTATCGAGGCGATCAAAGAAGCCGACCCGGATGTGCGCATTACGTCCGTAGGCGGCAAACGGATGCAGGCCGTCAGCGACGAATTTCTGTATGATTTGGCCAGCAAAGGCGCCAGCGGGTTTATTGAGCCCCTCAAAAAAATGCCGCTTTGGATTCGGCTGATGAACCAAATCCGCGAATATATGGAAACGCAAAACCCCGTTGCGCTGGTGGTGGTGGATTTTTACGGGTTTAACCACCAAATTTTGGGCATGGCCAAACACCGCCATATCCCGGCGTATTATTACGTAACCCCTCAAGTATGGGCCAGCCGCCAATACCGCGCCAAGCGCCTGGCGGAACTGACCCGCAAAATGTTTACGATTTATCCGTTTGAACCAGAATTTCATAAAAAATTTGGCGGAAATGCGGTCTTTCTGGGCAACCCGCTTTTAGACCAGCTTCCCTTGCCTACGGAAAAGGACTATCACATCCCCGACCACAAAAACCACGCGTGGAAACTCGGCATGCTGCCCGGCAGCCGCATGGGCGAAATCAAACGCTTAACGCCGGTGTTTTACCAAGCCTATAAAGAAGTTTTAAAAGAATTCCCCAATACGCAAGCCTATATGTTTCTGCTGCCGGATGCGGACGAAAAAGTGTTCTTAGATTTAATCGGCGAAAAACCGCACGCGAATTTTCATTTGGTAAAAGACCTGCATTACGAGCTCCGCTCGCAAATGGATTTTTTGCTGGCTTGCTCCGGCACGGCTACCTTGGAAAATGCCCTCTTGGGCATCCCGATGGTGGTGGCGTACAAACTATTTTGGCCCACCTACCAAATTGCCAAACGGGTCATCAAGGTACCGTACATTTCGCTGGTCAATCTGCTGTCTAAAAAACCGTTGGTAAAGGAACTGATTCAATACGACGCCACCCCGCGCGCCTTGGCGGCGGAAACGATGGCGATGTTCCAAAATCCGGCCAAACTGGCCCAAATGCGCAAAGAACTGTTAAAACTGCGCGCCTCGCTGGGCGAGCCCGGTGTGGCCAAACGGGCGGCGGCGGAAATTTTAAATGATTTAAAACATGAGTAACCCTATGCAAGACGCACCTGATTTGTCCGCTTTACTGCGTAAATTTAAAGAATATAACCCCAATCAGGATACTTCGCTGATTGAGAAAGCCTACCATTTTGCCGAAAAAGCACACGAAGGGCAAAAACGCGAAAGCGGCGAGCCGTATTTTACGCATTGCTGCCACGTGGCCAACATCCTGATGGACTTTAACCTGGACGCCGACACCATCTGCGCCGGCCTTTTGCACGATACGGTGGAGGATACCCCGGTTACGCTGGAAGATCTGCGGCGGGAATTTAATAAAGAAATTGCCCACATGGTGCAAGGGGTTACCAAAATAAGCGATTTAAAGTTTTCCTCCACCGACGAAGAAACCGTGGAAAACTGGCGCAAAATGCTTATTGCCGTAGCCGAAGACGTGCGCGTCATTTTAATTAAACTGGCCGACCGCACCCACAACATGCGGACCATGGATGTCATGCCTCCCGACCGCCAAAAATTTAAAGCCTACGAAACCATTTCCTTATATGCGCCCTTGGCCCAGCGGCTGGGGATGTTTACCATCAAGACCGACCTAGAAGACCTTTCTTTCAAATACCTGCACCCGCAGGAATACGCCAGCATCAAAAACCAGGTGGAAGCCCGCACGGCCGACCGCCAGGCCGCGCTGGACGCTTTTAAAAAGCAGCTGGAACCCGCCCTGCAGGCCGAGCATATGGACTTTCGCATTTTGGCCCGCGCCAAAAATTACTATTCCATTTACCGCAAAATGCAAAAACACCACTGTTCCTTTGCGGAAATTCAAGATTCGCTGGGCGTGCGCATTATTACCAAAACCGTGCAGGATTGTTACCGCGCCCTCGGCCTGGTGCACAGCGTGTTTAAGCCGATTGCCGGCACGTTTACCGATTATATCGCCACGCCCAAAGCCAATATGTACCAAAGCATTCACACCACGGTACTGGCCCCCACGGGCGACATTATCGAAATTCAAATCCGCACCGAAGACATGCACCGCACCTGCGAATACGGTATCGCCGCGCATTGGCGCTACAAAATGGGCAACGTAAAGCCGGATAAAAACTTTGACGAAAAAATAAACTGGATCCGCCGCTGGATTGAGTGGCAGCAGGATTTAACCGCCCCGCGGGAATTTTTGGAAGGATTTAAAACGGACGTCAACCTGCAGCAAATTTTCGTTTTTACGCCGCGGGCGGACGTAAAATCCCTTCCGGAAGGCTCCACCCCGATCGATTTTGCCTACGCCATTCATACCGACATCGGCGACCACTATGTGGGCGCCAAGGTAAACAACCGCATGGTGCGTATGGATTACGCCTTTAAAACGGGCGACGTATGCGAAATTATCACCCGCAAAAACGGCGAACCCAAGCGCGACTGGCTGGAATTTGCCAAAACCGCCGGCGCGCGCAGCCATATCAAGCGCTACCTGCGAAGCAAAGGAGTAGAGTTATGAACACCTGCCCCCGCTGCCAAAACCCGACCGACGAAACCGATAACTACTGCCGCCACTGCGGCCGCAGTTTAAAACCGGGCACGGGTTTTTTGTTCTCGCACACGGGCATTATTCTGTTGGCCTTTGTATTGGGGCCGTTTGCCCTGCCGTTTGTATGGATGTCCAAAACCATCGGGCTGGGCGCCAAGTGGATTTACACCGCTTTGCTGGCGCTGATCAGCGTATATTTTGTCATGGTATGCTACCGCTCGTTTCTAATGCTGCAGGAAGCCGCTCAAACGCTTATGACCGTCCCTCTCTGATTTTTTCCCCGCTCAATCCATCATATTTTTGTACAATATGGAGTACCCTGTTAAAATTGCAAGGAGAAATCAATGACATCAGAAGTAGCAACCGTTAAAACCGAAAAGCAGCCCACCGGTTTGTATATTCTGTTTTTAACCGAAATGTGGGAACGCTTCAGCTACTACGCCATGCGCGGTATTCTCGTGCTGTATTTGATTAAAGTCATGCAGTTTTCGGAATCTCACGCCAGTAAAGTTTACGGCGCAGTAACCAGTCTTATTTACCTCAGCCCTCTGTTGGGCGGCTATATTGCCGACCGTTTCTGGGGCCAAAGACGCGCCATTATCGTGGGCGGCATTTTAATTGCTTTAGGGCAATTTGCCATCGCCTCCAACCCGACGCTGTCCTTCTTATACACGGGTCTTTTCCTGTTGATTTTGGGGAACGGGCTTTTTAAACCGAACATCTCCACGATTGTAGGCGAACTCTATGAAAAGAATGACTCCCGCCGCGATGCTGGTTTCACCATTTTCTATATGGGTATCAACTTGGGTGCCTTTATCTGCAACTTTGTAGCGGGCACCTTGGCGGAAAAAGTAGGTTTTGGCTGGGGCTTTGCCACGGCCGGTTTCGGGATGATTTTGGGCTTGGGTATTTTTATCTGGGCAAAAGACAAATACCTCCAGGGCCAGGGCAAAAAACCCAAAAAACTGACGAAAGAAGAAAAACTGGAACACCCCACCAATCCGCTGACCACGGAAGAAAAACAGCGCATTGCCGTCATTTTCATTATGGCGTTCTTCAGCATTTTCTTCTGGTCTGCTTTTGAACAGGCCGGCGCTTCCTTGACGATTTTCGCCGAAAAATTCACCGACCGCTTCATTTTTGGCTGGGAAATGCCTACTTCTTGGTTCCAGAGCGTCAACCCGATGTTCATCATTCTCTTGGCGCCTGTTTTCTCCAAACTGTGGTTAAAACTGGCTAAAAAAGGCTTAGAACCCTCTACCCCGGCCAAATTCGTATGGGCGTTTATGTCCTTGGCGTTTGGCTTCTTGATTTTGGTGGCGGCTTCTTACGTCATCCAAACCACGGGTGCCAAAGTGGGTATTTTCTGGCTGGTGTTTGCGTACATGTTCCACACGATGGGCGAGCTGTGTTTGTCCCCGGTGGGGCTGTCGCTGGTAACCAAATTGGCGCCGCTGCGCTTTGCTTCCCTGCTGATGGGAACTTGGTTCCTGGCGAACGCGCTGGCTAACTTTACCGCCGGCTTCTACTCCGGCTACTTTGGCCACATCAGCAATGTCCAGTTCTTTACGTGGCTGGTTATCATGCCGGTGTGCGGCGGGTTAATCCTGCTGTCCATTAAGAAATTCGTAATCAAATGGATGAACGGCATTCAATAAGTATTTGCTGTAAATCAAACAAAACCCCGCCCAAAAGGCGGGGTTTTTTATTATTACAAGAAAGATTACACAAAAAAGCAACCTTTCGTTTTTCTGATAAATAAAAACCGGAACAACAGACGTTCCGGTTTTTACTTTTTCCGTGCAGCAATCTTTATTCTTCCGGCATTTCCGTTTCGGGCTCTTCCGCCGGTTCAATATGCAGGCTGGCCAGCAGCATATCCACCAGCCGTATATCGCTGGGATACTGTACCAGTTCCCGTGCTTTTATCAACGATACCCAGCGGATGGCCAAAATCTCGGACGCATCGTGCTTGCCGATGCGGCCCAGCTTCTTCATCAAATACCACTGCACCATCTTTTTGACGTAATTGCCCTGAAACGTAAATGCGTATTTCACCCGAATCATCGGCCGGACGATAACCGCCTTGTAGCCGGTTTCCTCCAGCACTTCGCGCAGCGCGGCCTGCCGGGGCGTTTCTCCCGGCTCAATATGGCCTTTGGGGAACGTCCAAATCTTTTTCCCCTTCATATTCTTGACTTGCACGAGCAACACCTTCCGCCCGTCCAAAATCACGCCGCCGCACGAAAATTCGGAAACAATCATAATCCTTTCTCTAAATTATAGGCCGCATTCAGAATTTTTTCTTCTTTTAAAATCGGCCCGTAAAACTGCACGCCTATCGGCAGTCCTTTGGCGTCTTTCCCAAACGGCACGCTAATGCCCGCCAAACCGCCGATATTGCCCTGGCACGTGTACAAATCCGCCAGATACAAAGCCAGCGGGTCTTCGTCGTGCTGGCCCAATTTAAAAGCCGTCGTGGGCGAGGTGGGCGTAAGCAAAACGTCCACTTTTTCAAACGCTTTTTTAAAATCTTCGCGAATCAGCTCACGCACTTTCATCGCTTTTAAAAAGCATTCTTCGTACCGCTCCGACGTCAGCGCATACGTGCCGATAATCAGGCGTTTTTTTACTTCCAGCCCAAACGGCGCGCGGGAGCCTTCATAATATGTATTTAAATCCTTGGCGGCGTTGTCGGCATACCCGTAGCGGATGCCGTCGTAGCGGCCCAGGTTGGAGCTGGCTTCGGCGCTGGTAATAATGTAATAGCAGGGAGCGGCATATTTTGCCAGCGGCACTTCTACTTCCACCAATTCGGCGCCCAAATCTTTTAAGCGGGCAGCGGCTTGGGTTACTTTTTCTTTAATATCCTGCCCAAGGCCGTCCAAAAATCCTTTAGGAAGGCCCACTTTCATTCCTTTTAACCCGTTTGTAAACTGGGCGTCATACTGCGGAACAGGCGCCTCCAGCGAAGTGGAGTCGTGCACGTCTTTGCCGGAGATAATTTCCAGCACTTTGGCTGCGTCCGCCACGGTGGAGGACAAAATACCCACCTGGTCGGCGCTGGACGCAAAAGCGATAATCCCATAGCGGGAAATACGCCCGTATCCGGGCTTAATGCCTACTACGCCGCAAAAACCGGCCGGCTGACGCACCGATCCGCCCGTATCCGTCCCTAACGCAACCGGCACCATGCCCGCCGCCACGGCTGCAGCACTGCCGCCGGAAGAACCGCCCGGCACACATTCCAGATTAGCCGGGTTCTTCACCGGGCCGTACACGGAGGTTTGGTTGGTGCTGCCCATGGCAAATTCGTCCATATTCGTGCGGCCGATAATGACCGCATCCGCCGCCAAGAGGCGTTCCACCACGGTAGACGTATACGAAGCAACGTAATTTTCCAACATTTTGGAACAGCAGGTTGCTTTGTGCCCTTTGTAAAGGATGTTATCTTTAATCCCCACCGGCACGCCCGCCAGGGCGCCCAATTTTTCGCCGCGGGCGCGTTTGGCGTCTATTTCTTTGGCGCGGGCCAGTGCGTCTTGTTCAAAAACTTCTACAAAAGCGTTCACGTCCGGATTTTTTTGGGCAATGGCCGCAAGGGCCTGCCGGGTAATTTCTTCGGCGGTTTTTTCGCCGGCAGAAACGGCTTTTACAATTTCTAAAGCGGTCATCATATTACAATACCTTTTTCACCTTGGCGCACTGATCTTGTTCTTCATCAAACGCGCGGCGCAATTCTTCCGCCAGCGCAGGATGAGAAGAAGCAACGTCCGGGCGCAGGTGCGCACAGTGGTTCACGTTGGTCAATTTTACGGCATCGGTATTCACGGCGGCAAGTTCCGCCACCCATTTAAAAAGGGCTTCCAGTTGGGCTTGGTAAATGGAGACTTCCTGCTCGCTGACGCGCATTTTGGCCAGCTTGGCGGCAAGCTCCACGTCTTTTTTAGTTATTTCCATATAAAATGCTCCCTTTGAAAGTATATTTTATATAATAATGTGGCCGTTTGGCTACCCAAAGCGAAAGGATCCTTTCAGCACAGGCACGCCCGACGGAAGGGGGATTGTATGACAGAAGAAAAAGAAACGGCGCCGCGCGCCAAAAATACGGACGACTATAAATGCGGCTTAAACGGGGAAGGCTGTTTAAACAGCCGTTTTACCCTGTCCATTATAGCGGTTATTTTATCTTGCTTTACGGGATTTTTTACGATTCCCATTGCTTTGGCGGCGCTGATTTTATCGCTGCGCGCGCAGGACTGGGCCCGCGACGGCAGAATGGCAGAAGCCCAACGGGTGGCCTGGTGGGCCGGCTTTTGCGGCTGGCTGACGGTAATTATTGCCTTAATTCCCATCTTCTTGATTATCTTTTTCGGCGGCACGATTATCGCCTTTTTAACCGCCATGCTGGCCGCGGCCTGATCCTAGTCAATCCACAAGTCTTCCGCGTTTAGGCTTTTGATATTGTTGCACACGGATTTTCCTAACGGGGTATACGGCACACAAAGTACTCCGTTAGGAACCGAAGCATGCGCATACCACAACAGCAGGAAAAAGTCCTGTACGGAGTCTTTTTCAGACGGCATTTCTTCAGGCGTCGCACTGGAAGAGGGCGTTTGCCATCTGCTAAAAAACTTAATTTGAGCCGACCCCTGATTTTCGCCTTCAAAAGTTGTCGCCACATTGCTGATTTCCGCAAAAGGGCACTCCAGCATCCACGGGGCATCTTTACGAATTTGGCATACGTGGGAATAATCTACATCCAAATCGCTTAAATTTTCGGCATAGGCTCCGTTGGCCAGATAATAAACTTCCTGCTGGCGGCGCAAATCCAGCGCCATTTGATAGTACTTCATACTTCGGCTGTAAAAACCGCCGTTTGATAGCGGGGCACGGCCACCGCCGCCAAAATGCCGATAATCAATACCACCACCAACAGCTCTATCAGCGTAAACCCGCCGCAATTTAAACAGAAAGTTTTTTCTTCATAAATAGAATGTAGCAAAATCTTTTGGACAAAAAAAGACGCGCGCCTGTTCGTGCGCCAGATCCCGTTTACAACAGCTCCAGCGGGGCGAACTTGAGCATAAACGTGCGCCGCACGCCGTTGCCAAACAGGACGGTAATTTTGGCGCTGTCGCCCGAGCCGGCGATAGACACGATTTTCCCCTGCCCAAACACCCCGTGCTTGACTAATCCCCCCACGGCGGGTTCGCCGTTTTTCTGGGCGGGCGGAGTGGGCGCCTCTTGCGAAGCGGAAGCAGGCGAAGGGGCCGGGCGGGAAAAAGCGGGCTTTGCATACAGCGAGCCCAACCCGGAAGAACCACCGTAAGAGGAAGACGTATAGTCCAAATCGTCATCTTCCTGAATTTCGTATCCGTCCGCGTCATAGCGTTTTTGAAAACGGCTCTTAGAGGCATACCCTTCAAACGTTTGGTAGCGGTTGGCGCCAAAATTATTTTTGCCGCGCGCATACCCGCCGCCGTAATGGCCGCCGGAATAGGAACCGCCCGCCCCGGCGCCGTAAAGGCCGTAGCGGGAATGGTAATCGGTGTATCGCGGCTGGGAAGCGCGGGCTTCCTGCACTTCGCTTTCGTCCAAAAGGCCGCTTTCAAACAAAAAGCGCGAAGGCAAATTGTCCTGCAGCTGCCCGAATTTGCGCCGGGTGCGGGCATAGGTTAAAAAGAGTCTTTCGCGCGCGCGCGTCATGGCTACGTAGCACAGGCGGCGTTCTTCTTCCAGGTCGTCTTCGTTGTCGCGCCCGATGGGGAACAAATTCTCTTCCAACCCGGTTACAAAAACATTGTTAAACTCCAACCCTTTGGCCAAGTGCACCGTCATCAGCGTAACAGCGCCGTTTTCATCCGCCTGCGAATCGTCCTCCCCGGACAAAAGTGAAATTTCCTGCAGAAAATCCGCCACCGACGGCTCTTTTTCCCCTTTTTGGCAGCGTTCTTCGTATTCTTTTACGGCGTTGATCAAAGCGTCCAAGTTTTGCAGGCGGCTTTCGGCCTCGGGGTCTTTTTCCATTTCGGCTTTCACGGCGTCCATATAGCCGGATTCCGTCATAATTTTATGGAAGATATCCGCCGGATCGGTCAGCAGCATGTCGCCGCGCCAATTTTCAAACAGCTGCACCAGCTTAACCGCCGCTTTGCACGCCGCCGAGCTAAGCCCCGGCACATAGGCGGCGTTTTTTAACGCTTCATACAGGGAAATGTGGTTGTTTTCGGCATACTCCAGCAGCCGCTCCTGGGCTACTTTGCCCAACCCGCGCGTGGGCGTATTGATAATGCGCAAGAGGCTTACGTTGTCGGCCGGGTTGACCAGCATGCGGGCGTAGCACATGATGTCTTTGATTTCTTTGCGGTCGTAGAAACGCACCGTTCCCACCAGGCGGTACGGAATTTGGTAACGGCGGAACGAATCTTCAAAGCTGCGGCTCTGGGCGTTGGTGCGGTAGAAAACGGCAATTTCCTTCAGGCTCGCCCCCTCATTTACCAAAGCCTTGATGTTCTGGCTGACCCAGCGGGCTTCGTCGCCTTCGCTCATCAGTTCGCGCACTTCAATGGGATCGCCTTGGGATTTATCGGTAAAAAGATTTTTTTCTTTGCGTTTTTTGTTTTTGGTAATCAGGCGGTTGGACGCATCCAAAATGGCCTTGGTGGAACGGTAGTTTTGTTCCAAGGTAATGGTTTTTACGTCTTGGAAATCTTTTTCAAATTCCAAAATGTTGCGGATATTGGCCCCGCGCCAGGAGTAAATACTCTGGTCGGGGTCGCCCACCACGCACAGTTTGCGGCGTTTGGCGGCCAGCATTTTGGTAATTAGGTATTGGGTGTGGTTGGTGTCCTGGTATTCGTCCACCAAGATGTATTGGAAAAAATCCTGGTAATAGTTGCGGACGTCTTCGTGGTCGCGCAGCAAAACAACGGTTTTGACGAGCAAATCGCCAAAATCCAATGCACCCGCTTCCTTGAGTTTTTGCTCGTAGCGGCGGTACACTTCGGCCGCGCGGATTTTAAAATCCAATCCGCTGGCCGTGGCGCTTTGCATCATGGTTTCAGGCGAGACCATATCGTCCTTGGCGCGGGAAATCAGGCTGACGATTTGATTGATTTCTTTTTTGGGGTCTTTAATGCCCATTTGTTCCAAAATCAGGCTGACCACTTTTTTCTGGTCGGAATCGTCGTAAATGGCGAAATCGCGCGAAAGGCCCAGCGCCTGCGCGTTCTGGCGCAGCAAACGCACGCCGAACGAGTGAAACGTGTGAATCCATACGCGGTTGCCCGTTCCGGGCACCAACGCTTCCACGCGTTCGCGCATTTCCTGGGCGGCCTTGTTGGTAAACGTTACCGCCAAAATACGCGCCGGGTGGTAGCCGTCGGCAATCAGCTTGGCGATTTTGGTCGTCAGCGTTTTGGTTTTGCCGGTGCCGGCCCCGGCCACAATCAGGCACGGGCCGCCGTCGTAATTGACGGCTTCCAACTGCTGGGGGTTTAATGATTTTAAAGCGTCTTGCAAATCCATAACTATCCTGCTGCGGGCCGGCGGTATGCACGGCATACGCGCCCCGCCCGGTTATTTTAATTTCATTTGAACAAAGGTTTCAATATGTTCGCTGTGCGGAAAGAAGTCAAACGCTTCTACCTGCAAAATGTCGTAATGCGGCGTGAGAATTTTAAGGTCGGCCGCCAAGGTAACCGGATTGCAGGAAATGTAGAGCACCCGCTCCACGCCCGACTCCGCCACCGCCTTGGCCGCTTTGGGGTGCATCCCGCCGCGGGGCGGATCCAAAATAATCAGCGCGTCTTTGCGTTCAATGGGGTGTTGTTTGACGAAATCTTCCACTTTGGAGCAGAAAAACTGCACATTGCTTACGCCGTTTAGATTGGCGTTTTCAATCCCGTTGTAAATGGCGGGGGCCACGCTTTCCACGCAAATGCTTTTTTCGCACAAGTCGGCGCAGGAAAGCGAAAAACTGCCCGCCCCGCCGTACAAATCATAAATGCGTTTGGGCGCCAACGCCTTGACCACGCGCCGCACGCGGGAATACATTTTTTGCGCGGTGAGGGTGTTGGTTTGAAAAAACGACTGCGGCGAAAGCTGGAAAACCACCTCGCGTTCGGTTTTGCCGGACGCGTCGGTTAAAAAGATTTTTTCAAAAATATGGTCTTTGCCTTTCAGCACCCGCAGCGATTCCGGCGCCGCCGTATCGGCCAGCCCGGTGTTGACTGCCGCCATGATGTTGGCCTGCGGCAAAACGCTTTGCACGGCCTGCACAAATGTTTTTTCGTTAAAATCGTCCGTTACGAACAGCACCACAATTTCTTCGCCGGTGTTTTTGCCTTCGCGCACCATCAGGTGGCGCAGCACGCCGGTGTGTTTGCGCTGGTCGTAATAGTCCAAATTTTCGGCCTTAGCCCAGGCGCGGATGGCATTTAGAAGCGGGATTAACTTGTCATTAAACAAAACGCATTCGGTAATGTCCACCGCTCTGTCCCAGCGGCCTTTTAACTTAAAACCCAGGGCATTTTCAAACTCCAGCGGGCGGGTTTTGTTGGCGGGGTCTTTTTTGTCGTAATCGGGGCGCCATTTTACCTGGTGGCAAAAGCCCAGCTCCACCTTGTTGCGAAAGTTTTTCGGGTCGTCCGTTACGGTAACGGGAATGTCCCCCGTCCAAAATTCGCTCAGCGTTTGCTGCAGCTTGGCCCGTTTCCGGGCGACTTGTTCTTCGTAAGGCAAGTCCAGCAGCGCGCAGCCGCCGCATTGGCCGAAATGGGAGCAGGTCATCTTAGGCATTTACTTTAAACAGGCAAACGTCGCCGTCCTTTACAATATAGTCTTTGCCTTCGGAGCGGATCAACCCGTGCTCGCGAAGGGCTTTTTCGCTGCCGTATTTGACGAGGTCGTCAAACGTATACACGTCGGCGCGGATGAAGCCTTTTTCAAAATCGCTGTGAATTTTGCCCGCCGCCTGCGGCGCCGTACAGCCCACCGGTATCAGCCAGCTGCGCACTTCCACTTCTTCGCCGGCGGTAAAATACGTACACAGGTTTAACAGTTTCATCCCTTCGCGCACGATTTTTTCAAGCCCGGTATAATCGTTGCCGGTTTCGGCCAGGAAAGCCTTCTTTTCTTCTTCCGAAAATTCCGCGATGTCGGCTTCAAACTTCACGCACAGCTCCACAAACCCCGCGCCGTTTTCCCGCGCGTAGTTGGCCACTTTTTCGGCGTTTTGCACGTTGCGTTTTTCGGAATTGTTGCCCACGTAAAGCACCGGTTTGGCGGTTAAAAATTGGTAGTCTTTCAGTTCTTCTTTTTCCAGCCCCAGCGAGCTGACGGGTTTGCCGTTTTCCAGCGCGGCTTTAATTTCTTTCATCCGCTCCCACGCGGCCACGGCGTCTTTCTTGCCGCTTTTGGCGTTGGAGGCCAGCCGGTCGCAGACTTTGGTGGCCGTTTCCAAATCGGCCAGCATCAGCTCGGTATTGATAATTTCAATATCGCGCAGCGGGTCTACGGAGTTCATCACGTGGGTTACGTTCTCGTCTTCAAACAAGCGCACCACATGGATAATCGCGTCCACCTCACGGATATTGGCCAAAAATTTATTTCCCAGCCCTTCGCCTTGGCTCGCCCCTTTGACGATGCCGGCAATATCCACAAATTTAATAAACGCGGCCGTCTTCTTGGGCGGTTTAAACATTTCAAACAGTTTGTCCAGGCGTTTGTCCGGAATGGGCACAATGCCCACATTGGGCTCAATGGTGCAGAACGGATAGTTGCTGGCTTCCGCTCCGGCGCAGGTAAGCGCATTAAAAAGGGTGGATTTGCCTACGTTGGGCAGGCCGACGATACCAATTTCCATAAAATACAGACTCCTTAGACAATAATAAAACGGAATAATTACTTATATTTTACCATTTTACAACGCCCCCTACCACGCAAAACGCCCCATAAAAAACCCCGCCTGAGGCGGGGTAAAATAAAAAAACGTCCCGTACGAGATTCGAACTCGTGATCTCCGCCTTGAGAGGGCGGCGTCCTAGACCACTAGACGAACGGGACTTCTTTATTTATTTTACCATATTTTGTTTTTATGCGGCGGGCACACGGTTAATAAGCTCATTTTTTATATAATAACTAGGCTGGCCGCCGCACGCGCGGCCTATCTTATGAAGAGGTGCCGTATGGAATTATCCGTTCTTCAAACCGTCTTACTTGCTTTACTGATTGTAGTGGTCTTGTTTTTGCCGCTTACGGTGCACAAAGTGGAAGAAAACTTGGAAGCGTTTCTCTTCCTCTGCGGCGCGTTTGCGGTTACCGTTTCCAAAAGCTGGAGCGGGCAACTGGTGCTGACTGCGCTGGAAGACCCCATTAAAATTACCATCGCCGTATTGGTGGCGGGGCTTTTATTTCGCAAATTTAACAAAAGTTTGCAGAAACTGACGCAAAAAGCCGTCAAAGGCTTGGGCCTGCGCTGTACGCTGTTTGGCATTGTGTTTGTGCTGGGGCTTACGTCCAGCTTAATTACCGCAATTATTGCGGCGCTGGTGCTGTCAGAAGTGGCGGTTATGCTGCCGCTGGAGCGCAAAGGCCGCGTGAAACTGGTGGTGTATGCGTGTTTTTCCATCGGCATGGGGGCCGTGCTTACTTCCATCGGCGAGCCGCTGGGCACGGTGGTGCTTTCCAAACTTTCCGGCGCGCCGCACTATGCGGATTTCTTCTTTTTGATTGACCATTTGGGCTGGTTTGTGCTGGGCGGCATCCTGTTTATGGCGGGCTTGGCCAGTGCCATCCGCGACAACCCCATCCAAAAAGCCCCCGGCCCCAAACCGGCCGAAACCGCACAGGACGAACATTCCGTCAAAAGCATCGTCATCCGGGCGGCAAAGGTATATTTGTTTGTAATGGCCCTGGTCTTTTTGGGGGACGGTTTAAAACCGCTTGCCATGCAGACCATTTCCCACTTGTCCGCCGGGTGGCTGTACTGGATTAACACCTTGTCGGCCGTGTTGGACAACGCCACCCTGGCCGCCATTGAGGTAACGCCCGACATCAGCACCCGCACGCTGACTTTCCTGCTGATGAGTTTAATCATCTCCGGCGGCATGCTGATCCCGGGCAACATTCCCAACATTATTTGCGCCTCCAAATTGGGAATCAAAAGCAAAGAATGGGCCAAAGCCGCCGTGGCGTTGGGCGCGCTGGTGATGTTGGTGTTCTTTGTGATTTTAAATGCCGTTTTATAACACACGCCGTTCTTCAAAAAGCCGCTCCTTTTTAAAGGGGCGGCTTTTTTGCAGGTTGCGGGGGCAAGTACGCCGCTAATTTTATATAATCTGGTTATATTATTCTATCAGGGGAGATTTTATGAAAATCCATTCTTTCAACGTACAGCCCAACTTGCCCGAAAACATCAAGTTCCTGGAAGAGTTGGCCAACGATATGTGGTTTACCTGGAACTGGCAGGCCATTTTGCTGTTTGTGCAGGTAGACCCCAAACTCTGGACGTCCGCCAAACGCAACCCCAAATGGTTCTTGGGCTGTGTGCCGCAAAAACGCTTTGAAGAATTAAGCAAAGACGAAAAATTTGTACACGATTTAAACCAAGTCAAAGAAGCCTATTACAACTACAAAAACAACCAGCACACCTGGTACAAAGAACACCGCCACGAAAACGGCAACCTGCTGACGGCCTACTTCTCCATGGAGTACGGCATCGGCGAAGGGCTGCCCATTTATTCGGGCGGCTTAGGCATGCTGGCCGGCGACCATATGAAATCCGCCAGCGACTTGGATATGCCGATCATCGGCGTGGGTTTGTTCTACAAACAGGGCTACGTGCAGCAGGTGCTCAACCGCGAAGGCTGGCAGAATGAAGAATACCCCGATAACGACTGGGCGCATATGCCGGTGGAACGCGTAACGAAAGACGGAAAAGAAATTACCGTAGATATTCCGCTGGGAAATGAAACCGTCAAAGCCTGCATCTGGCGCGTGCCCGTAGGGCGCACGTCCCTTTATTTGCTGGACACCAACTTGCAGGAAAACACCCCCGCCCAGCGCGCCATTACCGAGAAACTCTACGGCGGCGACCGCGAAAACCGCATCCGCCAAGAAGTGGTGCTTGGTATCGGCGGCGTAAAAGCCTTAAGCGCCATGGGCATCCGCCCCACCGTTTACCACATCAACGAAGGGCACAGCGCGTTCCTGCTTTTCCAGCGCATTATTGATATTATGAAAGAGAAAAACCTCTCTTTCGCCCAAGCGCGCGAAATTGTGTGGGCTACGTCCGTCTTCACCACCCACACGCCCGTCATTGCCGGCAACGAACATTTTGACCCGGCCTTGGTGCGCAAATATATGGATTTTTACGCCCGCGAGATGGGCATTTCCTGGGACGAGTTTTTGGCCCTGGGCAAAGAAAAAGCCGACTCCGCCACCTATTGCATGACGGTGGTTGCGCTGCGCCTGTCGGCCTTCTGCAACGGGGTGGCCAAATTGCACGGCAAAGTAAGCCGCGAAATGTGGCACAACCTGTGGCCCGGCCTGCCCGTCAGCGAAGTGCCGATTACCAGCATTACCAACGGCATTCACAGCGCTTCGTGGATTTCGCACGAACTCAACGAGCTGTACCGCAAATATCTGTTTAACAACAATCAGCGCGGCGAAGTAGATCCTTCGGACGAAAAAATCTGGGCGAAAATTTCCGACATTCCGGACGCCGAACTGTGGAACGTGCACACAATCCGCAAAAACAAACTGATTGACATGGTGCGCGGCCGCTTAAAACGCCAGCTCACCCGCCAAGGCTTTGACGTGATGAGCGTCAAAAAAGCAAGCAAAGTCCTCCGCCCCGACACGCTGACCATCGGCTTTGCCCGCCGCTTTGCCACTTACAAGCGCGCCACGCTGCTTTTTAAAGATTTAAACCGCTTGGACAAAATCGTCAACAATCCGCAGCGCCCGGTGCAGTTCGTCTTTGCCGGCAAGGCGCACCCGGCCGATACCGCCGGAAAAGAATTTATCAAAATGATTGTAGGCCTGACGCAAAACGACCCGCGCTTTAAAGGGAAAATCGTGTTTGTGGAAGACTATAACATGAACACCGCCCGCTATATGGTGCAGGGGGTGGACGTGTGGCTCAACAACCCGATCCGCCCGATGGAAGCCAGCGGCACCAGCGGTATGAAAGCGGCGCTGAACGGGGCGCTTGCGCTGTCCATCTTAGACGGCTGGTGGGACGAAGTAGGCCCGTGCGACTTTGGGTGGTCTATCGGCGGAGCCGAAAATTATAAGTCCGACGCGGAACGCGACACCGTAGAATCCGAAGCGATGTACAACCTGATTGAGCAGGATATCGCCCCCGCCTATTACGCCAAGGAAAACGGCTCGGAGTATTCGCTGCCGTGGCTGTCTTTGATGAAAGAATCCATCAAGCACATCGCGCCTGTTTTTAACACCAACCGCATGGTAAAAGAATACTACGAACGCTTCTACGTGCCGGCCAACAATTACGGCCTTATTTTAAACGAGCCCGGCAAAGCCGAAGCCGTGGCCGCGTGGCGGCGCAGAATTGCGGAAAACTGGTACCGCGTAAGCGTAACGGACATTACGCCGCAGCCGGAAACAGCCATTTTGATGGGCGACAAGGTACACTTTAAAGCCCGCGTGGTATTGGGGGCTTTAACGCCGGAAGAAATCCAGGTAGAGCTGTACCTGGGCCAGCGGGGCACCTTGGGCGACATCGTCAAAGAAGACGCCATTGATATGACCTGCACCGGCAAAGACGGCGATGCGTATTTGTACGAAGTGTCCATGTCGCCGCTTAACAGCGGGCGGCAGGACTATGCCCTGCGCATTCTGCCCTTTAATAACGACATTCCCAACGTGCTGACGCCGTTGTTCATCCGCTGGGAAGAGTAGTTGTCCGCTCCCGTACGGGACGGAACAAATCTGACGCAATACGGCCGGAGAAATGTCCGCTTGCGCGCAAGCCAGCCATTTTTCCGGCCGATTTTACTGATATGCTAAACATTGTTCTTGTAAATCCGGAAATTCCTTTCAACACCGGCAACATCGGCCGCTCGTGCGTGGCCACGGGCACGCGGCTGCATTTGGTAGGGAAACTAGGCTTTAAAATCGCTTCCAAAGAAATACGCCGCTCGGGGCTGGACTATTGGCCCCATTTGGACTACCGCCGCTACGACACGTGGGAAGCGTTTTTGGAGGCGGAAAAGCCGACGGAAGACAACATGTTTTTCCTCTCCACCAAAGGCAAAACCGCGTATTGGGACGCGTCATTTCCGCCGGATGCTTTTTTGATTTTCGGGGCGGAATCGTGCGGCCTGCCCAAAGATTTCTACGAGCGCTACCGCCACCGCCTGTTTACCATCCCGATGCCGGGGCCGGTGCGGTCGCTTAATTTATCGTCTTCGGCGGCAATCGTGCTGTTTGAAGCAATTCGGCAAAACCATTTCAAATAAACACCCAGAAAAACCCCCTCGCTTTCGTGAGGGGGTTTCTTTTTGGGCTTTTTGTTTATTGAAAATTTAAAATTAAATTACTGTTGCTGTAGCTGTCTGTAAAAGTAGCTTCTTCCATCCCGGCGTTTTTACAGAGTTCTGCATCGCCCGAACAGGCAATATATTTCAACTCGCCGTCTTGATTGATGGCATACAAGTCGTAGCTGCCGTCTGCGCGGCTGGTAAAAATAACCGCCGTGTCGGAACTTAACGAATAAAGCAAAGGAAAGCCAAAATACGATCTTTTGGTCGTATCTCCCCCCAAAAGTCTGTCAGAGGTATCGGCAATACTGTTTTTGACGTATTGGTTGCCTTGCATCACGTATTTGGCATTTACAAAATCGCTGGCCGCCCGCAAATTGCTGATTCCTTCCAAGGCGCGGCCGCGCTCCATGGACGAATAGTATTTAGGCAGGGCCACCGTTACCAAAATGCCCACCACCACCATTACAATCAATAATTCAATTAAAGTAAAACCTTTTTTCATAACGCCTCCTAAGAGATAGTTTATTATATAAATTTGCCCCTTTGCTGAACAGGCCCATACGTTTGCGCTTGTAATTTTATAGAATAAAAAAGCCCTTCCCGGCAGCGTTATGAACACGAAACATTTGTTTTGGATTTTATTTCTGTTAAACCTGTTTAATTATATAGACCGGCAGGTTCTCTATTCCGTATTTCCGCTGTTGCAAACCGATTTGCACCTAAGCGACTGGCAGCTGGGCACCTTGGCCTCGGTCTTTATGCTGGTGTATATGTGTTACGCTCCCGTCGTGGGCTATTTTGCGGATCGTTCCCCCCGGCAAAAATGGATTGGCGCCAGTGCGCTTATTTGGAGTGCGGCTACCCTGGCCTGCGCCACGGCAAGAAACTATTTTTCCTTGTTGTTTACGCGGGGCCTTATTGGCGTGGGAGAAGCCGGGTTTACTACCATTGCCCAGCCCTTTTTAGCGGAGAACTATCCTAAGAAAAAACGGGCCACCATTTTAGCCGTTTTCGGGCTGGCCATGCCGGCCGGCAGCGCCTTAGGCTACATGTGGGGCGGCGCCATAGGCTTGCATTGGGGGTGGAGAACCGCCTTTTTGCTGGCCGGAGTTCCGGGGCTGGTGCTGGGGATATTATCCCTGACACATCTAAAAGACATTCGCCGCGCGCAGCAAACCGCCGCCGAAAAACCCTCCCGGCACGATTATAAAGCGCTGTTTCAAAACAAGCCCTTCCTGTTTATTTGCCTGGCCCATGCCATGATTACTTTTATTATTGGCGGCCTTTCTGCCTGGATGCCCACTTACCTGCACCGCTACCTGCAAATGGATGTGGCGCAGGCCGGCACATGGTTTGGGGCGTTGGTTATTTGCTGCGGCGCGGCCGGAACCTACGCCGGAGGAAAACTGGCCGACAAATGGCTGGAATTTTCGCCCAAGGCTTATTTTTGGGTCATCGGAGTATCCTTTCTGGCGTTGCTTCCCCCCGCGTGGCTAGGCATACAAACCAACCGCCCCGCACTGGCGCTCGGCTGTTTTGGGCTGGCTATTATTTGCCTCTTTTTGCCCACCGGCCCCATTGCCGCCGCGTTGGTGGCGTCCACCCGCAACAAAGTGCACGCCATGGCTTTTGCCGTAAATATCTTTATCATCCACGCACTGGGGGATGCGCTGTCCCCCATGCTTTTGGGGCATGCCTCGGATCTGTGGAATTTAAAAATTGCCGTTTTACTGTGCTCTTTGGCGGCGGTGCCCGGCCTGGTGTTTACGTGGATGGCCGCCAGCTTTGAGCGACGCCTGCCCGAGCCGCCGCTTCCTTAACTAAGACCTCTTTCATTAGAAAACAAAAAAGGGAAGGATAAACTCCTTTCCTTTCTGTATACGGAGCAAAAGGCAAAACAGATTAATGTTTGCTATGCGGCGTAAGCGCGGCGCGCCCATGCAGCTGCATATAATTGTACAGGGCGTTTGCAATACGGGCGCCGCCGTTATCTGCACGAAAGCCGACCGAGGATATAAATCCGTCCGCTCCGTGTTCAAACAAATCTTCCGCCGGCACCTCATCGTCCATCAAGGCGCTGTTTACCAAAATGACGGTCTCTTTATCCCCCTCCATGCGCAGGCGGTCTATCATAAAAACGCTGATTCCGTCTTCCAACACGTAATCCATTAAAATCACGTCGTATTTTACTTCTTTTGTCCACTCCATTAATTTGGTAAGCGAGTCAAATACCGCCACCCGGCTGCCGGGCCCGAAGAAACCTTGGGCATTCCAATTACGCGCCCATTCTAAAATTTCCGGATCGTCATTAAGCACGGCAATCGTCATCGCCGGCAGCTGCGCCGCCATTTGGCGGGCCTGGGTAAATCCTTCCGAGCCGGGAGAAGTGTTTTTCATAGTTAAAGAAGTTCCGTTTGCATCTTTCAATAAAAACTTATTTACATCAAACGAATTTTCCGCACGCAGCCGCTCCGGCATGGAGATTTTGCCCGAGGCACCAGACCACGCATAGGTCGGCTTTATGGCGTTCATTACCCGTTCAATGTATAATTTGCCAAAATGCACGCCCGGATCCCGCGCGCCCACAATGCGTTCCATCCGCTGCAGGGCTTCTTTGCCCTCACGTGCATATTCCCAGCGGGCATTGGCTTCGGCCGCGCTGATCTTTTGCGGCTCAAGCAATTGGTAACGAAGAAAAATATCCATTTCTTTTTTGACTTCTAAAAATTTATTTAAATTTTCGCGGTATTGCTCGGATTTGCGCAGGCTTTCCTCTATGCCGTGTGCCACCAAACTGCTGCGGATTGCCTCCGGCGTTTTAAACTGGGTAATGGCAAGCGGAACGGGATTAGCAAAAAACTCCCGGGCGGCAATTTGCGAAAACTTGCTTCCGTGGGACACTACACCCGTCCGAATGGCCTGCATCGCAGTGGTATAACGGTTTTGTGCCCGGCTCTCCCCCGCCAGCAATAGAAAACAAAAAAAGAATAAAACAACCGGCATTTTTTTCATGCAAATTTCCTCCTGCCAGGAATTACTTATAAATTAACTCTTTATCCAAACGGGCACAAGGGAAAAAAGACCTACTTGTTTGATAGGCCTATAAGTACATAAAAATTCCCCGGGCTCTTCACTCCCGGGGAATAAATTTTGCACTTCTTGCGTCTATTTATTTCACTGCGTCGTATCCGGCCTGCAGCGCTTTTTTCACGAGGCATTAAAATTCCCCGGGCTCTTCGCTCCCGGGGAATAAATTTTGCACTTCTTGCATCTATTTATTTTACTGCGTCGTATCCGGCCTGCAGCGCTTTTTTCACGAGGCATTAAAATTCCCCGGGCTCTTCGCTCCCGGGGAATAAATTTTGCACTTCTTGCGTCTATTTATTTCACTGCGTCGTATCCGGCCTGCAGCGCTTTTTTGTTCAGCTCCAGCATTTCCGGTTTGGCGCGCTTATACACTTTTTTCATCGCATGCTCTACGCTTGTCAGCGTAACGGCACCCGTTTTTTTAATAAACGCACCCAACGCCACCAGGTTGGCAATACGATCCATCCCCAATTCTTCCGCAATTTTATTGCACGGCACGCACACCACGGTAATATCGGTGCGGGTGGGGCGGGAGTTGATAAGCGAGCTGTTGATAATCATCAGTCCGCCTTTTTTGAGCAAGGGCTCAAATTTAGGAAGCGACGGCTCGTTCATAATAATTACCGTATCGGGGGCCGATACAATAGGCGTATAGACTTCCCCGTCCGATATCACCACCGAGCAGTTGGCCGTTCCGCCGCGCATTTCCGGCCCGTAAGAAGGCAGCCAGCTGGCGTTTTTCTTGTCTTCCACGCCGGCTTGCGCGAGGAGAATCCCCGCCGAAATCACGCCTTGTCCGCCGAAACCGGCAATTCTGATTCCTTGATACATTATTTGCCTCCCTCGTCTTTAAAGACGCCCAGCGGATACTGCGGAATCATCTTCGTCCGCACAAATTCTAACGACTGCGGCACGCTGGCATACCAGTTGGTCGGGCATTGCGAAATCACTTCCACCATCGAAAAGCCCACGCCATTCACCTGGTTTTCAAAGGCTTTTTTAATGGCTTTCTTGGCCTGCATCACGTGCTGGGGCGAATCCACCGCCACCCGCTCCAGGTATTTGGCGCCGGTAATCTGCGCGAGCATTTCGCACATATTAATCGGCCAGCCCTGCAATTTTGGGTCACGCCCTTTGGGGGCCGTGGTGGCTACTTGGCCCACCAGCGTGGTGGGAGCCATTTGGCCGCCGGTCATACCGTAAATGGCGTTGTTGATGAAAATAACGGTAATGTTTTCACTGCGCACCGCAGCGTGAACGATTTCCGCCATGCCGATGGAAGCCAAGTCCCCGTCGCCCTGATACGAGAAAACAATCGCTTCGGGTTTGGAGCGCTTGATGCCGGTGGCAATGGCCGGGCCGCGCCCGTGCGCGCCCTGCACCATATCACAGGCAAAATAAGAGTCCGCAAACACCGCGCATCCCACCGGGGCTACCCCGATCACGCGGTCTGCAATTTTCAATTCATCAAAAGTTTCCCCCATCAAACGATGGACAATTCCGTGCCCGCAGCCCGGGCAGTAATGCATGGGCAAATCGGTTAAGCTGGCCGGTTTTTTGGCGATAATAGTCATCTTATTTGCCTCCTTTCAAATCGCCCTGCATGCCAAGCGACGTATCGCGCTTGCATTCATAGCTAAAGCCTGCGGCGTGTTCCTGCAAGTCAAACAGGCCTTCTTTGCCGCCGTTTAAAATAGAGCGAACGGCCGTAAGGATGGTGTTGCCGTCCGGCTGGCCGCCGGCAGGATAAGCGTTTAAATAAACCGGCGTTTTACCGTTGACGGCCAGTTTGATATCCTGCACCAGTTGGCCCAAGCTCTGCTCCACCGAGAGCACCCCTTTGGCCTTGGCCGCCAATTCCGCCAAGCGTTTGGACGGGAAGGGCCACAGCGTAATCGGGCGGAACAAGCCCACCTTTAACCCTTCTTCTTTGGCTTTGTTGACCGCTTCCAAGCATGCACGGGACGAAAGGCCGTAGGCCACCAATAACACATCGCAGTCTTCGGCGTCGCGTTCTTCCCAGCGGGCTTCCGTTTTTTCAATCAGGCCGTAGCGTTTGGCGCGTTCCACCACATCGGCGATTAAATTATCGCCTTTGTAGGAAAACACATTGTTTTTCTTGCGGCCGTTTTTGTGGATATCCACCGCCCAGTCAAATTTGCCCAGTTTGTTGGGGTCAATCGGATCAAAATTAAACGACATGCTCTCCATCATCTGCCCCAAAATGCCGTCCGCCAAAATCATACAAGGCATCCGATACTTTTCGGCCAGTTCAAACCCCAATTTGGGGAAATTGCCCAGCTCTTCCACCGAGTTCGGCGCCAGCACAATCACGTGATAATCCCCGTTGCCGCCCCCGCGCGTGGCCTGGAAATAATCCCCCTGCGAGCCGGAGATGCTGCCCAGCCCCGGGCCGCCGCGCATTACGTTTACAATCAGGCACGGCAAATCCGCACTGGCCAAATAGGTAATACCTTCCTGCTTAAGGCTGATGCCCGGCGAGGAAGAAGACGTCATGCTGCGCGTCCCCGTAGAAGCGGCGCCGTACACCATATTGATGGCGGCCACTTCGCTTTCGGCCTGCACAAACGCACCGCCCGCATCGGCCATATAGGCCGACATGTATTCCGGCACTTCGTTTTGCGGAGTAATCGGATAACCGGCAAAAAAGCGCGCCCCGGCGCGGATAGCGCCTTCGGCCAACGCTTCATTGCCTTTTCGTAATGTTTTTTCGGTCATAGTTAAAATCCTTAAATTGTCAGTCTTTAATTACCGTAATGGCAATATCGGGGCACATCATGTAGCACATGGCGCAGCCAATGCAATTTTCCGGGTGTTCCATTTCCGCCGGAAAATACCCTTTTTTGCTAATGGTTTTGGATTTGCCCAAACATTTTTTGGGGCAGGCGTTGACGCATAAATAGCAAGCTTTGCATTTGTTGGCGTCTACTTCAATTCTTGGCATAGTTCTCCTGTGGGCCCGGGGATATACCCGTAAAAACCCATACATAAAGTATATTTCTTTTGCATACGAATGCGCAATAATCAAATTGCTTTTGCTACAATACCCGTATGACCGCTGTTTCCAAAACACAACTATACCACGATTTATTGCGCCAGGCCCAAGCTTTGCTGGAAATAGAGCGCGACCCCGTAGCCAATATGGCCAATTTGGCGGCCGTGCTATATAACGGGCTGCCCCAGATTAACTGGGCTGGATTTTACGTGCTAAAAGAAAATGTGCTGGTGCTGGGCCCGTTTCAGGGAAAACCGGCCTGCGTGCGCATTGCCTTGGGAAAAGGCGTATGCGGAACGGCCGCGCAAACGCAGGGAATCCAATGCGTGGCGGATGTGCACGCGTTTGCGGGGCACATTGCCTGCGACAGCGCTTCCCGCAGCGAAGTGGTGCTCCCTGTCTTTAAAAACAAAAGCCTTTGGGGCGTATTGGATATAGACGCACCCGTCCAAGCGCGGTTTGACGAAGAAGACTGCAAAAATCTGGCAGAAATAGTGCGCTTGTTTGAGCAAAACAGCGCGTTATAACCGATTTTCCCGTCGGTAATTGCAATTTTATTGCCGAAGGTTTTTAAATTTTGTATGATAATTAGGTAATGCCGAGGTAGCTCAGTGGTAGAGCACCGGTCTGAAAAACCGGGTGTCGACAGTTCGATCCTGTCCCTCGGCATTTCTTTTTTTGATTTGAAACCGATTAAAAACCCCGCCGAAAAGCGGGGTTTTTGTTTATTTCGTAAAAGCGCTTACCAACGAGTTGCGCACATACTGGCGGGCTAATTCCCGGCGCGCTTTGGAAAGCCCGGCCGAAGCATAGGAAAACAGCAAATTATACATCCGCGGCATATTCCCCATTTGATAGGTGGTTTGCAGCATTTTTTGCTGTTCCGAAGAAAGGCGGGCCGCCGCCGGATTGGCGTGGTAGATTTTTAAATACAGCAAATAGGACGTCATCATTTCTTCCAGGGCTTCATCTTCTTGAAACAGCCGGAGCAAATACTCATCGGTTAAGTTTACCGCATTGTCCGGATAGGCTTTTAAAAATTCCAGCAGTAATTTTTTATTGGCGGTTAATTTCTTTAAATTTTCCAGCGGCAGCGTATTAAACGTAACAAACGGCACCGTTTGGCTTTTTTGCAGTTCCTGGCGCAGTTCTTTTCTGAATTGGCTGATTTCCTGCCGTCTTAAATCCGGAAAATTTTGATACAGCTGTTGGCGGATTTCCCGCGCTTCTTTCGTCTTATACATGGCCATCAGTTTAGGCGCCATCGGATGTTCCGTTTCCCACGCCAGCAACTCCTGCCGCTGGGCCACCAATTGCTTATAGGTGGCTTCTCGGGTGGTTTTGTCTCCGGCGAAACCGGCCGTAAACATCAAGATAAAAGCAACGAATAAAAAAGAAACTTTACGCATACATTCCTCCTCTTGCAACGACCTTCTTCCACCATTATGCAATAATTGCCCCTTCTGAAACAATTCCCCACAAAAAAACCCGGCCGCAAAGCCGGGTTTTTTAAAATGTGTCGGAAGTGTTACCGAAGCTGAACCAGTGCAAAATGCAGGTATTCCGTTTCCGGCATGCCAATCAGCACTGGGTGGTCTTTAGCTTGCCCGCGCAGTTCTACCAGCACGGCCTTGCGCCCCGACTTGCTGACCCCTTGCCGAATAATGTCCACAAACAGCTCCCGCGAAATATGATGCGAGCACGTGGAAAAGGCCAAATATCCGCCCGCTTTAATTCCTTCCAA
This sequence comes from Elusimicrobium sp. An273, assembly GCF_002159705.1. Lineage (NCBI taxonomy): Bacteria > Pseudomonadati > Elusimicrobiota > Elusimicrobia > Elusimicrobiales > Elusimicrobiaceae > Candidatus Avelusimicrobium > Candidatus Avelusimicrobium gallicola. The sequence goes on from NZ_NFJD01000004.1 coordinate 227,585, forward strand.
GGCCATTTTAACCAGCTTTACATACAGCCCCACCGCCTGCGGAAGCGCCTTGCGGCTTTTGACAAATGCCGGCGGATCCAGCAATACGATGTCGGGCTGATCGGGCAGTTCGCCTTTTTTGAGGGCGGAAAGCAGGCGCTCGGCATCGTCGCGGTGGAAAACCACCGAGTCGGACACGCCGTTAAGCGCGGCGTTTTTCTGGGCACACTCCACGGCGGCCGCGGAAGAATCGCACCCCCACACCTGGCTGGCGCCTGCCAAGGCGGCCGTAATGCCAAAAGACCCGATGTAACAATATAAGTCCAGCACCAGTTTGTCTTTAAAATACGGTTTTAAAAATTCGCGGTTTTCGCGCTGGTCAAAATAAAAACCCGTTTTCTGCCCGCCGCGAAGCGGAACCAGATATTTTACTTTGTTTTCTTCTATTTCCACCGTTTCCGGCACGTCGCCAATGATTTCGGGCGTATTAGTCAAGCCTTCCAGCGCGCGGAAAGAACTGTCGTTTTTGTAATAAATGCCTTTGGGCTTAAAAATTTTCTGGACTGCCTTGGTAATGGCCGGTTTTAATTTTTCCATACCGGCCGTCAGCACGTCAATCACCAGCACGTCGCCGTAGCGGTCAATCACCAAACCGGGCATATTGTCGGCCTCGCCGTAGCACATCCGCCCGTATTTGCGCACGCCGATTTCTTTGCGGTAGGAATAGGCGTTGTCTAAATTTTCAAATACAAAGTCCTCCGGCAGTTCGCCCTCGCCTTTCATCAGCAGGCGCACCGAAATTAAGCTGTGCGGGTTAAAGTAGCCAATGCCCACTTGTTTGCCTTCGTGGTTCAGCACCCGCACCAGCGTGCCCGGTTCCACCGAAGTGTCCAATCCGTCAATTTCGTTGGAAAACACCCACCAATGGCCGGCCTGCAGGCGTCTTTCTTCTTTGGCTTTTAATTTAATTTCAATCATACGATAAATCCCTCTGTCAGTTATTTTCCCGTTTCTTCCAGTTTTGAAAACGGCAGCCCCGCCGCACACAGCGGGCATTCCTTGGCGGTAAACGTTTGCATCGGGTACGACAGCAAGGCCCTCAGCGGTACGGCCAGCGGCAGATATCCCATCGAGCGGTCTACAATCACGCCTACGCCGATTACGTTGCCGCCCATTTTGCCCACCAGTTCAATGGCCTTGTTGATTTTGCGGCCGGAAACGGCCACATCGTCCACGATTAACACGTTTTCCCCTTCTTTAATGGTGAAATTGTGTTTCAGCAGCATTTCGCCGTTGTCGGCGCGGGAGGCGAAAATAGCGCGTACGCCGCGGGCGCGCGCCACTTCCTGCGCCAGCACGGAATCCGAAGGCGTCAGTGCCATAATCACATCGGCTTTTTTAGTAAATTTATCCGAAAGCGCCCCCGCAATGCGCTGCGCCAAATGGGGGTGCTGCATAAGCAGAGAAGTCTGAATATAGGTTTGGCTGTGAAACCCGGAAGGCATTACAAAATGGCCTTCCAAAATCGCTCCGTGTTCTTGCAGGAGGCAAAGCACGTCCATATTATTTCTTGGCATGAAAATCTCCTTGGATAAATTCCTGTGCGGCTTTAAAACTGGTATTTAACCCCTGTTCCTGGGCGGTGCGAATGGTTTGGCCGGTTTTTTTGGCGCGCATCATTTCCAGCTTGGGTTTCAGCATGGAAGACGACACGCGAAACGCCAGCGCCGGATTGCCCGATTCATCCGTCAGGTTCTCCGCCAACGCGCCCGAACGCGAGGTATTGTTAAACATCGTCCATATAATGATATCAAAATTTTCGTTTACCCAGTCCGTCCATCCGCTGACCGCGGCCGAAATGGTGGGCCCCACCGTATAGGCGTTATTGATTTGCATGCGGCCTTTGTCAAAATTCACCGACACCGCCATATCGTTAAACGGCACATCTTTTAACACTTGCCCCACTTTAAAACTTCCGGCCCGTTCCATGCGGTGCATCAGAATAAACGGCTGGAACGTGATGTTAAGCGCCTGCTGTTCTTCGGCCAATTTTTCCATCTGGTGAATCACGCCGCCCTCCAAGCGCGCTTCCAGCGGGCCGGAGAGGTTTTTCATCCCGGCGCTCATGCCGGTAAAATCAAACTCGGCGCTGAAGCGGTTGCCGGAAAGCACTTGAGTGGAAAACGTATCCGCCGTTAAGTTCCCGGCAAAGTTGGGCATAAATTTGGGCAGCCGGTCGCGGAAGTTGCGCAGCCACGCCAATTCCCCTTCCACCGGCTCTTTAAATTTGGCGCCCTTTTTAAGAAGCGGCGTAATGACCGTAACAAAATCTTTTACCGTATCAATAAACGCCAGCGGATCCAGATCCTTCCAGTAAATGGACGTACGGATTTTGCGGCGGGCGCTTTTTAAATTATTGACCGACAGGCTCAGCTTAAACGGCACCTTGTTCAGCTCGGTGGACGCAATATAGGCATACAAGTTGCCTTTGCGCCAGCTGGCGCTCAGGTCTAGCTTGTCAAACACCGAATTATGAACGGTTACCTTGCCTGCCGTAGTGCGGGCGTACAAGTCCGAAAAATTTTGTTTGGCCTGGAATTCGCCGTCTATATTTTCGGCCTTAAAGCCGTAGAACAAACCCGAGACGTCTTTCCCTTGTACGTTTAGAAGCGGCAGCGAAAATTTGCCTTTTTGCCGCTGCAGCTGGGCCGAAACGGCGGCTTGACCGGTGAGCTTATATTGGCGGATGTCCGGATAATACGTGTGTTTGTCCGCGAGTTTAAAGAAATTTGTCTTTGCAGACAGATCCGCCGTAAAAGGCGTCTGCGTAAAATCAAGCGTGCCGGAGCCCTGCGCCTGTACGTCTGCCGCCGAGACCGACACTTGGCTAAGCGTCAGCAGGCGGTAATCCTGTTCCAGCTTGCCTTGGGCGGTAAGCTGGGCCTTGGGAATAGAAAAGCCCAGTTCTTTTTCGTGGAAGAGCGACAAGTCTTTGCTTGCAAACGCCGGCACGCTGGCCTTGACGTTAAAATAGGGCGTGCGCAAATTATCCAAATCAATCAGCAAATCCACCGGTTTTTGGAACAAAAATACTTGCGTGCGCAAACTGCGCAGGGCAAATTTGCTCCAGTCAAAATTGGCGAAATTGACGTGCCCCGTTCCCTTGATCTCCATATCGGAGATATTGTCTCCCCATTTGTTGCGCAAAATCATTTCCGCCTGGAAGCGGGAAAGTTCGTTAAAGCGCAGCTGTTCAAAATGCATATTCAGCCCGTAAATGGCGTGCGACACGCCGGAGGCCAAATCTTTGTAGCTCAGCACCCCGTTATGTACCGACCAGTCCTCCACGCTGACCGCCAACTTGCGCCCGGTCAGCTCGCTGGTATAGACGGATTTTTCCTTAGGCGTGCGGATTTGCGGCATGTTATAGGTGCCGTCTGGCAAACGTACGATGTTAAAACGGGGAGAATTGAGGGAAACTTCATCAATAATCAACTGCTGGTCTAACAGCGGGAGCAATTTAAACTGCAAGGTAACCGAATCGGCCGACAGCAGCGCATACCCCGGCGCGCCTTCGGTATCCACCACCGAAAAGCCTTTGAGTTCCACCGTATTGATAAATTTTAAATCCAGCGAAGAAATAATAACCGGCCGGTCTAAGCGTTTTTGCAGTTCTTCCGTAATCAGCTCGCTGATGTGCTGGGCGTTGAACGTTTTTAAGAAAAGCAGCCACAGCCCCGCCGCAATCAGCAACAGGAGCATCACGGTAAACAGCACCGTGCGCAGGCTTAACACCACGCACGATTTGATAAACCGCCACACCCAAGACCAAAAGCTTCGTTTTTTCTTTTTCTTTTTACTCATTTGCTAGGCCGCGTTGATCGCTTTCTCCACTATATAGTTTACTATAATTCGCCATATATTGACGGTTCCCGCCAGCACGTTTTTCCCCGCTTCCAGCAAAGAAACCGTTTCCGGAAACAACGCCTTTAACACCACCGCCAGCACCACCAAATTGGCCAGCGTAATCATCACGACCGAAAACACTTTCCCGCCGGCTAATTTTAAATCGGGCTGGTCGGCCTCGAACAAGGTTTTAAACGTTTGGATAAAATGAAAAGCCATAAAAAAACCGATGACAAACAAAAAAACTTGCCGGTAAGGCGATACGTCCACAAACAAATCCGCAATCACATACACCAGCGCCGCCGCAATGACGTACGCCGGCACAAAATACGGCGCCAGCACCACAAACGCATTGCAGCGATCCATCTTCACGTATCCGCTGTCCTGCCCGATGGACACATCTTTAATGCGGCACCCGCACAACAGCGCCGCCAGGGCGTGCGTTATTTCGTGCGCAAAAACATACGGGCGCGAAAAATTATAATACCCGTAATGGATCCCGCTGTATACCACCAGCCCGGCAATAAAACTGACCGCCGCCGACAGCTGCCCCAAAACCGCAAGCAAAATCCGCACGGTTTGGGCAAACGTCAGCACCGCGGTAGGCAGCAGCAAAAGCGCAATTAACAGTTTAAGCAAGCGAACCATTAAAATTTCTCCGTCCACGCCTGGGTATGATATTGGGCGCGGGCCAATTCTTTTGCTTGCAGCACCCATTCTTCGGTGGCCCGGTGCGGATGCAAATCTGCCGCCAGGTAGGCACGCACCGCCGCAATAATGGCGTTTTTATAAGCCGGGTTTTCCCGCGCCTGCGGCAGCTGCAAAGAGCCTTGATACAGCACCGTCGTGCCAAACCGGCGCAGGGCGCCGCCCAAAATTTTATGCCCGTTTGCGGCTAACAGATCGTTTTCCACCGGGTTTGAAAAACACGCACTGGCCGTATGGTTGACGCTGGGCGCATAGGCCGAAGCGGGCAGAGTTTTATCAAAAATTTCTCCCTTTTCGCCCAAGCGGTTTAACTGGGCATGGATGTGGGCATGGAAATTTTTATAAATATCCGCCGGGCGGCCCGGCGCCTCAAACACGAGCGAAAAAGTTAAATCGTCCTCGTGAAACACGATTCCGCCCCCCGTCGGCCGGCGCGCGGCGGGGCCGCTAAAACGGCGCTGCGCCAGGGTGCGGCGCACTTCGCTTATAAATTGGGCGTAGCCAAACGTAACCGCCGGGCCGGGCGTCCAGCGGTAAAACCGAAGCGTTACCGCCTGCGGGTGCACCCGCACCAGGGTTTCGTCCAAGGCCATTTGTTCAAATACGTCCAATTGGGGAGATGCCAGCAAAATATCCATATTCTCAGCGGCCTCCGCCCGCAGGGACGGAGGCCGTACCGTTTCAAACCTGTCCGCCCGCTAATCGGACGGAGCCGCTTTTACCAACGCAAGTTGGGTTCTCTGGCGGCGGAAACTTCGTCAATGCGGGCTACGCATTGGCTGTGCGGGGCGTCTTTTACCGTTTGGGGCTCGGTCTGGATTTCGTCATAGATTTTTTCCATAACGGCCACAAACGCGTCCAGCATTTGTTTGCTTTCTGTTTCCGTCGGCTCCACCATCATCGCTTCGGGCACAATCAGCGGGAAATAAATGGTGGGCGCGTAAAACCCGTAGTCCAGCAGGCGCTTGGCAATGTCGGACGTATGCACCCCGTTCATCTCGGCCGGGCGAATGCTCAGCACACACTCGTGCATACACGTGCGGTCAAAGAACGCATTAAATTTGCCTTTCAGCGCCGCCCGTACATAGTTGGCGTTTAAAATGGCATTTTCGGCAATTTCTTTAAAGGTACTGTCGTCAAACTGACGCAAGTAGCAATATCCGCGCAGGCAAACGGCGATGTTGCCGTAAAACGCTTTCATTTTGCCTAGGCTCTTGGGCATTTTGCCGCTTAGCGTATATTTCCCGTTTTTATATTCCACAATCGGCTTGGGCAAAAACGGCGCCACATGCGCCGCCGCGCCCACCGGCCCCGCGCCCGGGCCGCCGCCGCCATGCGGGGCGGCAAAGCTCTTGTGCACGTTTAGGTGCATTAAGTCCGCCCCCAAATCGGCCGGCTTTACCAAGCCCGCCAACGCGTTGAAGTTGGCCCCGTCCAAATAGAACAGCGCCCCCGCTTTATGCACCATCTGGGCAATTTCGCGGATGTCTTTTTCAAAAAGGCCCACCGTGTTGGGCACCGTCAGCATCACGACGGCCGTTTTGTCCGACAAGGCTTTTTGAAGGGCCTCTTTGTCCACGCAGCCGTCCGGCGCCGAGGGAATGTTCACCACCGTATAGCCCGCCATATGGGCGGTAGCCGGGTTGGTGCCGTGGGCAGTGTCGGGCACGATGACTTCCGTGCGGTTAAAATCTTTGTGCGCGTCGTGATAGGCCCGCGCCGTCAAAATCCCCGTCAGCTCGCCCTGTGCGCCCGCCGCCGGCTGCAGCGTAAAAGCGGCAAACCCGGTTACTTGTTTAAGCAGTTCTTGGAAGTGATACATCATTTCCAAGGTGCCCTGCACCGAAGATTCCGGCGCAAACGGATGCATTTGGGTAAAGCCTTCCAGCGCGCTTAACGCATCATACGCTTTGGGGTTATATTTCATTGTGCAAGACCCCAGCGGGTAGAACTCGCCGTCCAAGCAATAGTTCAGCTCGGAAAGCCGCGTAAAATGGCGCACCGTTTCAAACTCGGACAGTTCTGGCAGTTTGGGCGCCGTTTTGCGCAAGTATTCCTGCGGCACATACGCCGAAGCCGGTTTTTGGGCCCATTCAAACCGTACGCCGCGCCGCCCGGGGCGGGATTTTTCAATAGAAAGCTGATTGTGTGTTAAAATCGGTTCCATTTTAAATACCCCCCAGCGCATCGGCATATGCCTGCAAATCGGCCGCGGTTTTGGTTTCCGTAGCGCAGACGAGCAGGCAGTTTTTCAGTTCCTTAAAGTCCGTTCCCAAGGCATACCCGGCACTGATGCCTTTTTTGGCCAGTTTTTTAATGACCTGCTGGGCCGGGATCGGGCACTCCAGCACAAATTCGTTAAAAAAAGGCGCCGTAAACTTTACGCGAAAGCCCGGAATGTTGCCCGCTAAATCCGCCAACTGATGTGCGCGTTCCAAATTCAGCTCCGCCACTTCCCGCAAGCCTTGCGGGCCCAGAAGCGTTAAATAAATCACGGCGTTTAACGCACACAACGCCTCGTTGGAACAAATGTTGGAGGAAGCTTTTTCGCGGCGGATATGCTGCTCGCGCGCCTGCAGCGTCAGCACAAAAGCGCGGCGGCCGTTTTTGTCTTTGGCAATACCCACCATGCGCCCCGGCAACTGGCGCATATACATTTTTTTAGCCGTCATAATGCCCAACCCGGGCCCGCCAAAGTTCATGGCGTTGCCCAACGGCTGGCCTTCGGCTACGGCAAAATCGGCGTTATAAGCGCCCGGCGTTTGCAGTACGCCCAAAGCCAGCGGATTGACTACCGCCGTCAACAGCGCCCCGGCCTGATGCACGCGGGAAGAAATTTCTTCGGCGTGTTCCAAACAACCCAAAAAATTGGGATTGGGCAACACAAAACAGGCCGTTTTTTCGGAAAGTTCCTGAGAAAGGATTTCCAAATCAAGCGTGCCGTCTTGCTGAAAAGGAATTTCTTTGACGCAAACGCCTTTTTGGTGGCGCACATACGTCTTAAGCACTTCTTTATAGTGCGGATGCAGGGCGGCCGAAATCAAAATTTCGCTGCGCCCCGTAATGCGCAGACACGCCAGCACGGATTCGGCCAAGGCGGTGGCGCCGTCGTAGTGAGAGGCAGTGGCCACATCCATATCAAACAGCGAGCAAATGCAGCTTTGAAATTCGTAAATGGTTTGCAGGGTGCCTTGGCTGGCTTCGGCCTGGTAAGGGGTATAGGCGGTTAAAAATTCCCCGCGCGAAGAAAGCGCGCCGACTGCGGCGGGAATAAAATGTTCGTAAATGCCTGCGCCGATAAAATTTTTAAGCGGCTGGTTGCGGGCGGCTAGTTCGTGCACGTGGGCCGTCAGTTCCTGTTCCGTAAGCGCTTTGGGCAGGCCTAAGGCAGGGTATAAGAGTTCCTGCGGAATTTGTGAAAGCAAATCTTTAACGGAGGAAACGCCGATTTTGCGCAGCATTTCTTCGCGGTCTTGGGAAGTGTGAGCAATAAACATAAAAATCCTGGTGAAAATCCCCCGCCGAAGCGGGGGATGCGTTTTTAAACCTTATTTGCCAAGCGTAGCTTTGTACGCGCTCAGATCCATTAAGTTTTCGTATTCAGCCGGGGCCGACATTTTGATTTTAAACAGCCAGCCGTTTCCGTGCGGTTCGCGGTTGACGAGGGCCGGATCGTTGGCCAGCGCAGTGTTTACTTCCACCACTTCGCCGCTGACGGGGGCGTAAATTTCGGAAGCGGATTTGACGGACTCAATCACGCAGCAGTTCTGCCCCGCTGTTACCTGCTGGCCCACTTTGGGAAGATCCACAAATACGATATCGCTGATTTCTTCCTGCGCGTGGTTGCTGATGCCCACGGTGGCAATGTCGCCCTCCATATGGGCCCATTCGTGTGTTTTGGCAAAACGGCAATTTTCTTCGCTATGCATAAGCTCTCCTTTCTAGTTAAACTCGGTTTTTATAAAAGGGTGTTTTTACGACTTCGGCTTTGGCGCGGCGGCCGTGGATTTCAATTTCCACTTCCGTGCCCGGCACCGCGGCTTCCGCCGCCAAATAACCTACGGCGATTCCCTTAAACAGCGGCGAAAAAGTGCCGCTGGTCAGTACACCTTTTTCCTGTCCGCCGGCAAACACCTTGCAGCCGGCGCGCGGCACGCCGGGGCTTTTAAGCACAAATCCGGTTAGTTTTTCTTTTACCCCCTGTGCTTTTTGCGCCGCCAGCGCGTCTTTTCCTACAAAATTTTCTTTGGCTAACTTTACCACCCAGCCGCATCCGGCTTCATACGGGGTGCGGGTTTGGTCGGCATCGGCGCCGTTTAGCAAGTATCCCGCTTCCAGGCGCAGCACGTCCCGCGCGCCCAGCCCGCAGGGCTTTACACCTTGCTGCAAGAGGGCATTCCACAAATTTTCTATTTTGTCGCCGGGCAGCATAATTTCCACGCCGTCCTCGCCGGTATATCCGGTGCGCGTCAAATAGCCTTTGACGCCAAACAGTTCAATTTCTATAATATGAAACCGCGCCACCTCTTTGGCTTGCGGCAGCAGTTTGGCCGCCTGTTCCAACGCCTGCGGCCCCTGCAGGGCAATCATTCCCCAGCTGGCGCTTTCGTTGCGGACGGTTACGTTAAATTTTGCGGCCTGTTTTTCAAACCAGGCAAAATCTTCGGCAATGCAGGCGGCGTTGACCACGACCAAAAACTTTTCCGGCGTTAAGCAAAACGAAATGGCGTCGTCAATAATCGTGCCTTTTTCGGTCAGGATATGGGAATACACGCCCGCTCCGGGTTCGTTTTTGATGTTGTTGCAGTTGATATACTGCAAAAAAGGCCACGCGTCTTTGCCTTCCACAAAAATCTGCCCCATGTGCGACACGTCAAACATACCGGATTGGCTGCGCACGGCATGATGTTCGGCGATAATCCCCTCAAACTGCACGGGCAGCAGCCACCCGTGGAAGTCCACCATTTTGCCGCCGGCTTTTTCGCAAGCAGAGCAAAGCGGCGTTTTTTGTAAATCGGTATGGTTCACAGGACGCCTCCAAAAGTATACGTCCATTGTATAAAATTTAACCGTTTTTTATACAATATATATATGGCAGACACCCAAAGCGTCATCAGCGACGTAAAACTGTTTATCGAACGGCTCAAAAAAGAGCTGCCGGAGGTATTCGGCCAGCCGGACGCCAAACCGGGCGCCGCCTCTGTGCAAACGCCTTCCGACACGGACAACAAAGTGCTCTATAACGGCGATTTGTTTGAAGCCCGCATGTACGTAACGCCCGACCAAGAAGAGGGCGTGGCGTTTGACGGAACAATTTTTCACATCTACTTGCATTCCAAAGATTCCGACCCGTCTGCACTGGTAACGGAGTGGCTTCGCAACAAAGCCAACGAAACGCTGAAAGCCAAAACAAAAGAATGGGCGGAGAAAATTGGGGTAGAGTTTAACAACATCGTCATTAAAGACCAAAAGACCTGCTGGGCCAGCTGTTCGGGCAAGAAAAACATCAATTATTCCTACCGCATCATCAAAATGCCGCTGGCCGTACAGGATTATTTAATGGTGCATGAACTCTGCCATTTGGTGCATATGAACCACGGGCAGGAATACTGGCAGTTGGTGGCGCAGTTTAGCCCAGACTACAAAAGCCACCGCCGCTGGTTAAACGAAAATAAAGGCTCTATTTTTGCGGAAGTGGAACTGACTTACCGCGAAGAACCGCAGGAAGACGCCCGGCTCAAAGATGAAACCACAACCTAATAACGACGGCACAAGCAGCTGGACGCTATCCCTTCAAATAGGTGGACACACTCTAACACTATTGATTGACTTGCTGATAACACAGGTAAGTTCCCACCACTACATCTTGATAGCCCATACTTTGTAAGAATTTCTTCCATTCGGGCCAGTTGGGATTCGTACATTGCTTTATAACCCCCCCTACTTTTCTGTCTTCCCGCGGGAGCGACAAATAGACTCCAAACCCATGCTCGGCGTATTTCCCCGCAGAAAATACCACGCGGATAAACTGTCCCTCCGTCATAAGTGTCATCCCGGGAAAATCATTTTCCGTTGCAACTGTCATTACGCAGTCATTCGCCCAGTGGCCGCCGTCCCAATATCCCGACTCTTGGGTAATCACTTTAGAAAATGTTTTTTGATAATCTATATCCAGTAAATCCAAACAGCGGGTATAGCGCCCGTTAGCCATATAATAGGCTTCCTGCGCTTCCAATAAATTCTTGGCCCATACCTGTAAGGGAACGGAACGGCTTTTCCATACAGCTTGTTCATACAGCGGCACCGCAACGGCCGCCAGAATGCCTATAATTAACACCACTACCAACAGCTCTATAAGCGTAAATCCGACATTTTTCCCTTCAGAGAATAATTTTTGATAATTTTCGTCCATAGACAAAATTTATCAAAAAAAAAATGAGTCAAGCTCAACAGGAGCTTCATTTCCATTCATGCATGCGCTTCAAATCACATGTTTGATGGACCCAAAATTTTTTCTGCAAGAAATCACAAACACACACCTCCAAATATATTCCTATGCACAATTAAGGAAATCCCCATGTTGTTGCATGGACTGTCTGCCGTCCTTTTCATACGCCGTATTTTACGTTTTACATTTGAATTCGGTAAAAAACCGCCGGCTGCAAACCGGCGGTTTATAGGAGACCCCCTCGTCCCTGGCTTGAGGAGAGGAAGTTTTGCTATCTGAACGCAAACAGCCCTTTTTGGTGTTGCGTGCGTAAAAGAGTCAGCGGTTTTTCGGAAACGCCGCCCCAAAAAGAAACGGGCAGGCGGGAGGGAACTTCCCGCACCAAAGCAACCACCTTTCCTTGATAAAAGAAGGGATCGCCCACTTGCAGGGTATTTTTTGTCCCCGTTATTCGGTTCGCCCGCCCCGATACTACCCCCCGATTAATAAAAAATTGCAACAATTCATCCAAAACGCTGTTTCCAAAAGCATCCGCCAAACTTTCCCCCGGGGCCACTGTTGCCAGCGGAACACCTTTTAACCCTTTTGTTACTTGCGGCGAAACCCAAATTTCCGCCAATTCACCATTCATAGATACCGTCCGCTTGGAACCTAGCCCTTTTTGTCCATTGGAAAAAAGAAGCGTAACGGACTTAAGCGTAAATCCCTCCGGCGCTTGCGCACATTGCACAGGCGTCAGCACGCGGCGGCCGCCTTCCACCAAAACCCCGCGGCAAGAGGTATTTTTTTGTTTCCGTTGAATGAACGTGTCTTTAAACCCCGGGCGGCGGCGGGAAACAAAGTCGCTCAAGTACACCTCTTTTTCCCAGCGGAAATTTAAATTTACAACGGACGTTTGCATCCGATGCTTCTTTTCGGCTTGAACGGCTGCCCGATCTAGAGCCGGTTTCATCTCTTTTACGGTCTGGGCCGCCCCCCAGCCGGCAAATCCGGTAAGTACGGCAAAAACAACCACTGCTTTTGTGTAAAAATTACTGTTCATGGAGTCCTCCCTTGCTTAGGTATATTTATTATACAAAAGTTAGGATAAACTAACAAGTATTTTAATAAAAAAGCAAAATACCGTCGGCATAAATAGTATTTTGCTTTACTTGTTTTATTTTGAAAAAGTTAGTTTATTCTATCTTTAATATACTATCCACCCCGCCAGCCCACATACGGCTATCACGCTGATGGGGCCCAGTTTGTATTTCCACACCGCCACAAATGCCGCCGCAAAGAAAAGAAGACTTTTTACATCCACAAAATTTTCCCGGTTGCACAGCACCAACGCCGCCGCCGCAATCAGCCCTATTACCGCGGGGCGAAGACCGCTAAACACCGCCTCTACGGATGCGGCCTTGCGGTATTTTAAAAAGAATTTGCTGACTGCCAGCATCAAAATAAAAGAAGGCAAACACACCGCCAGCGTGGCCACACACGCCCCCCACACGCCGTCCGCCGCCGTATAGCCCGTATACGTAGCCAGGTTAATGCCTACCGGGCCAGGGGTTACTTGGCTGATGGCTACCACGTCGGTAAACTCGGCCGTGGTCAGCCACGCGTGCTTAAAAACTACTTCGTTTTGCATAAACGAAATCATTGCGTATCCGCCGCCAAAATTAAACAGGCCGATCTTAAAAAACGTAACAAATAATTTCCAGTAGATCACGGATGCCTCCGGCTATGCCTTGCATAGAGAAAACCGCCCAACCCCGCCGCCAAAATAATATATACCGGCGACACCTTCAGCAGCCACACCAGCCCCGCGCAAACGGCCGGGATCCACACCGTCCTATACGTAATGCCGGCCGCTTTGGATAAATTAAACACCGGCACCGCAATCAGCGCCACCACCGCCGGGCGAATGCCCATAAACACCCGCTGCACCACGGGGTTATGTTCATACTCGTTAAAGAACAGGGCAATTAATAAAATAATCACAAAAGAGGGCAGCGCCGCCCCCAAAGAAGCAATCACGCTGCCCCAAAAATTTTTAATCTTATATCCGGCCAGTATCGCCACGTTGATGGCCAAAATGCCCGGCGCCGCCTGCGCCACCGCCACGCAATCCAAGAATTCTTTTCTGTCCAGCCAGGCCTGTTTGTCCACGAGCTCTTTTTCAATAAGTGGCAGCATGGCGTACCCGCCGCCTAACGTAAACGTGCCGATTTTGGCAAAAATCCAAAACAAAACCAGAAATGCTTTCATGAAGAGGCCGTTCCTTTGTGCTAAGCAGTTAAAAACCCGCGGGCAAGCGGGTTTTTAAGTTTAATCAATCCAACCTTCTTTCTTGGCATAATTGACAATGCCGGTGTAAATGCCTTTTGCCGTGCGGTCGCGCACGGTGCCGTTGGCCAGGCGGCCGCGGTCTTTGCTGCTGCTGATGTAGCCCATTTCCACCAAAATGGCCGGACTGTTGACGCCCTTTAATACGTAGAAATTGGCTTGCCGCACGCTGTTGTTTTGGTTTACGGCAATCCCGATGCCCGGCTGTTTATACACCGCATTGCGCACATAGCCGGCCAGTTTGGAACTTTCGTTAATGTACTCGTTCTTCGCCATGGACTGCAGCAGCGCGTCTACAAAGTTGTAGTGCACCTCTTCGTATTGCATGGCTTCGTTTTCCAAGGCGGCAACTTCGGCAGCTTCCTTGTCGGTGGCTTTTTCCGAGCGGAAATAGACTTGAAAGCCGTTTGCACTGCGGTTTTTGGACGCGTTGGTGTGGATGGACACAAACAAATCGGCTTTAAACTGGTTGGCTTTTTTGGAGCGTTCAGACAGGGCGATAAACGTGTCGTTGTCGCGTGTCATTTGCACTTCAAACCCGCCTTTTTTAAGCAGGCGCGCAAGCTCCTTGGCTACGTCCAAATTCCAGTCTTTCTCGCGGTAGCGCCCGCGCACGGCACCCGGGTCTTTCCCGCCGTGGCCGGGGTCTACCATAATGCGCATTTTTTTATGGGCCGTACGAATGGCCAACGGGTTCGGCTCCGCTTTAATAACCGGCGCCGGTTTGGACGCCGCGGGTTTTTCCGCCTTCATAACGGGCTGAACCGCGGGGGCCGCTTTCATTTCAATAAAACCGTCATCTTCCATTAAAACGGAAGGCTTTTCGTTGGCAAGAGAAGGCCCTTTAAGGGCAGGTTTTGCGTCCGGCTGAGAAGTGGGCGCTTCGGCCTTTTGCGCGGCGGGCGCCGCCGCCAATACGGGCGCCGCTTTTTGCGCCCCGGCACGAAATACCAGTTTTCCATCCGTTTCGGTAAAGCTCCAGTCTTTGGCGTTTTTGCCCAAAATCACTTTCAAAACGGCTTCCCCGTTGCGCCCTTGCCGTACGTCCATAGACGCGATGAAATCCGTCCGCGTGCGCGAGTGCAAATCCCGCTTGAGCGTCACGTTGGGAAACGTAACCGTTACCGTATGTTTGTTAAGTTGTTTTGTTTCGTACGCGATTTTTTTTCGGGCGTCAAACACCAGCAAAGTGTCCGTTTTGTTTTTTTGCTCGCCGGAAAATTCCAAATTAAAACGCCGCTCTACGTAGAAAGCTCCGTCTTGAAAAGAGACATATTTGTCCACCGCTTCCTGAAACTGCGGCAGGAGAAAAAATTCCGCCGGCACCATCATTTTACTGCCCTGAATCAATACCGGGGCGGAAAGCGTGTGCGGCTGGGCGTTGATGATAATTTCCGCCAGCGGCGCCGTTAAAATGGCATAAAAGCCTTTGGTGGAAATTTTGGCTTGCTTGGATTGTGCAAACAGTTCAATGCCGGTGCCAAATTTGCGGGCCGTTTTCTGTACGTCCACATAGGTTACGCCGTTGGATTCCAGCGCCGATACGGAGCCTTTATCCCGCCCGGAAACGATAAAATCCACTTTTTCCAAGGCGTGCCCCGCCCCGGAAACGAACAAGCACAACAGCCCCGACAATAAAAATTTACACAGACGTTTCATAGTAAGCAAGAAACGTCCGGCCCTAGCGGCCGGACGTATATCGGTTATTCCAAGACGATTTTGTAGTCTTCCCACGCAAGCTGCGGATCCGCCTGGATTTTAAGCGTGCGGTGGATGTTTTGTTCAATGTCTTCCTGGCGCGCCTTAATAGCCTCTGCCAGCACCGGATGGAGCACCACCCGCAGATTGCCGCCGGGGCGGCCGCTGGTCAGGTCGTAAATTTCGCGCTGAATTTTGATGCGCATGCTCTCGGCCGAGAGAACACGCCCCGAACCGTGGCACTGCGGGCATTCTTCGCTGATAAAGCTGCCTGTGCTGGCGCGTTTTCGTTCGCGGGTCATTTCCACCAAACCCAAGCGCGTAATGGGCAGAATGCGGATTTTGGCGCGGTCGCCGTGGACGGCCTGCGCCAGCGCTTCCACCACGCGGTGGCGGCTGGAGGCTTTGCGCATATCAATAAAGTCAATCACGATAATCCCCCCGATGTTGCGCAGGCGCAGCTGGTGGGCGATTTCGTTGGCGGCCTCAATGTTGGTTTGGGTAACGGTTTCTTCCTGCGACTTGTTGCCGGTAAATTTGCCGGTGTTTACGTCAATAGCGCAGAGGGATTCGGCCTCTTGGATAATGATGCTGCCGCCGTTTGGCAAGGGCAGTTTGGTTTTGCGCAGGTTGTCGATTTCCGTTTCAATGTCGTACGCTTCAAAAATAGGGGTTTTGCCTTTGTAGAGTTTTACGCGGTCGGCCAGATCGGGCGAGTTTTTCTCCACAAAATCCAAGACGCGTTCATAGTCTTTTTTGCTGTCCAGCAAATACACCTTGGCATTTTCGGACAGCACGTCCCGCGCTACCTGCAGCACGGCGTCCATATCTTCGTGCAGCAGTTTGGGGCCGCGGGCCGCTTCAAATTTTTTCACGATGGACTGCCACTGCCGGTACAGGTATTTCACTTCCCGTTCCAGTTCTTCTTTGGTGGCTTCCTCGGCTTCCGTGCGCACGATGCAGCCCATGCCGTCCAAGTGTTTGGCGGCCAGTTCCTGCATAATTTCGTTTAATTTATGGCGCGCTTCGGAGTCTTCAATGTTTTTGGATACGCCCACAAAGCTTTGGTGCGGCGTCAGTACCAAATAGCGCCCGGGAAGGGTAACGTCCATCGTTACTTTCATGCCTTTGGTGCTGATGGCGTCTTTGACGACTTGCACCATCACTTCCTGTCCTTTGTGGAGCACTTTGTCGATATTTTTTTTGTCGCCGCCCAACACATCGGAAATATACAGGTAGGCGTTTTTCTCATACCCGATGTTTAAAAATGCACTGGAAATGCCGGGCAGTACGTTTTCCACCACGCCTTTATAGATGTTGCCTACGATATTGAGTGCGCCGCGGCGCTCCCAAATCAGTTCGTTGACGCGTTCATCTTCCAAAATCGCGATGCGCGTTTCTTCAAAAGACGTATTCACCAATACTTCTACGGTGGGCTGTCCTTCCAAATTTTTACTCATAATTCAAATCCTCTCTGTTCCCCAAATGTGGGGCGTGTTAAATCAAATGAAGCGCTCCCTGGCTGTCCTGCCAGAAGAGTCCTTCCCTTATAAACGATAAACCTTCTACCGTAAACAGCTCGTCCTGCAGCGGCACATTCAGCCCCAGCCACGCGGCTACCGCCGTTTGCGGTTTGATCCATTTCCCTTCCACGCACGTCAGCGTCATGCGCAACACACGCGGCGAAAGGAGCTCGGCCCCCGCCACGTACGCTTTTACATCCTGTGTAAGGCTCAGGCCGTTTTCTGCCCGGCGCACCAAATCAATGCGGGGGGCATTAAAAAATTCTTCCGGCGTTTTTTCCGGGCCGTACAATTCAAAATTTCCTTCCACCCGGTAACGGGCCGCAGCCGCCAGATGCTGCACCGAAGGCAAGGCATACGGAACCCGATCCACGCCAAGCAGTGCCACTCCCTGCGGCAATACCCGCTGCAGCGCTTGGCGCACGTGTTCGGCCGAAACAGGCTGCGTCAGGTAAATATCCAAATACTCCCGTTCCGCACGCTGGCCAAAAGCCGGTGCCGGGCCGTACGCCAGGCGGGGCCAGTTTTTATTAATCTTGGCCGGCTCAAACGCAAGCCCGCTCGCCAGCACCATATTCCTTAGCGCGTTAAAAAGGTTCGTGTGCCCCGTGCCTTTTTCAGGCCCGCTTAGCACTATACGCATTTTATAAATTTTTGGCGTATTTATCATCTTTTTATGCCCGTATGCGGCGCGCATATACGGACTGCACCACCCCCAGCGCCCACAAACTGGCCACCAGGTTGGAACCTCCGTACGAAATAAACGGCAGGGGAATCCCCGCCACCGGCACAATGCCAATCAGCATGCCGAAATTGACTAGCATATACGTAAAAAACATGCCGAAAATGCCCGCACACACCAGATAGCCGTATCGGTCGCTGGCGCTGTAGGCCACCACAATCGTCCGCCACAAAATTAGCAGATAAAGCCCCAGCACCATCAGCGTGCCCCACAGGCCCAGTTCTTCGCCGACTACGGCCAAAATAAAATCGGTATGTTTTTCCGGCACGAACCCCAAGCGCGACTGCGTGCCCGAAAAAAGCCCCGTGCCCAAAATGCCACCCGCTCCCATGGCGATTTGTGCCTGCAGCACGTTGTATCCCGCGCCTTGCGGGTCGGAACGGGGGGCTAAAAACGTTTCCACGCGTTTGCGCTGGTGGGGTTTCATTTGATGGTCTACCACAATTCCGCCAAACAGCCCCGCCAACACCACCAGCGTAGCCACCACAAAATAAAACGACGGCAAAAAGATGCGAAGCTGTTTAAAAAACCACCACGCCCCGTAGCCGCCCAACATCACCAACACCGAAAATCCCGCCATATACCACGGGCTGTGCGCCAGCTGATAAAAAGCGTTTACAATCCAATAATCCAACAGCTCCGGATGCAGGTAAATATACGTCCACCCCACGGTAAAAACGCCCACCACGCCGACAAACAAACCGATAAGCCCCAAATAAAATACGTTTACTCCCGTGCAAAACAGCAGCACCAACAGCGCCGGCAGCGTAACCACAACCGAAGAAAAATCCGGCTGCATCATAATCAGCCCGAAAATAGGCAGCAACAGCAGCCCCAGCCCAAACAGGCTGGACACGTCCCGAATCCGCTGGCCGCGGCGGTCTAAGTATGCCGCCGCCACCAAAATGGTGCACACGCGGCAAATTTCGGAAGGCTGCATGGAAAAGAACGGAAACACAAACCACGAGCGCGACCCGCGCTGATAGGAACCAAACAAAAGAACGCCTATCAACAGCGCCAAAATAAACCCATACAGGTACTTCCACTGTTCGTCAAAAATCTGATAGTTAAAACTCCACCCCACAAAAAAGGCCAGCGCCCCTATCGGAAGCGCGACCAGGTGCGTCCGCACCACGGGGTTGGAAAAAGACAAGCTGTTAACCGCCGACATAATACACAGCGCCCCCAACACCACCAGTGCAATCATCGCGCCAAACAAAATATAATCCAACCGGCTGCGGCCGGAGCGCAAAGTAAAATTTCTAAATGCTGCCATCTTGTTCTCCCGGAGTCAACAATTCTTCGTAATCCTCTTCCGTCCGCTGGGGCACTTTGGCCGCGGCCGGCTTTGGCGCGGGCTTTTCAACACCAAAATAGGCCTCCAGCATGGAGCGGGCAATCGGCCCGGCGGCGGAACTGCCGCCTTTTCCAAATTCCACAAATACCGCCAAAGCAATGGAAGGCTCCTCCCCCTTCCGCCCGGCAAAAGCCAAAAACCAGCCGTGGTCGTCCCCGTGAGGGTTTTGGGCCGTGCCGGTCTTGCCGTATACGTCCAAGCCTTCAATGCGCACCCGCGCGGCGGTGCCGTGGTCTACGGTGTGTTTGAGCGCTTGAAAGAGCAAATCGTAAGTTTCCGGCTTTAAATCGGCTTTTTGCAAAATTTCCGTCTTGCCGATTTGCTGGACTTTGCCGGTTTGGTTGCTGACGATTTTGTCCACATAATAAGGCCGGTATACGTTGCCCCGGCTGGCCACGGCCGCCGCAAACTGCGCCAGTTTAAGCGGCGTAACCAGCAGTTCCCCCTGCCCGATAGACAGGTTTAACGTATCGCCGATGAACCAATAGGTTTTGTTGCGGGCACGGCGGGTGGGGCCGTAGAGGTTGCCTGCTTTTTCCCCCGGAAGGTCAATCCCGGTTTGGCGGCCAAACATAAATTTGCGCTGCACCCGTTCAATGGCGGCCGAGCCCGTTTGGGCGGCCACTTGGTAAAAATAAACGTCGCAGGAATTGCTCATCCCGTCAAAAAAATCCACCGGGCCGTGGGTGCCCCAACACTTAAACACCCGCGGGCCGGAATCATAATAGCCGGGACAGTTGATTTTGCGGTGCACATCCAGGTGGCCGTATTCCAGCGCGGCCGCCGCCGTGATGATTTTAAACGTGGAGGCCGGCGGATAAGTGCCTTGAATGGCTAAATTGTATTCGCTTATTTTTTTGGACTGCTTGGGGTTTTCTTCGTCGCTGTACTGCACAAAAATATTCGGGTCGTACGCGGGCGCGCTGGCCATAGCAAGCACCGCCCCCGTGCGCGGATCCAGCGCCACGGCGGCGCCGCGGCCCGTGTTCGATTTTTTGAGGCCTTCTTCCGCCGCCTGCTGCAGTTTAAAATCAAGCGTCAGGTAGACGTCACTTCCGGCCGACCATTTTTTGTCTTGAATAATGCTTTTGACGCGCCCGCGGTAATCCACTTCCAAATACACGCCGCCGTCGCGCCCTTTCAATTCTTTTTCAAATTTTTTCTCAATCCCGTTCTTGCCGATCTTGGAATTTAACCGATACCCCATCCGCAAATCGCGGTTGCGCCATTCCCGGTCGTCCATACTGCCGATATATCCCAGCAAATGGCTGGCAAACCCGCCATACGGATAGGTTCGCTTGGTTTCTTCAATCAAATAAACACCGGGGTAATACAGCTGCAGTTCCTGCAAGGCGACCGTGCTTTTGGTAGACAAGTTTTCCGCCAGCAGCGTGGCTTTTCCGGTTTTGACGCCCTGCTCCAACTTGGCAAGAATTTCCTGCGGCGTCATTTTAAGCCGCGGGGCAAAATCGCGCGCCAGCTGTTCCAAGTACGCGGGGTCTGTATTTCCCGCGCCCAAGTAATAAAAACTAAAAGAAGGGGCATTGGTGGCCACGGCCACGCCGTCTGCCGTAAACACACGTCCGCGCGGCGCCGTTTGATAGATAACTTGGGTGCGGTTTCGCTCCGCCATTTGCAAGTAAGCTTGGTGGCGAAGTACTTGTATGTCCACCAGGCGCAGCGCAATCACGCCGCCTGCAATGCAAGCCAGGGCCATCATCACTTTTAAACGCGCGTTAAAAAAAATCTTGGTAACAGCCATGTTGATTGTACTCTACAACTGCCGGCAGATGCTTCCTTTGCCCAGCACCCGTCGCACCAGCCAAAAAACGACCGGCGCAAAAACGGCGCTTACAAAAGCCCCGCCCAATAAGCTCCAAAATCCCGGCCACAGGGCGGCCGACGTAAACCACAGGAAAAGCAAACTGTTCAATACCCCCGCCAGGAAGGTAAGCCCAAAGACGGTAACAATTTGCGGGAAGAACGCATCAAAATCAAATCGTTCGGACAAATTATAAACAATACACGCGCACACCGTAAACGTAAAGGCGTTGTTGCCAAAAAGTTTCGTACCGAAAAAATCCAAAAACAGCCCACAGAAAAAAGCCGCCGGATAGCCGAAAGCCGGTTTTAAAACGGCGCAAAACGCCGCCGCAAACGCGAGCAAAATGTTTACGCTCAGCCCCCAGTACGAAAAAATAGACGCAAACGCCCAGTGAAAAACAGTGGCCAGTACAAATAAAAAAACCAGTTTTACAAAACTCCACATAGTTATTTTTTCGCCTCGTTATCCAAAATCACAAACACTTCTTTGACCGCCGCCGAAGACACAAGCGGATCGACATTGACCGTAAGCGCCGTTTGGAAACTTTCATCTTCCCGCACGCCGCTTACTTCCCCCACTAAAATCCCCGCCGGAAAAATGCTGCTGGTGGAGGCCGTAAACACTTTGTCGCCTTTTTCCACGTGTGTTAAAAGCGGGATATACTTAATGCGCACCGGCCGGGGCCCGTTTCCTACCAAAAGGCCTTCTTCCTGACCACGCTCCAGATAAACGGCCGCCGAAAAATCTTCATCCCGCACCAGCAACACCTTGGACGTATTTTCCGTTACTTCCACCACTACGCCCGCCAGGCCCTCTTTCCCTTCCTGCATGGAAATGACGGCGCTTCTTTCGCGGATGCCGTCGCGGCTGCCTTTGTCAATAATGACCGTGTTCCACTGCGTAGGCTCCCGGTACGCCACTTTGGCCCAAACCCCCGTCCAGCGGCGGGCCGGATTTAAACGCAAAATTTCCGTCAGCCGTCCGTTTTCGTCCAAAATTGCTTCCGCCTGCGAGGCCAGCAATTTGGTCATTTCAATTTCTTGCTTGAGTTCGCGGTTTTCGCGGTGGGCGTCTAACAGTTCCCGCACCGTTTGATGCACATTTTCGGCATATTTTGCCGTCCCGTGCGCCAAACGCACCTGCGGAATAAAAACGTACGCCAATACCGCTTTGACCGAAGACACAAAGCCTTCCAGCGGCAAGATCATCAATAAAAAGGAAAGCAGCAAAAACGACAGGGGCAGCAAAAACCGCCGCCGGGCCCCCGGCGTGGTTTGTTTTTTAGGTGTTTTTTTTCGCAATGACATATCAAATTTAAAATTTCTTTTCCCCGCAAAATTTGTGTTTTCCGGCTATCGGGGCCGGACAAAGTACGCCTGTAAACTTAAAATTTAAATTTACCGGGGAAACCCATATAGGCAAAATATCAAAAATCAAAAAGCGGACACTGTCCCCGAAAGAACCGTGTCCGCTTTAAATGTTTTCAGCAACCGTCCGCTAGAAAGATTTGTGGCGGGAACCAAAGAACCGGGAGCCTTTTTCGTTCAACTGTTCCAAGAATTTTCCCGTACCCAACGCCACACAGCTCAGCGGATCCGCCGCACGGTGAACGGGAATGTCCGTTTCTTTGCGGATCAGCTCGGTAATGCCTCTTAGCAGGCTGCCGCCGCCGGCCACTACCAAGCCTCTGTCCACCAGGTCGGCCGCGAGCTCGGGCGGAGTTTCTTCCAAGGTGCTCTTGATGACGTCAATAATCAGCCGCACCGGTTCCATGAGCGCTTGGCGGATTTCTTCCGAAGTTACCGTCAGCGTGCGGGGCAGGCCTTGCGTCTGGTCGCGCCCTTTTACTTCCATGGATTTTTCTTCTTTCAAGGGATAGACGGAGCCTAAATTGATTTTTACTTCTTCCGCCGTCGTTTCGCCGATAATCAAGTTGTATTTCTTGCGGAAATACTGCACAATGCATTCGGTCAATTCGTCGCCGGCCACATCAATGGATTTGGCCACCACCATTCCCCCCAGGGAAATGACGGCCACTTCCGTCGTACCGCCGCCGATATCCACAATCATGCTGGCATGCGGTTCTGCAATCGGCAAATCGGCGCCCATGGCCGAAGCCATGGGCTCCTCTATCAAATAGACCTCGCGCGCACCCGCTTGGCGGGCGGCGTCATCCACCGCGCGTCTTTCCACGCCGGTAATGTCCGAGGGAATGCCAATTACAATTCTAGGACGTAACAGACTGCTTCTGCTGTGAACTTTGCGGATGAAGTAGCGAATCATTTCCTGCGTAACTTCAAAATCCGCAATCACGCCGTTTTTCATCGGGCGTACGGCCACGATGTTGGCGGGCGTACGGCCCAGCATTTGCTTGGCTTTGGCCCCCACGGCCTTTACTTCGCCGGTTTCCCGTTCCACAGCGACTACGGACGGTTCCCGCAATACGATGCCTTTGTCCTTTACATAAATCAGACAGTTGGCCGTACCCAGATCCATCCCTAAGTCTGAGGAGAAAAGCCCTCCCAGATAGTCTATTACCATAAAGTCCCCTATTCTACCAATTTAACGATAGCCACTTGGGCGTTGTCGCCTTGGCGCACACCCGCGCGGTAAATGCGGCAGAAACCGCCGGCGCGGTTGGCATAGCGGGCAGCCAACACTTCAAACAGCTTTTTCATGGCCGCGGCATCTTTCAAGGTGTCTTTGGCGGCGCGTTCGTTTTTGGCTTTGGCCAGGGTAATCAACCCTTCCACCACGCGTCTGACTTCTTTGGCTTTGGGCAAGGTGGTCTTCACTTCTTCGTGAAGGATAATGCTCGTGGCC
Source organism: Elusimicrobium sp. An273 (assembly GCF_002159705.1). Taxonomy (NCBI): domain Bacteria; kingdom Pseudomonadati; phylum Elusimicrobiota; class Elusimicrobia; order Elusimicrobiales; family Elusimicrobiaceae; genus Candidatus Avelusimicrobium; species Candidatus Avelusimicrobium gallicola. The sequence continues at coordinate 250,922 of NZ_NFJD01000004.1, forward strand.
ATATTGTTGAGCATCGCTTTGCGGTGGGACGCAGTCTTGCCAAGTTTTCTGTATCCGGTATTTTTAATCATACTAAAACTTACTCCTTAAATTTTCATACCGAGCGAAAGGTTCATCTCGGCAAGTCTTTCTTTAATCTCGTCCATGGATTTGGCGCCGAAGTTCTTGATCATTTTCAGATCGTCTTCGGACATTTTCACCAAGTCGCGCACCGTGTTGATGTTTTCGGACTTGAGGCAGTTGATGGAGCGGGAAGACAATTCAATAAACTCAATGGATTGGTTGAGCAATTCATCCAGTTTGGAATTGACGTTCGCCCCCGCCACGGAACCCGTCATCGAAACCGGTTCCTCCACCGCTTCGTCGCTGGTGGTGGCTACGCAGTCGTCTTCGCCTTCAATCGTGAAAATATGCAGCGAGTTGGACAGCAACACCGCCGCGCGGTGCAACGCGCGGGCCGGCAGCAACGTGCCGTCGGTCGTGATTTCCAGAATCAAGCGGTCGTAGTCCGTCTTCTGCCCCACACGGGCCGGTTCCACATCGTAGTGAACCTTCACAATGGGAGAGAACAGCGCATCCACCGGAATAAAACCGGCCGGGCGCTGAATTTTGGCTAAATCTTCGGCAGGAACATAGCCTTTGCCGCGGGAAATTTCAATTTCCATATCCAAGCTGCCGCCTACTTCCAAGGTGGCCAGGGTCAGGTCTTTATTGACGATTTCCACTCCGTCGGATTCTTCAATATCGGCCGCCGTGATCACTCCCGGCTTGGCAACATGCAGCTGCAGGCAGTCGCGGTTCTTGCCTTCCATTTTCACGCGCAGGCGTTTCAAGTTAAGCAAGATGTTGATGACGTCTTCCCGTACATTCGGAATCGTGCTGAATTCGTGCACGGCCCCGGCGATTTTAACGGCGGTAACGGCGGCGCCTTCCATACCGGACAGCAAAATCCGGCGCAAGGAGTTGCCCACCGTGTGGCCATAACCGCTTTCGTACGGCTCCGCGATAAATTTACCGTAGGAGTCGGACGCAGTCTTTTCTTCCAACTGAATCTTTTGGGGAAGGACTAATTCATTAAAAGCCATTGTATCCTCCAAATTATTTAGAGTAGTATTCTACGATGAGCTGCTCGTTGACAGGGTAGGACATTTCCGCTCTGTCGGGCCATCTTAAGAGTTTACCGGTCATTTTCTCCGCGTCATATTCCAAAAAGCTGGGGCGCTGGTTGCGTTTTTCCGCTTCGGTAAGAGCCTGCTTGACCTGGACATTTTCCGCCAAGGCGTTGTTGAGGGTTACCTTATCGCCGATGCGCAGCTGGTAAGACGGTACGTTGACCGCTTTTCCGTTCACGGTTACGCATCCGTGCAGCACGAGCTGGCGGGCGGCTTTCAGCGAAACCGCAAAACCTAAGCGGCGCACGACATTGTCCAAGCGGGTTTCCAGTTTGCGCAAGAAGTTTTCACCCGTCTGGCCTTCGGCCTTGGCGGCGGCGTCAAACAAATTGCGGAACGGAATTTCCGACATGCCGGACTGCAGTCTGGCTTTCTGTTTTTCCTGCAAGCGAACACCGTATTCGGACACTTTGGCTTTTCTGACTTTGCCGCCGCGTTTGGTTACGGCCGCCAACTTGTCAATCACGCAGTTGGTGTAGCATTTGGTTCCTTTCAAGAAAAGTTTGCAATCTAATTTTCTGCACTTTTTGCAGCTGGGTCCTGTATATCTAGACATAAATTTTTATACTCTCCTGGCTTTGGGCGGTCTGCATCCGTTGTGGGGGATGGGGGTGATGTCTTTAATAGAAGACACGGTAAGGCCGGCTTGCTGCACGGCGCGCACGGCAGTTTCTCTGCCCTGGCCCGGCCCGCAAACTTTTACGGCCACTTCGCGCATGCCCATGGCGGCAGCTTTTTCGGCCGCTTTGTGGCTGGTAATCTGCGCGGCAAACGGAGTGCTTTTCTTGGTGCCTTTAAAGCCGTGAGATCCGGCGGTAGACCAAGCAATCGTGTTGCCCTTGTCGTCCGAAACAGTCACAATCGTGTTGTTGAACGAGCAGTAAATGTGCACCACACCGAAAACCGGTGCTTTGGCGTTTTTCTTTCTTCCTTTCGCCGCGGGAGCTTTCGCCGGCGCGGCCGTTGTTACTTTTTCTTCTGCCATATGTTTAAATTCCTAATCTCTAAATTTATTTGGTTTTGGAACCCACGGTTTTTCTTCTGCCGCGGCGGGTTCTGCTGTTGGTTTTGGTGCGTTGTCCGCGAACCGGCAGGTTGCGGCGGTGGCGCTGGCCTCTGTAAGAACCAATTTCAATGGCGCGGTGAATGTTTTGCGCCACTTCGCGGCGCAATTCGCCTTCCACTTTGTATTCTTTCTGCAAAATGGTGTTGAGCAAACCGGCCTGCTGTTCGGTCAAGTCTTTCACGCGGGTGGCGGGATCAATCTGGCCGTTCAATTTGGCAAGCACTTCTTTGGCGTTTTTCTTGCCGATGCCATAAATGTATTCCAACGCGACATCTATTCTTTTATTTTTCGGTAAATCAATACCTGCGACTCTAGCCATATCTTATAAAACTCCTATAAATTAACCTTGGCGCTGTTTGTGCTTCGCGACTTCGCAAACCACACGGACGACGCCGTTGCGTTTAATGATTTTGCATTTCTGACATATTTTCTTTACACTGGCTCTGACTTTCATTTATTTCTCCCTATAAGTTATTCTCCCGCGGGTCAGATCGTACGGAGAAAGTTCCAGCCTGACCTTGTCGCCCGGAAGAATTCTTATATGATGAACTCTCATTTTGCCGGATATATGCCCCAGAATAACTTTCCCGCCCGGGATTTCTATCTTGAACATCGCATTGGGCAGCGCTTCCAGGACTTTACCTTCAATTTCGATTTTATCGCTCATACAACTCCGAGTCCGGATTAAATCTCAGAACAAACGTCCGCCCGCGCCATTTTTGTTGCTAAATGCGCGGCCGAATTTTATTCAAAAGCAGTGAGAATTTCACTGCCGTTAGCGGTAACGGCTACCGTGTGTTCAAAGTGGGCAGCGTAGCTGCCGTCTCTGGTTACCACCGTCCAGCCGTCATCCAACTCCCTGACTCTAAACGTTCCCGCAGTAAGCATGGGCTCTATGGCCAAGACCATTCCTTTCTCCAACAACGGCCCCGTGCCCGGTTTCCCGAAGTTCGGGATACTGGGCTCCTCGTGCATATTGCGGCCGATTCCGTGCCCGCAATAATCACGCACCACGCCCATACCTTGGGATATGGCAAAAGTTTCCACCGCGTGCTGCACATCGCCTAAGCGACGGCCCGGCTTGACTTGCCCGATTGCCTTATATAAAGACTTTTTGGTTACGTCCATCAGTCTTTGGGCTTCATCGGAAACTTTCCCCACACCGAGGGTGATTGCGGCATCCGAACAGAAGCCGTCAAGGCGGGCTCCCGTATCGATACTGATAATATCACCACTCTTTAATATTCTATCTTTTTTTGGAATTCCGTGCACGACTTCTTCGTTTACCGAAGCGCAAATGCTGCCCGGAAACCCATAGTAGCCCAGAAACAGCGGCGTCGCCCCGAAGGAGCGGATCGTCTTCTCGGCTGCCTGATCCAAATCCAGCGTAGAAATGCCGGGCTTCACCATTTCGGTCATCTGCTTCAAGACCGCCGCGGTTACTTTGCCCGCTTCCCGCATTTTTTGGATTTCGTTATCGTTTTTTACTTCTATCATTTTACCTTCTTGAGGACACGTACAATGTCTTCAAAAACTTGTTCGGGCGTTTGATTCCCGTTAATTTCTACATACTTGCCGCTGTTCTGGTAAAAGTTTTTTACCGGCAGCGTTTCCGTGTGATACACTTCCAAGCGGTGTTTCACGCGTTCGGGCGTGTCGTCCGGGCGGGTATACAGCTCCCCGCCGCACACCGGGCAGGCACTGCTGGCCGGCGCATCGGGCGCCACGTGTAGAATTTCCCCGCATTTGCGGCATTGGCGGCGCGAAGCAATCCGGCTGACCACTTCGCTTTCCGGCAGCTCAATCATAACTACTTCCGTAATTTCGCGCTGCAGGCGTTTCATCATTTCGTCTAACGCCTTCGCCTGCGCCACCGTGCGCGGGAACCCGTCAAAAATAATTCCTTTGTCCGTCGCCTTTACGATTTTTTCCAAAATGGAAATCATCAGTTCATCCGGCACCAAATTGCCTTTGTTGATGATACCGGCAATTTCTTTTCCCAAGGCGGAACCGGAAGCAATTTCCGCACGGAGCACGTCCCCCGTGGAAATATGCTTTAAATGAAACACATCCTGCAGTTTCGCCGATTGGGTGCCTTTTCCGGCACCGGGGCAACCCATTAAAACGATATTCACTTTTAAGTCCTTTACAAACAATACCGCGTTTAGACCCGCAGATCTAAACGCAAAAATCATTTTCCGCCCGCCGGGAGATCAAGCACTTTGCGGCCGCCCCTGGCGGAAGGGAGGGAGACCGGACGCTTCTTCGTTGCAAGAGCCCAATCTCCCCACCGTTTAAAATTACTGGCCTACGTTAAACCAGCGGCCTTTAATCCGTTTGCTGCCTTTCATCAGCGGTTCGTAGTTGCGCGCCAACAAGTGCGCCTGTACTTGGCCTACCGTATCCAACGCAACGCCTACCACGATTAACAGCGCCGTTCCGCCGAAATAAAAGTCTACGTTAAATTCCGCGCGGAAGAAGTCCGGCAGTACCGCAATCAAACAAACGAAAATGGCACCGCAGAACGTCAGCCGGTTCATGACCCATTCAATGTAGTTCTTGGTCGGTTCGCCGGGGCGAATGCCGGGGATAAAACCACCCCACTTCTTCATATTATCCGCCAAGTCGGACGGGTTAATCGTCATCGAGTTGTAGAAATAGCAGAAGAAGATAATCAGCGCCGAGAACACCAGCATATACAGCCAGCTGCTGTGGTTCATGGCTTCCAGCATTTTCTGCGCCCAGGGAGCTTCCTGGTTAAAGCTGGCAATCGTCAGCGGCAGCGAAATCACGGAAGAAGCAAAGATTACCGCGATTACGCCGCTCTGGTCAATTTTCAGCGGCAAATAGCTGGTCTGCCCGCCATAGGTTTTGTTGCCCACCTGACGTTTGGCATACTGCACCGGAATTTGGCGCTGGGCCGTTTCCAGCCACACCACCAACGCGGTAATGACCACCGCCGCGCCGAAAATAACAAGCGCCATGAAGAAATCCATTTCTTCCGTTTGTACGCGGTTGACCACTTCCATAATCGCGCCGGGCAAGCGGTCTACGATTCCGGCAAAGATGATGAGCGAAATACCGTTGCCCACCCCTTTTTCCGTAATTTGTTCACCCAGCCACATCACAAACATCGTACCGGCAGCTAACGTCAGCACGGTGGTGACGAAGAACATAAAAGAGGGATTTACAACCGCAGATACGCCGCCTGCGCCTTCTACTTTCGTAATGGCAAACGTCATCATCGCGCCCTGCAAGAGCGCCAAAAACAGTGCAAAAATACGGGTAATCTGGTTTTCTTTTCTTCTGCCGGATTCACCCTCTTTGTGCATCCTGTCTAACGCCGGGAAAATGTGCGCTCCGCGCACCAGTCCCATGATGATGGACGCGTTGATGTACGGCATAATACCCAGGGCCAAAATGGAAAACTTGCCCAATGCGCCGCCCGAAAAGATATTCATAAACCCAAGAATACCGTTCTGGTGTGCGGCAAACAATTGTTTCAACACATCGGTGTTGATGCCGGGTATTGGGATTGCGGCCGCAATCCGGAAAACAGCCAACGCCCCGATCAAGAAGAGAAGTCTCTTCTTGAGTTCGGGGGCGTTAAAGATATTTGCAACTGTGTTGTTAGCCATTATTTGGTCTTCTGTTCAAGCACGGTCACAGTGCCGCCGGCTTTTTCAATCGCCGCTTTCGCGGTGGCGGAAAAACCATGGGCGGACACTTTCAAAGCCTTGGTCAAAGAACCGTTGGCCAACACTTTCACGCGGGTTACATCGTGAATGATGCCGGCTTTTTTCAAGGCTTCCGGGGTTACTTCGGCACCCGCGGCAAACACTTTTTCCAACGAGCCGACGTTTACATAATCGTAGCGTCTGGCAAAGTCTTTATTGGAAAAACCGCTTTTCGGCGTGTGGCGGATCAACGGCATCTGACCGCCTTCTTTGCTTTCTTTGCGGGTGTTGCCGGAGCGGGAGGTTTGCCCTTTCATCCCTTTGGTGCAGTAGTTGCCCAAACCGGAGCCGGGGCCCAAGCCCAAGCGTCTTTTTTCTTTTCTAGACCCATGTTTAGGGAAAAGTTTATTCAAAGTTACCATTTTATTCTCTCCACAAAACTATTCGGCCTTAGCGGCTTCGGCGGGTTCTTCCGCTTTCGGGGCTTCGGCAGCCGGGGCTTTTTCAGCCTTGCCGCGCAAAACGTTCACCGTTTCTTTGCTCTTGAGCTGTTTGAAAGCTTCCATCGTGGCGTACACGAGGTTGCACGGGTTGGAGCTGCCCAGGCTTTTGGCCAAGACGTCTTTAATACCGGCGGCTTCAAACAATAAGCGCGCACCGCTGCCGGCGATTACACCGGTACCGGGGGCGGCGGGTTTCATCCACACCGAAGCGGCACCGAATTTGCCGATGACTTCGTGCGGAATCGTTTCGCCTACGATCGGGAACGTGATCATGTGTTTTCTCGCGTGGGATTCAGCCTTGGCGATTGCCAGCTGAACCTGATTCGCCTTGCCAATAGCAACGCCCACTTTGCCCTGGCCGTTTCCGACCACTACGAGCGCGCGGAAGCCAAAGCGTTTACCGCCTTTGACTACCTTGGCCGTTCTGGCTACGTGGATGACCGTCGTCTTGCCTTCGGAGAGCGGTCTTGCTTTTTGAAACTCGGCTCTTTTGCCTTTCGCTTCTTTTCTGTTGTCGCTTTTCACTAGCGTTTCATTGGACATTAAATTCACCTAAACCTTAGAATTTCAATCCTGCTTCTCTGGCGGAATCCGCAAGCGCTTTGATTCTGCCATGGTACACGCGTCCGCCGCGGTCAAACATCACTTCGCTGATGCCTTTTTCCAACGCTTTCTTGGCGATGGCGGCACCCAACGCTTTGGCGGCTTCAATGCTCTTGGCGGAGGTGTCAAACTTGCCTTCAAATTCTTTGGACAACGTCGTCGCAGACACTAACGTGCTGTGGGTGTTGTCGTCAATGATTTGGGCGTAAATATATTTCAAGCTTCTGTACACGGAAAGGCGCGGGCGGTGGGCACCGTTTTTAAGCAGATGTCCGCGGCTGCGGTCCTTTCTGTATTGATATCTTTCTTGTTTAGTGGCCATAATTATTTGCCTCCCGCCGCAGTTTTACCGGCTTTGCGAACAATGTGTTCGCCCTGGTATTTGATACCGCTGCCTTTATAGGGCTCCGGAGGTCTGATTCTTCTGATTTTGGCCGCGAAATCGCCTACTTTAAACTTATCGCTGCCTTTAATCGTTACCGCGCCGGATTTCGGATCCACCACGACCGTAAGGCCCGCGGGGATATCCAAATTGACGGGGTGGGAGAAGCCCAATTCCAAATTGAGTTTCTGCCCGGCGACGTTCGCACGATATCCCAACCCGTTGATTTCCAACGTTTTGGAAAAACCGTTCGTTACGCCTTCAATGATGTTGAATACGTTGGCGCGGGTCGTGCCGTGCAACGCGTTTAATTCTTTTACGCGGTTTTCCGGGATGGAGAACGTCAAAGCGGCGCCTTCCATCTTCGGGGTGATTCCTTCCGGAATCGTATAAGACAACGTGCCCAACGCGCCCGTGGCGGTGATTACATTGTCTTTAATTTCCACTTTGGTCTTGGCGGGAATGTTGATGATCTTTTTACCGATTCTGCTCATAGTTCCCCCTTACCAGACCTGGCACAACAGCTCGCCGCCGATTTTTTCGGCTTTGGCCTGCGCATCGGTCATTAAACCTTTAGAAGTGGAGAGAATGGAAATACCAAACGCACCGCGCACTTTGGGAATGTTGTTATAAGAGCTGTACACGCGGGAACCCGGTTTGGAAACCCGTTTCAAGCCCTGGATAACGCATTCGTTGTCAGGCGTATATTTCAAAAATACTCTCACCACGCCGCCCTTGGTTTCGTTGTGGACAGCTTTGAAATTGGCGATGTATCCTTCTTCTTTGAGGATGCGCGCAATTTCGGTTTTGATTTTAGAAAAAGGAATATCCACTTTTTCTTTTTTCTTCATGTTGGCGTTTCTTATTCTGGTTAAGAAATCTGCAATTGGATCCATAATATAGGTTATCGTCCCAAACCACTTTCCGTTGCCGGAGTTGGCCCGAAAGCGATACCTCCTCCTGTAATTACCAGCTCGATTTTCTAAGACCCGGGATGAGACCCTGGTGTGCCATCTTTCTCAGGCAGATACGGCAGAGACCGAAGTCACGGTAGTAACCTCTCGCGCGGCCGCAGATTTGGCATCTGTTGTGGTAGCGCACGGCGAACTTTTGGTCTTTAGCCATTTTTGCAACCCATGCTTTAGTAGCCATAAAGTTTCTTGCTCCTATTATTTAGACGCTTTGCGGAACGGCATACCCATGTAATCCATGAGCAGGCGGCCGCTTTCGTCGTTCTTGGCCGTGGTTACAAACGTAATGTTCATACCATGGGCTTTGGGTGATTTTTCCACATCAATTTCCGGGAAAATATAATGTTCTTTAATACCCAGGTTCAAATTGCCTTTTCCGTCAAAGCTCGGGTTAAAACCCTGGAAGTCGCGAATACGCGGGCAGGCGATGGTGATGAAGCGTTCCATAAATTCATACATCTTCGCACCGCGCAGCGTTACGCGCACGCCGATGGGCATGCCTTCTCTGAGTTTGAAGTTGGAGATGGACTTTTTGGCCCGTCTTACTTGGGCCGCTTGTCCGGCGATAGCGGTCAAATCGTCTTTGGCCACTTCCATCGCTTTAATGTCTTCGCGGGCTTCTTTCACACCGATGTTGATGACGATCTTCGTCAATTTCGGCGCGGCCATAGGGCTTTTTACGCCCATTTCTTTGAGCAAGGCCGGAAGCACTTTTTCTTTGTAAAGCACCTGGAGTCTGGGCTGATAGCCTTCCGGCGCTTTCGTCACGTTTTTGGTTTCTTTCTTAGTCATTTTAATTCGTACCTAGATTAAATGATCGGCTCGTTGCATTTGCGGCAGACGCGCACTTTTTTACCGTCGGCCGAAACTTGCACTTTGGGCGTCATGGCTTTTTTGCATTTGCCGCAGATGACCGCTACGTTAGAAGCATCCAACGCCGCTTCCACCTGAATAATGCCGCCTTGCTTGTTTTGAGAAGGTTTCGTGTGTTTGGAAACCAAGTTCACGCCCGCCACTACTACTTTGTTTTTGGCCGGGTTGACCGATTTCACTTCACCCTTCTTGCCTTTGTCTTTACCAGCTAACACCAGAACGGTATCTTTCTTTTTGATAATCATATACTATACCACCTCGGGAGCCAGGGAAATGATTTTCAAAAAGTTCTTTTCTCTGAGTTCTCTGGCAATAGGCCCGAACACACGGGTGCCTTTGGGTTCCCCGTTATCGTTGATGATGCAAACAGCGTTGTCATCAAAGCGAATGTAGGAACCGTCTTTTCTTCTTTTTTCGCGGGCCACGCGCACGACTACCGCGCGAACCACGTCGCCTTTTTTAATGGCGGAGGTAGGGATCGCATCTCTGACGGAGCACATCACGACATCTCCCAAAGTTGCGATATCCCGGTGGTGGCCGCCGCGCACTTTAAAGCACTGCACTTTGCGGGCGCCGGAATTGTCGGCCACATTGACTATGCTTCTTAATTGAATCATACTTTAATAACTCCGTAGTTTTTAAAAACTATGCTCTGGCTTTTTCCACAATCTTGGAAACACGCCATTTCGTCGTTTTGGAAACCGGGCGGCAGCTCATAATTTCCACTTTATCGCCGATTTTGCTTTCGTTGGCCTCATCATGCGCGTGGAATTTGGCCGCTCTTTTGAGCGTCTTGCCGTAGCGTTCATCGTGAACCAGGCGTTCCACCGTCACGGTGCGGGTTTTGTTCATCTTGTCCGACACTACCACACCGGTGAGAACCTTTCTTTTAGCACGGGATTCTTGATTTTCCATGTTTCAAACCTCTATTTTTGCTCTTTCTTCTGATTAATCAGCGTTTGCAAAAGAGCAATCTCGCGTCTTACAGCTCTGATTTCCATCGGGTTGGCGATGGGAGTGGTGCTGTGTTTGAAAAGAAGGTTGAACTTCTTTTCCTGGGCTTTGCCGAGCGCTTCGTTCAGTTCGGCCAACGTTTTGTTTTTCAAAGCTTCTTTTTCGTTCGTTTTCATAAACTACCTTCTGGTTACCAGTTTCGTCTTAATCGGCAGTTTGTCGGAAGCCAAACGCATAGCTCTTTTGGTGTCTTCTACAGAAGCGCCTTCCAATTCAAACAAAATTCTGCCGGGCTTCACGACCGCAGCCCAATATTCGGGCGCGCCTTTACCTTTACCCATACGGGTTTCGGCCGGGTGCTTCGTGATCGCTTTATCCGGGAAAATGCGGATCCAAAGTTTACCTTTCTTTTTGATGAAACGAGACAAGGTAATACGGGCAGCTTCAATCTGCCGGGCGGTAATCCATTTGGGTTCCAACGCTTTCAACCCAAATTCGCCGAATACCACTTCCGTGCCGCGCTTGGCGTTGCCTTTAATGCGGGGCGCGCTGAAGGGTTTGCGATATTTAACTCTCTTAGGCATTAACATAAGTCAAAGTCCTCTATTTGGTTTCTTCGGCCGCCGCAACGGGTTCCGTTACGACTTGGGCAGAAGCGTTTTCCATGTCGCGGTGTTTCTTGAGTTCATTCATAATCTCTTTGGGAGATTTGGCAAAATGGGTTCTCTTGAAAATCCACACTTTAATGCCGATTTTACCGCTGATGGTGTTGGCTTCGGTGAAACCGTAGTCAATATCGGCACACAAGGTATGCAGCGGCACGCGGCCTTCGCGTTTCCATTCCGTGCGGGCAATTTCCGCACCGCCGAGTCTGCCGGATACCATAATCTTAATACCGAGCGCTTTGCCCGACATCGCTTTTTCAATCGCTTTCTTGATAGCGGCACCGTAGTGGGCGCGTTTTTCAAGCTGCATGGCGATGTTTTGGGCAACCAGCTGGGCATCCGTTTCCGGATTTTTGATTTCCATTACGTTGACAAACGTCTTGCTGCCGGTCATGGCTTCAATTTCTTTGCGCAACGCTTCAATGTCGGCGCCTTTTTTGCCGATCACCACGCCCGGGCGGGCGGTGTGAATGTTGATGCGCAGGAACGCGCCGGCTCTTTCAATGCCAACGTAGCTGACGGCCGCCATTTTGAATTTGTCGTCAATAAGTTTGCGGATCTGGAAATCTTCCATGATCAGCGCGGGCATATTCTTAGGCGCGAACCATTTGGAACGCCAATCCTGAATATATCCCAATCTGATTGACCGGGGATGAATCTTGTGTCCCATAAATTAGCGACCTCCCTTTTTTTCGTCGGTAACGATAACAGTCAAATGACACATGCTCTTTTTGTAAGGCATCGCGCGGCCTTGCGGGCCGGGCTGCACTCTTTTCAAGTGGCCGCTGGGGCCGAGATTCGCAAACGCTTCTTTAATGAAGACTTTGCTGAAGTCCAGCTTTTTACCGGCTTTGACTTCCAAGTTGGCAGCGGCGCTGTGTAAGGTTTTGGCTACCAAATCCGAGGTGCGTTTGGCTACGAAAGGAAGTACTTCTTCCGCCGCCTTGACGTTTTTACCGCGGATTTGATCCAACACCAGGTTCACCTTGCGGCTACCAAACCGTTGAAATTTAGCTTTTGCACAAGCTTCCATATCAAATCCTCAACTCTTATTTCAGGGCGGTGGAATCCTTCGTCATGCCACCGTGACCTTTGAACAAACGGGTGAAAGAAAATTCACCGAGCTTGTATCCTACCATTCTTTCGGAAACGTAAATGGGAAGAAATTTTCTGCCGTTATGCACTAAAAAAGTGTGTCCCACAAATTCAGGCACAATGGTGCAGGCTCTTGCCCACGTCTTGATAGGTTTCTTTTCGTTGGAAGCGTTCATCGCTTGAACTTTTTCCAACAGGTTTAAATCCACATACGGACCTTTCTTTGTTGATCTTCCCATAATTACTTAACCTTGTTTTTTCTTCTGTCGCTGATAATCATCCAGCCAAACGCTTTCTTGGTAGAGCGCGTCTTCAAACCGCGGGTCTGCTGGTTCCAGGGAGAGCGCGGAATGTTGCCGCCTTTACCGTGACCGCGGCCGCCGCCCATCGGGTGGTCTACCGCGTTCATGGCGCTACCGCGGACGGTAGGTCTTTCCCCGCGGTGTCTGTTCCGGCCGGCATTGCCGATCACGATGTTGCCGTGATCAATGTTGCCTACTTGGCCGATTGTCGCGCAGCAAGCGCTGGGTACCAAGCGGATTTCGCCGGACGGCATCTTGATATGGGCATAGTCCGCTTCTTTGGCCATAAGCTGAGCTTGGCTGCCGGCGCTGCGCGCCAACTGCGCGCCCTTGCCGACTTTGAGCTCAATCGCGTGGATAAAAGTACCTTCAGGGATATTTTTCAAAGCAAGGCAGTTACCCACTTTAATATCTGCAGCCGGGCCGGACATCAATACATCGCCCACTTTTACGCCTAACGGGTGAAGAATATATCTCTTTTCGCCGTCAGCGTAGTTTAAAAGACAAATGCGCGCGCTTCTGTTCGGGTCGTATTCAATAGAAACAACCTTGGCAGGAATGCCGTATTTTTCTCTTTTAAAATCGATCTGTCTGTAAGCACGTCTGTGGCCGCCGCCAATGTGGCGCACCATAATCATACCGGTGTTGTTTCTGCCGCCGGTTTTGCGCAGACCTTTGGTTAAGCTCTTCTCCGGAGTGGTCTTGGTAATGTCGGAATAGTCCGATACCGTGATCGTTCTGCGGGAAGGGGTGTAAGGTCTAAATGACTTGATAGGCATAGTTAGTAGTTTCTCCTTTCAGCTACTTTGAAGCGGCTTCCACCACTTCAATTTTATCGCCTTCTTTCAAGGTTACAAAGGCCTTTTTGTAATCAGGTCTTTTGCCCTCGAAGCGACCCATACGGTGGGTCTTGCCCGTGACGGAAATCGTGTTGATCTTGGTAACGGTTACGTTAAAGATTTTTTCCACCGCGGTTTTAATTTCGCCCTTGGAAGCGTCTTTGGAAACAACAAAACCGTAGCGGTTGTGATTGTCTCTTTCAATCAAGCTTTTTTCAGTCAACAGGGGCTTTTTCAAAATTTCATACGTGCGGGACATTATTTGCCCTCCTTGGCGAAGGTTTCGCACAGTTTTTCAACGGCAGCCTGGGTCAAGATGACCTTCGTGCTGTTGAGCACCACGTAGGCGTTGATGTCCTGCGTCGGGATATGGGTCAACCCTTCCACGTTGCGGCAGGCCAAAGCGGCGTTCGCGTCGGCAAAGTTGTCCAGCACGAGCGGCTTGCGGCCGGCGGACAAGGTTTCCAACACTTCGGCGAAAGCTTTGGTTTTGGGTTCTTTAAAAGTCAACGAATCCAAGACCACCAAGTTGCCTTCGGCCAGTTTGGTGGAAAGCGCCATCGCAAGGGCGGTTCTTCTTTTGGCGGCCGGCAAATCCTGACGATAGGAATGCGGGGTCGGCCCGAAAGCGATACCGCCGTGGCGGAACTGAACGGCGCGCAAGCTGCCCTGGCGGGCGCGGCCGGTGCCTTTCTGTTTCCACGGTTTCTTACCGGTACCGGAAACTTCGCTGCGGGTTTTGGTGTCAGCGGTGCCGCTTCTTTGGTTAGCCAAAAACGCGGTGATGACTTCGTGCAGGAAGGTCGGGTTGGCTTTGACGGCAAACAAGCTGTCCGGCAGAGCGCAGGTCCCTTTTTCTTTTCCTTTGATATCTAAAACTTTAGTTTCCATGGGTCAAAGTCCTTACTTCTTGTTGGCGGCTTTGGAAGCAGACACTTTATGCTGCTGCGGCGCCACATAGTGTTTTTTGAATTTGGAAGTTTCCAAAACGGAAACGATGGAACCTCTGGCTCCCGGGACGGATCCTTTCAGGAACAAGAGACCATTTTCGTTGTCCACTTTGACGACTTCAATCTTGGCAACGGTGTGGGTGGTGGTGCCATAGTGGCCGGCCATGCGCTGACCGGAAAGCACTTTACCCAAAGAGCGGCGGGAGCCCAAAGACCCCGGAGCGCGGGTTCTGTCGGAAGCACCGTGAGAATCAGGCTGCCCCGCAAAACCGTGGCGTTTCATCGCACCGGCAAAGCCGTGGCCTTTGATTTTACCCTGCACGTCTACATAGTCGCCGGGTTTAAAAATTTTTTCGAGTGAAATGACTTGACCAATTTCAAAGCCGTTCACGTCGGCAACACGGCATTCCTTCATGTGTTTTACCGGCGCCACATTGGCTTTTTTGAAGTATCCAAGTTCAGGTTTGTTCAGCTTGTTTTCTTTCACTTCGCCAAAACCCACGCATACGGCGTTGTAGCCGTCTTTTTCCTGGGTTCTGACACGTACAACTTTGCACGGGCCCGCTTTTACCACGGATACGCCATGCAGGTTGCCTTTTTCATCAAAGAGCTGGGTCATGCCCACTTTTTCGCCGATTACGAAACGAAACGTAGCCGGAGCTTCTTTGACAGTTTCTGCTTTGGCCGCTTCAGCAACGGGCGTTGCCTCTTGGGCACCAGCAGCATTTTTGATTTCTTCAGTCATATTCTGTCAGGTTTCCTATTAGTTGCTTTTGATTGCCACATCTACACCGGCCGGCAAATCGAGTTTCATCAATTCATCCACGGTCTTAGAGGTGGGACTTTTTAGATCAATGAGTCTTTTGTGAATGCGCATTTCAAATTGTTCTCTGCTCTTTTTGTCGGTATGGGGAGAGCGAAGTACGGTGTACTTTTTAATCCGAACCGGCAACAGAACAGGCCCCGCCACGATGGCGCCCGTTTTCTGCGCGGTTTCCACAATGCGGGAAACCGAGGCGTCCAACATGCGATGGTCATAAGAACGCAATTTAATGCGGATTCTTTCTTGGCTCAGCACGTGAGCTCTTTTTTCTGTTTTTTCAGCCATTTTTTGTTTCCTTAAATGTTTTTCCACAAAAAAATTATGGGGCAGAAACCCCACCTCCGGGTCATCGTTCCCGACGAGCCGGTGTGGAATTTTGCTGCCTTAAGTCTAACTTAGTACATTTTATTATACCAAATTAGCGGGCTTTTGCGCTATACATTTACTAGCGGGTTTCACCTTGCCGCGTTCGCTATACAGCTGCCTAAAATTCGCTTAGATATATTTTATAATATCTGTATTGTATTGTCAAAATAGAAACGCAACTTTTTTATTAAAACTACGCCTTTTTTGAAAAAACAAAAACCGGCCTTTTAAAGCCGGTTTCTGATAAGGTCTAAATTTAGTTAATTTTTACTCTAACCTGTTTTTTTACTTCTTTTAGCAACTGGTTAGGGTCTTGTTCCGTTCCCCAGCTAAGATCCAGCTGGTAATCCTCCGGGGCTTTTAAAACCGTATCCCATGGAATTTTGCCCGCTAAACGTTCTTGACGCAACACCTGCCCCAATGCCGTGCCGGACGGAATGAGCAAATAGTAAGGAGCGGCGGTTTGTTCCCCTCTTACGGCATAAGAGCCGGGCCGGAGGAGCGTCTCTTCCAAGGTGGCAAAGGGCAAATCCGTATTAATTTTTAAGAGGGTTTTCCCCTTTCCGGCAAAGCGGGAATACAAACCCGTTTCGTTTTGCTTAAACACCCCTTTTAAGGTGTTGGAATCAGAAAAGGTGGCCGGGTCTTGCCCAAACACCGCAATTTTCGCAGTATATTGTTGGTTTTGAATGCCGCCCGGAAGGCTCAAATCCCAACGCAAAGACTTAAACCCGGGGGCGGTCAGCGTAAGATACGTAGTATTTCTGCCCAAGTAAACGGCATATCCACGTTTGGTTTTCTCCACCCCGCAGCCACCGATACCAGATAAATTGAACTTGATATTAGGGATTTTGGTGTTGATCAACAACACGCCGCATTCATATTCCCCGTTTTCATCCATCCGGTGTTGTTTTTTGCCTAAAGGGCCTTCTTTGGCAACGGGAGAAACTTGAAATTCATACCCAAAAGCTGCTCCCGTAAACAATAAAGTTAACAGCAATAAATACTCTTTTCATAATTTCTTCCGTTGTTTAGTTTATTTTCCGAAATAGCTGTCCATCGGCTTTAATTCCCCGGTGCAAACATTATTTTCGCATTTGGGGGTAATTTGCACGTAGCACATTTCGCGCGTGCAGGGTGCCATCTGGCATTCTTTGTTCCAAACTTTTTGCACTTTTTCAGCCGCTTTAACATTTACGGCTTCATAACCGGCACATTCGCAGCACCCTTTTTTAACGGCTACGCAATCCGCATCGGTTTGACAAGTTTTATCCGCCGCAGTAATAGCTTTATTCAGCTTTACCGGCATAGCATTGATTCCCACTTTTTGAGGAGCAGACGAACACGCCGCCAACAAAGCTGCCGCAAAAATCATCAAATAAGTTTTCTTCATGTTTTTCATCTCCTTCTATTAATAAGCCATATAATCTTCCATCGGTTTCGGCGTTCCTACGCAGACCCCGTTTTGGCAGGAAGTATTAATTTCCACATAGCACATTTGCAGCGTGCACGCAGCCATGGCGCATTCTTTTTCCCACATCGGCTGAAGCGCCGCCGCGGCTTCTTTATTTACCGGTGCATACCCATTGCACAGGCAGCAGCCTCTCTTGACGGAGGTGCAGTCCGCATCCACTTTACAAGTTTTGGCTGCAGACTCGACCGCTTCGGTATAATTTTTGGCTTTCGGATTCACAACCGTATTTTTTACCGGTGTGTTAGCCGCACAGCCGGCAAAAAATAATCCGGCTACTATCATTATACATAAGTTCTGTTTCATTTCAATTCCTCTTCTTTTGCCAGCACGCAACGATGGTTGCGGCAAGCCGTTTTAACCGCAGAGGTATCGGGCTGTTTATCACAGCGAGTATACCAATCTGCTTCCCGAACGCGATTGAAATCCTCTAATTCCCGGCGGTTAATAGCCGTATACCCCCATTGCGGATATTGGCAGGATTTCAATACAGCCACGCAGTCTTCATCTGCATTGCAGGCAACGTGAACTCTTTCCACATAATGGGCAAAAACTTCATTCATATGCCTTTTATGGGAGGCGCACGCCAACAAGAACAGCGGGCTTAATAATACTATCCATTTACACATATCTATATTATACCAAACAAAAAAGGGACTGTTTTACCAGTCCCTTTTGTATTGCAAGTTGCAATTAAACTACTCAATAATTTTGGTTACTACGCCGGCGCCTACCGTATGGCCGCCTTCGCGGATAGCGAAGCGCAACCCTTCTTCCATGGCTACAGGCGTAATCAACTTCACTTCAATTTCGGCATTGTCGCCAGGCATAATCATGTCTTGTTTGAAAGACAGTTCCCCGGTCACGTCCGTCGTTCTCAAATAGAACTGCGGTTTATAACCCGGAGTCAGCGGCGTATGGCGCCCGCCTTCTTCTTTCTT
The DNA here is from genome assembly GCF_002159705.1 of Elusimicrobium sp. An273. Classification (NCBI taxonomy): domain Bacteria; kingdom Pseudomonadati; phylum Elusimicrobiota; class Elusimicrobia; order Elusimicrobiales; family Elusimicrobiaceae; genus Candidatus Avelusimicrobium; species Candidatus Avelusimicrobium gallicola. Next base: position 268,575 of record NZ_NFJD01000004.1, read on the forward strand.
CAAGATGTATACCTGCCCCATGAAGTGTTTGTGCGGATGTACCGTCTTCGGAGCAGCCAATACCTGCCCTCTTTCCACTTGGTTCTTGTCAATACCGCGCAACAAAATACCCACGTTGTC
>NZ_NFJD01000005.1 GCF_002159705.1 Elusimicrobium sp. An273
GAAGTGAAGTTGATTACGCCTGTAGCCATGGAAGAAGGGTTGCGCTTCGCTATCCGCGAAGGCGGCCATACGGTAGGCGCCGGCGTAGTAACCAAAATTATTGAGTAGTAAAATTGTTTAGTTCACTGTGGCGGGGGCATCTCACCCATGCCCCCGCAAATAATCGTGAACGAGCGAAACTTTGAGGGATTTCCCTCCATTTAAGGATACGAAAGATGGCAAGTGAAAGATTAACGATCGCGCTGATTTGCACCGAATGCAAAAACAAAAACTACTATCAAGTGCGCGGCAAAAAGAAAGAATACAAATTGGAGCTCAACAAGTTCTGCAAAAAATGCGGCAAGAGCACCAAACACAAAGAAGGCAAAGCCTAAGATTTTTGTGGGAGCGTCGGTTAACTGGTAAACCACCGGTCTCCAAAACCGGGACTGAAGGTTCGAGTCCTTCCGCTCCTGCCAGGTTTTATACCAAGGAAAACGGATATTTCTATGAACAAAGCAATTGATTTTCTGAAGCAATCTGTCGGCGAGCTGAAAAAATCCACGTGGCTCTCCCGGCAGGAAGTGGTTCAGTCCACCATCTTGGTAGCGATTGTTGTGGCGTTGGTGTCGGCGTATGTCAGCGTCATTGACTTTGGGCTGACCAAAGTGCTCGGATTCGTAGTTGGGGGCCGCTAATGTCTGAAGAAAAAGCTTGGTACGTCGTGCATACCCAAACGGGGCACGAGGATAAAGTAAGAGAAAAAATTCTGCTTAACATCGAAATCCAAAATTTCGGTGATCGTGTTTTTCAAGTATTGGTTCCCACCGAAGAAGTCGTTGAAGTCAAACAAAACAAGAAAATTTTGCGCAAACGGAAGTTTTTCCCTGGCTATGTGCTGGTGCAGATGAAAATGACCAGCGAAGCGTATTGGTTTATTAAAAGCATTACGGGCGTAACCGGCTTTTTGGGCGATCCCAACCCGGTGCCGCTGCCGGAAGAAGAAATTGCCGGCATCGTAGAACTGACGGACAACACCTCCGGCAAACCCAAACACGTGGTGGAGTTTGAACGCGGCGAAAGCGTACGCATTACCGAAGGCCCGTTCAAACACTTTATTGGTGTAGTGGAAGACGTCAACGAGCAGAAGAACAAACTGAAGGTGATGGTAACGGTCTTTGACCGCGCCACCCCGGTGGAAGTGGACTTCCTGCAAGTGGAAAAGAACTAGATTTTACCGCAGTAAAGCAGTAAAAAATATGGAGTAACGACAAAATGGCAAAAGAGAAAAAAATTAAAGGTTACATCAAGCTGCAGATTCCCGCTGGCGCTGCCAACCCGGCCCCGCCTGTGGGCCCGGCTTTGGGCCAGCATGGTGTAAACATCATGGAATTCTGCAAACAATTCAACGCCAAGACGGCGAAAATGGAAAAAGGGATCAAGATCCCGGTCATCATTACCGTTTACGAAGACCGCTCTTTCACCTTTATCACCAAGATGCCGCCTATGGCCGTGCTGATTATCAAGGAACTGGGCCTTGCGAAAGGATCCGGTGCTCCGCACAAAGATAAAGTCGGCAAGATCACCCAAGCCCAGTGCGAAAAAATCGCCGCGCAGAAACTGCCCGATTTGAACACGAAAGACATCAAACAGGCGGCCGAGATGGTAAAAGGCACCTGCCGCAGCATGGGTGTGGACGTAGTAAAATAAATTTAAACTGAGGGAGGGCGACAACGCCCGTTACAACCTAAGGAGTATTTCAGATGGGAAAAAGAATGCAAGCCGCTCAAAAAGCTTACGATAAGTCCAAAGTTTACACGTTGGAAGAAGGCGCCAAGATCGTAAAAGAAAACGCCAAAGCCAAATTCGACGAAACCGTTGAAATCCACGTGAAACTGGGCATTGATACCAAAAAAGCCGACCAACAGGTGCGCACCACGGTGGCTTTGCCGCATGGTACGGGTAAAACCAAACGCATCGCGGTCATCGCCAAAGGCGAGCATGTGCAGGAAGCGCAGGCCGCCGGTGCCGACAGAGTGGGCTGTGAAGACATTGTGGACGAAGTCTTGAAAGGCAAAATTGACTTTGACGTGCTCGTGGCCACGCCGGATACGATGAAAGACCTGGCCAAAGCCGCCAAAATCTTGGGCCCGCGCGGACTGATGCCGAACCCGAAAAGCGGTACGGTGACGTTTGACCTGGCCAACACCATCAAAGCCTTGAAAGCCGGACGCATTGAATTCAAAGCCGATGCTTATGGTATCGTGCACGCCATTATTGGCAAAGCGTCTTTTGACGCCGCCAAATTGGTGGAAAACGCAAAAGCCGTTATGGACACTATCCTTCGCGTAAAACCGAGCACCTCGAAAGGGATCTATGTACAGAGCATTTCGTTAAGCTCTACCATGGGCCCGGGTGTATTCGTTACCCATAAATAGTTGTTCTCTTTTGCATAAAAACCCCGCTTTCCGGCGGGGTTTTTTGTTGTATTTTCCTGCAGCTTTTCCGCGTTTTGGGTGCACAAAATCCGCTTGCGGCGCAGCCGGCTTCTTGTTACAATGAAAAGATAGAACCCTATGCGCAAATGGCGGCTTCTTTTTTTCTTTCTCAGTGTAGCCTCGGCCGTTTCCGCCCAGCCGGGCGGCCCGGCCTGGGGCAAACAACTGGTGCGGGTGCTGGGGCCGACGGCCGCCCGGCAGACGGCGGTTGTGCCCGCGCCCAAACTGGAACGAGCCCTTCAAACCCAACTGCTGGCCCATACCCGGTGGAAAAACGCCCTTCCCTTAAAAGCAGATCTCTACTTGCCGGCGCGCAGTATGGCCGTCAAAAGTTCGCCTTCAATCCTTCCCGCCAGCGAGGCGGATGCTTATTTTAATTACATAAACGACCAGTTGGCCGCCGTGTGGCAAAGCGTAACCGAGCGGGATATCGCGCTTTTGCAGCATTATAAGACTGATATTTTAAAATCCCTGCACGTGCGTTTGCCCCGTCAGCCGGTGCAGTATGCCGCGCTGATTCCGCCCCAAGCCAAGTACATTGCCGTGGGGGAAGAACACGGCTTTGCGCCGCTTCGCAAAGCTTTTGAAGAACTGGTGCTGGGCTACCGGCACATGTATCCGGAGCGAAAAATTATTGTGTTAACGGAGTTTGTGTTTGACAGGACGCTTCCGCTGTCTGAAAAAACGGGGGAACCGGTGTCGCTGTTGGGGCTTAAATACCGGCGGGTCAGTGCGGATTTTCGGTTTTTGGAGAAATTTGTCAAACGAGGCATAGACGTCATCGGGCTGGAAGATGAACGCTATTTCCGCAGTCATCAACGGCTCATTACGCCCGTTTTCCGCCAGGTGGAATCGGTGTATGGCATGAAACAGCGCAATGAGCATTGGCGCGAAATTATCGAACAAGTACGCCGCCGGGAGCCGGAGGCCGTGTTTTTTGTCTATACCGGCAATATGCACGTGCATTACCGGGCGCCGTACTCGCTGGCGAGGGCTTCTTCACAGGTGTTTGTTCTTCAATTTTTTGCGGGGGAACTGGGCCGCGATTTGCCTTTCGGGGCCGTTATGCAAAAAGAACCTTTTGCCCGCACGGAAGGCGATGCCCGCTATCCTACCGTTCTCTCCTGGCCGCAGGCCAGCCCGTATCGCATGTTAAGCGGGTTTGACGCGGGGCTTATTTTTCCGGTATCGCAATAGCTTTTAATTTACTATCATAAACAGAAGAACAACTATGTGGAAAACGATTGTACTTTTAACCTGTTTGCTGGGCGCCGCTCCCGTTTGGGGGCAGGTGAGCGTGATTTCGGTTACGGATGAAGATAGACATACCCGCAAAGAGGACTTTTATCATACCTTTGAGTATTATATTACGCCCACGGGGGAAAAAGCGGCTTCCGTCAGCAAATGCCAAGCCACCCGCATCGGGCGCCGCTGGTTTGCCACGGCGGCCCACTGCGTACAGCAGAACTGCCAAAACGGGTGTCTGATTCAAATGGATTTACTGGAACAGCCCGTTTCGGCCCTGGCCCGCGTGACGCACTCCGCCAAGAAACCGGCCGTGTTTGTGCATCCGGACTTTTCCCCGCAGAAAATAGTCAAAAACGATTTTGCCCTCATCCGCTTGGATTTAGACCGCGCTCCGATTACTTATTACCGCCGCGCCGGCGGAAAACAAAAAAACAACCTTGCCCTTACCCGGGCGCAGTTTGATGCGTTTTTGCGGCAAAACCTGCAGGCTTCGCGCCAATACCGGCGCATTGTAAGCCCGGAGTTTCCGCCCCTTGTGTTGTTTGACGACGGTAATTATGTAATTGACCGGGATCTGTCGGTCATTTCCATTTTTGGCGGAAAGCGGGAAATCAAGCCCGATCCTTACCCGGTGTATTACGTCAAAGCGCTGGGATTTGCCTATACGCATAATTTCGGTATCCGCAAAGGGATGAGCGGGTCTGGCGTGATGAGCAACACCGGGGAGCTGGTGGGCATTATTTCGGCCAATTTAACTTCTGTCCGCGGGGTGGGCAATAAAGCCGCGCGGAAGGAAGAGTATTTTATGTTCCCGGTGTTTAATGCGGAAATTGCTTCTTTTATGGAAAGCGTAATGGGCAGCGATTATTATAAATTGGATTGGAAGGATGCCTTTCCTGATTTTGTCCGCAAATCCCAGCGGGATTTTTCACCCGTGGTACAGGCCGTAGAGTGGGTGGATACCCATACGGGGGCCCGTTAACGTAAAAAAGGCGCTTTGAAAAGCGCCTTTTTGAATAGCTTTTATTTCAGTTTGGCCTGGCGCCGCGCCCGGCGTTTTTCCAGACGCTCCTGCTTGGTTTCGCGCCGTTTATACCCGGCGTGTTCGGGTGCGGTGGGGGCTTCGTTGTCAAAATCCCCGTTCCATTCAAATTCCCGCCCGCCTACGACCAAGGTGTCTCCGTCTTGCACGCCAAATTTAAGGAGTGCCTTTTCCAGACCAATTTTCTTAAAAATCCCGCGCAGCCGGGCCACGGCTTCGGGCTGGTTGAAATTGGTCATGGCGATAAATTCCACCACTTTTTTGCCGGTAATGTGGATGACCTCTTCTTCATCGCGGGAGATGGAAAAAATGGGTTCCACCTTGTGCACCGCCGCCGTTTGTTCTGGCTCCAGCGGCATTTCCACCGGGGTAGAAGCCAAAATTTTTACCACTTCGTCCAGTACCGCGTTTACGCCTTCGCCCGTCGCGGCGGACATCAGCATTACTTTGTGCTTTTTAAATTTCTTTTTCAGCGTTTCATACGCTTTTTGGGCGGAAGGCAAATCCATTTTGTTGACCACGATAATGCGCGGTTTTTCAAACAATTTTTTGTCAAACGTTTTCAGTTCGTTTTCAATTACTTTGACGGACTTCTCCGCATTCATTCCGTCAAATCCTTCCGGATCCACCAGGTGCAGCAGCACGCGGGTGCGCTCAATGTGTTTTAAAAATTGGTATCCTAACCCCTTTCCTTCGCTGGCGCCTTCAATAATGCCGGGAATATCGGCCGTGGCAAAGCTGACGTTTTTGTGAAGCGTAATGCCCAGGTTGGGGTTCAGCGTCGTGAACGGATAATCCGCAATGCGCGGGCGCGCGGCGGAAATGCGGCTTAAGAAAGTGCTTTTGCCCGCGTTGGGGAAGCCGACCAGTCCCAAGTCCGCCAATACTTTTAATTCCAAAATAAGGGTTACTTCTTCGCCGGGCTGTCCGTTTTCGGCAATGTGCGGGGCGGTGTTGTTGCGCGTTTTAAACGATTGGTTCCCGCGGCCGCCCATGCCGCCTTTGGCAACGGTAAATTCTTGGCCGGGCTTGGTCAGATCGGCTAAGATATGGCCGTCCTGTTTGACGATCGTCCCGCAGGGAACAAGCACAATGCGGTCTTCTCCGGCGCGGCCGGTTTTGTTGTAGGTGCCGCCCTTTTCGCCGTTTTGGGCTTCAATGTGCGGGTTGTAGGCCAGCTCCAGGAGCGTGGTTAAATTGGGTTCGGCGCGCAGGATCACGTCGCCGCCTTTGCCGCCGCAGCCGCCGTTGGGGCCGCCGAATTCAATAAATTTTTCGCGGCGGAAAGATAAACAGCCGTCGCCGCCTTTGCCGGCGGTAACGTAGATTTTAACACGGTCTAAAAAACTTCCCGATTGCATAGTTCCTCTTTCGCCGCGCTTATTTGTTGCGGCGGATAAAAATTAAATGGTTTCGTCCTGCATCAGCGCTTGCGCCAATAACTTTTTGGATAACGTGCGCTTGGCTTTTTGGCGCGCGCGTTTTACTTTGGCGCGGGTCGGCGTTTTGGCGCAGGGGTAAGCCCATTCGTCTTGGCTTACGTGTAATTCGTCTTTCTTCATAAATTGTACCAAACAATAAAAATTTTGCGTCGGTCTGCCATAAAAAAAGCGGCAGGATTTGTTCCTGCCGCTTTTTTAAACTGTGAAGCTTATTTGTCCGCTTCGGCCTTTTTGGCTTTGGCGGGCGCCTTTTTGGCGGCCGGTTTTTTGGCAGCCGGTTTGGCGGTTTTGGCAGCTGCTTTTTTGGCAGGAGCCTTGGCTTCTTCTTTGGTTTCCGCAACTTTCGGGTACACGGAAATCTGCTTTTTGCCTCTCTTCACCCATTCAAAGGTTACAATGCCGGCGACGCGGGCAAAAAGGCTGTCATCGCTGCTTCTGGAAACGTTGGTACCGGGCAAGAATTTGGTACCGCGTTGGCGCACGATGATTTCCCCAGCGTTTACAAACTGGGAGCCGTAGCGTTTAATACCTAAACGCTGGCCGTGGCTGTCTCTTCCGTTGGAGGAAGAACCTTGTGCTTTTGTATGTGCCATAGTTTAGTCTCCCAATTTATGCTAACTGGATATCCGTGATTTTAATTTGCGTTAAATCCTGTCTGTGGCCGATGGTTCTTTCGTAACCTTTTTTCGGTCTTTTCTTAAAAACGAGGATTTTCGGACCTCTCAAATGTTTGACCACTTGAGCGGTGACCTTGGCCGTGTTACCGGCTTTGGCATCTGCCGAGGTACCTTCTTCGTCGGCGGCCCAGAGCACTTTGAGTTCCACGCTCTCGCCCGCTTTCGCGTCCAGTTTTTCAACCTGCAGATCTTGACCGGGTTTTACCCAGTACTGTTTTCCACCAGTTTCAATAATTGCGTACATAAGTTTATTATACCAAATAAAGAGACAACACCCCACGCCCTCGCCTTTTGGGCCGGGCGGAAGAGGGTTGCTCTCCCTTAATTTGTATATATATTATAACATAATTCGCTCCGTTTGGCTGCAAAACGGCAGGCATACGGGAAACGGAGCCGTTTCAAAAGGAGCAGTCGTGCAGGGAGAGTGTAAATTTAATAAAATATAAAAAAGAGATTTTACAGCAAAGCTGCAGGATTATGCCTACTAAAATGAAAGAAGATTATTATCAGATACTTGGTGTAGAACGTACGGCGTCGGAAGTGGAAATCAAATCCGCTTTCCGCCGGCAGGCGATGAAATACCACCCCGACCGCAACCCTGGCAACAAAGAAGCCGAAGAACAATTTAAAAAAGTAAACGAGGCTTTTTCCGTACTGTCCGACCCGCAGAAAAAACGGATGTACGACCAATACGGGCACGAAGGCGTTTCGGGCGCGGGCGGATTTGGCGGGTTTAACGCCGGCGGATTTGGAGACATCAACGATATTTTCGGTTCCGTTTTCGGCGATATTTTTGGCGGTGGTTTCGGCGGCGCCAGACGGCAAAGCCCCCGGCCGCAGCGCGGGGAAGATTTAAAGCTGGACGTTACGCTTACGCTGGAAGAAGCGTTTATGGGCAAAGAAGTGCCGGTGGACTACACCCGCATGGACAATTGCTCCGCGTGCGACGGCACCGGTGCCGCGCCCGGCAGTGCGCGCAAAACCTGCCGCTCCTGCAACGGAACGGGAACGGTTACCTATTCCCAGGGATTTTTCAGCATGCGACAAGTATGCCCCGACTGCGGCGGCAAAGGAACTGTGGTGGAAAAACCCTGCCCCGAATGCCGCGGAAGCGGTACAAAACGCGTGAAAGAAAAAATTACCGTTAAAATTCCGTCCGGGGTGCGCTCGGGTGTTACGCTGCGCGTTTCCAACGGGGGCGATATCGGCACCAACGGCGGCGGCTTTGGCGATTTGTATGTAGAAGTGCACGTCAAAGAGCACAAAATTTTCAAACGCCAGGGGGATGATTTGGTAATTGACGCCCAAATCACCTATCCGCAGGCGGTGCTCGGCGGCAGCATTAAGGTTCCCACCATTGAAGGAAAAGAAGTGGAATTGACGATTCCGAAAGGCACGCAATTCGGTTCCACGCTTAAACTGCAGGGGAACGGCATGCCGCGCCTGGGCAAGAAAGGATTTGGGGACTTGCTGGTAAACATTAAAATTGAAGTTCCCAAAAAACCGACGCCCCGCCAGAAGGAACTCTTGGAAGAGCTGGCCAAAGAAACGGGCGGCAAGAAAAGTTTCTTTCAGGAACTGTTTTCTTAGTAAAAAGCGCAACACAAAAAACGGACGGCAAAAAGCCGTCCGTTTTTTTAGAATCTGTTTGGCTTATTTGATAATGCCTCCGCCCAGGACAACATCCCCGTCGGCATACAGCACGGCCGACTGCCCCGCCGTAACCGAAAGCTGCGGCTCGGCAAATTGCGCCGTAAAAGATCCGTCCCCCAGCACGTGCACCCGCGCCCGAGCGGGAACGTGCAAATTGCGGATTTTAATTTCGCACGAAAAATTTTCCGCCGGCACTTCCCCCGCCACCCAGCTGACGTGGTCTGCCTGCAGCGTGCTTGTGTACAAAGCCTCTTTCGGCCCGATGACCACTTGGTTTTTGGGGGCGTCAATGCGTACCACATACATGGGCGTTTTAAATCCGCTTACGCCCAATCCTTTTCGCTTGCCGATCGTATAGCCCCAAATGCCGTTGTGGCGGGCCACTTTTTTGCCGTCCAGGGTAACAATGTCGCCCGGTTTATTGGGGAAGTTCAGCAAGTCGTTGTAATTGCCGCAATAAAAATCCTGGCTGTCTTCTTTATCGGCCACGGCCAGCCCCGCTTGGCGGGCCACTTCGCGGATTTCGGGCTTTGTTTTTTCGCCCAGCGGGAACAACACGCGGGACAGTTGCTCCTGCGTCAGGCGGTGCAGAAAGTAGCTTTGGTCGCGCGATAAATCTTTGGCTCTTTTAAGCACGTATTTGCCGGCGGCGGGATCGTATTCCACGCGGGCGTAATGGCCGGTGGCAAATTTATCAAACGCAATGCCCTGCGCCTTGGCGGCGGCCGGCAGTACGCCGAATTTAATTAAACTGTTGCACCACACGCACGGATTGGGGGTGCGCCCGCAGGCGTATTCCTGGCGGAAATTATCCAGTACCGTTTGGCGGTATTGTTGGCGGCAGTCCACCGCTAAAAATTCAATATCCAGCTTTTTGGCCAAATTTTCTATTTCGCTGATGTCTTCCTTTTCGGGAGAAAGGCAGGCGTTTTTTTGGTAAGGCCCGTTAGGAACCGGCAGGGAAGGATCCCAAATCAGCATGGTCGCGCCGATGACGCGGTAGCCTTGTTGTTTAAGCAGTACGGCCGCGGCGGCGGAGTCCACCCCGCCCGAAAGGCCGATGAGTATTGTCTCTTTTTCCATCAGAAACCTCGTAAAAGAAAATTGTACTTAAGGTTGAAAGCCAAAAGGACACTATATTGTAGTATTTTCGGCAGCGGAGCGGAACGGCAGAAAAAACCCCGCTGCAGCGTGCGGGGCATTAAAATAATTTCTTTTTTTCGCCGGCTGGCACATCGGCCGTTTGCGGCTTAGGCTGGTTGACCGAAATGTTGGCGTAGAGCTTGCGCACGGAAGGATAAATCTTTTTAAACGCCGCCACGACGTGCGGGTCAAACGATTTGCCGGACTCGCCTAAAATATAGGCGTAGGCTTCGTCCGTGGGCCAGGCTTTTTTGTACACGCGGAAGACGCACAGCGCGTCAAACACGTCCGCCACCGTAATGATGCGCGCCTCTATCGGAATTTCTTCTCCTTTAAGCCCTTTGGGGTAGCCGGAGCCGTTCCATTTTTCGTGGTGGTAGCAGGCCATTTTGTGCGCGATTTTTAATACTTTAGAATGCGCCCCTTCCAAAATGCGTCCGCCGTAAATGGTGTGGGATTTCATAATTTCAAATTCTTCCGGCGTCAGCTTGCCCGGTTTAAGCAGGATGTTGTCCGCCAGCGCCACTTTGCCGATATCGTGCAACGGGCTGGCGTTTTTAATAAGTTCGGAATCTTTTTTGCTCATGCCCAGCGCCAAGGCCAGCAAGTAGGAAATAATGCTGATGTTTTTTAAATGGGCGCGGGTGTCTTGCTGGTCGCGGTATTCGGCCGTAACGGCCAGGCGGTAAATCGTTTCCAGCTGGGCAACGTGTACGTCTTGGTAAAGCTTGGCAATTTCAATGGCGCTGCCGGCAAATGTGGCCAGCAAAAGCAAAATGCCTTCGTCTTTTTTGTCAAAGGCGGTGCCGTCTGATTTATTAGCCACTTGGAAAACGCCCAACACTTTGCCGGAATTGTTTTTAAGCGGAATAGCCAGCATGGAATGGGTGCGGAAATCCGTAACCATATCCACGTCCATGGAAAAGCGGGGGTCTTCGTAGGCGTTGGGGAGGTTGATGGTTTCGCCCGTGCGGGCCACCAGCGAAATTACGCCGTTGCCGTTAAGCGGCACGCGGATTTCGGTATGTTCCAAGCCGCGGCCTTGGGCAATTTTAGACCAGAGTTCGTTTTTTTCTACGTCTTTTAAATAAATGGTGCACCGGCCGACATCCAGCATTTTGGTAATTTGTTGGCCGATAATGTCTAGCAATTTATCCAAGCGCAATTCACACGAAATACGCGCCCCAAACTCTACCAGCAAGTTTAGCTTTTCTTCGGCAGAAAGCTTGCTGTTTTCCGGCTTGAAAGATTGCATAGCCTCACCCGTTTAAGCGTACTAAGTGGTCTGCCTGGGCGTGCGGGTAAAAACGTTTTAAATAAAACCCCAGCTCCAAGGCAGACAGCCCTGACAAAGTAAACACAGTCCCTGTCTGTGTTCGGGCGATGCTCCGCACGGCCTGCATACAAATGGGCTCCGCCCAATCAGGCCGCACGAAACTATAACCGAACGCGGGCGTGTCCGCGTCCTTATACCAACACTCTACAAAATTTTTCTTAAATTGTGTCTTTAATATTTTTTGCGCCCGGTCAAACACTTCTCCCTCTCGGGAAAACAAGGCGGAATAATCCAGCCGCACGTTTTTTTGTTCCGCTTTTTGCGGGCGCGGTTTTAAAATGTCGGTTACAAAACACACGCACGCCGCAAACCGCCGGGCTTGCTTTTGCAAGGAGGGCCAGCGGTCAAATAATTGCGGGGCGCTGCGGAAAAACAGGTACACGTCAATGCTGTCCGTCAGTACGGGCAGGCGGCCGCCGGCGGTGTGTTGGTGGCGGCGGATCAGCCGGCGCAGCAAGCGGCGGCTTTGGCGCAGGTCGCCATACACATATTCAAACAGGCCGCTGGGGGCGTTCCAAACTAAAACCGAATGTTTTTGGGCGGCTTGCGCCAGCACCGAGGCGCCCAAATCGGGCATCAGCCATTGGGCTTCCAAAGAAGGCAGGTAAATAAGCGTAGGGTTTTGGACGGGGGAAAGCGTCTGTTGCAAAAGTTGTTTGCGTTCTTTTTCGTGCAAGGCGCGGGGCAGAATATCGTCCGCGTGGCGAATCCAGGACAGAGGCGGCAGCGCTAAAAGCCCGCTCATGCGCATTAGGCGCACCGCGCCCATGCGCCGAAGCACGCGCGCCGTTTGCACGAGAAACGCAAATAATCGGGGCCTGCGTGCGCGGCAGGAGAGTAAAAAGTGCAGTCCGCCCGGCAACCAGCGGCCGCCTAATGCACGGCGCAGTTCCAGCATATGTTGTGCCGTCGGAATTTTGCCGGCGCAGGCTTGCGTACAGCGGCCGCAAAGCAGGCAGCTGGCGGCCAGTTCTTGAAGCAAGGCGCGGTTTTGAGCCACAGTTATTTTGCGCTCCATCAGCAGGCGCACCGCTTGGTTTCGCCCACGCGGGGAAAACGTTTCCTGCGCGCTTAGCAGATACGTAGGGCAAGCCTGCTGGCAGCTGCCGCAGCGGTTGCAAAAGGAAACGGAATCGTACACGCTGCGCTCGCCAAAAGGGGTTTGCAGGGAAGAAAGATGTTTTTTAGGGGCGTTCGGATCTAATTGAGGAACGAAAAAATCAGTCATTTTCTTCTCCTTTTAACGCGGGGAACAAATCATTCGGATCCAGCTGTTTTTTAATCGCCCGCCACAGCGCGTTGGCCGGCGCCTGCACAAACGGAAGCACGGGCACGGAAGCAACCGGCTGGGCAAAAATTTTAAAAGTAAGCCGAGTCACGATGCCCAGCGTGCCCTGCGAGCCTGCAAACAAACGGGTCAAGTGGTAGCCGGCGGCGTTTTTCATGAGTTTGCCGCCGTAGCGCACGAAAGAGCCGTCCGGCAGCAGGGCTTCCAGCCCCAACACATGGGAATAAAAATCCGGCATGCATCCGGAGCAAAACGCGCCCCCCAGCGAGCCTTTGCCGGCGGGAAGCGCGCAAAAAACCTGTTCCTGCTGCAAGGTCTGCACAAGTGCCGCAAGCGGCACGCCCGCCTCGGCGGTAGCCGTGTAGTTGGTTTTATCAATTTCTATCACGCGGGCAAGCGTTTGGGTACTGAGCGTATTTTGGGCGGTTGTTTGCAAACGGGTGTTTTGCCCGATCGGGATGCAGGGCGCCTGGGCCTCTTTGCGGCGCAAAACGGCGGAGGCCAGCGCGGCCATGCGTGCGTCGGGCGCCGCCGCGGGGCGGGCCTTTTCGGCGTAGTTTACCGGAATTAATTTAAGGGGGTTTGCCAGTTGGCGCGGATCCAGCGCTTGCTTGATTTGCCGGAACAAATCCAGGGTGGGCTTATCGTACTGATAAGCCATCACGGCCCGTTTTTCTACGCCCACGCCATGCTCCCCGGACACGGTTCCGCCGCAGTCCACGCACGCCTGCAGAATTTCTTTCAGCGCGCGGGTAACGTGCACAGTTTCGGGCTTGTTGCGCTCGTCAAACACGATTTGCGGGTGAAAATTGCCGTCTCCGGCGTGGAAGAGCAAACTGGCCACAATGTGGTTGTCGTCTAGAATTTGCCGCACTTTTTTTAATGCGCGCGGCAGTTCGCTGCGGGGGACGGTTCCGTCTCCCACCATCACGTTGGGCGCCAGCCGCGCCATCGCCGCGTAAGCCGCCCGGCGGCCAAACCACAGTTTTTGGCGTTCGGCTTCGGTGCGGGCCGGGATAAAATGCTGGGCTTTGTTCTTTAGGCAAATTTCTTCCAGCTCTTTTTCTTCTTTTTCAATTTGAGCCGGTTTGCCGTCCAGCTCCAAAATAAGCAGGGCCTGCGCGTCCAGCGGGTAGCCGGCATGGGCAAATTCTTCCACCGCGCGGGTGGTGATTTGATCCATGGCTTCCACGCAGCGCGGGATAATCCCCCGTGCCACTAAATCGCTGACGGTTTGCACACTGTCTGCCAGTGAGGGGAACGTAACCAAAAAAGTTTTGATGTGTTTGGCGGCCGGCAAAATGCGCACTTGTAGCCGGGTAATAACGCCCAAAGTGCCTTCGCTTCCGGCCAAGAGGCCAATCCAATCCGGCCCGCCTTGCCTGCGGGAAACCGACACGGGCGTTCCGTCCGCAAGCACCACTTCCGCGGCCAGCACATGGTCAATCGTGCCGCCGTATTTCATACAGCGCGCCCCGCTTGCGTTTTGGGCCAAATTGCCGCCCACGGTGCAGACGCGTTCACTGGCGGGATCGGGCGCGTAGAAATAGCCCAGCGGCGCCAAGCGGTCTTGCAGATCCCCGGTAATTACGCCCGGCTGTACCCACGCCCAGCCTTCCCGGGTGTTGATTTGCAGAATATGCTTAAGCGCCGTTAAATTTAAAATGACCCCGCCGTTTAAAGCCGTGCAGCTGCCGGCGTGGTTGGTGGCGCTGGCGCGGGGGACAAACGGAATCTTATATTGATACAGCGTTTTTAAAACGGGGGAAACCATTTCTTCCCGGGTAATGTGGATGACCGCGTCCGGCCGGGTGCGCGAAAGGGAACAGTCGTACGCGTAGAGCGAGAGAGACAGTTCATCCGTCAACACATTTTCAGCTCCGGCAATGTGCCTCAGCCGTTTAAGCGCGGTGGGTGGTATTTTCATAAGCAGAACGGGTGCGTTGCCCGCGTACGTTTTTTGTATACTATTATTATATTATTTGTAGAAGGCGCTACACCAATGGAAACCCAAAAGACTCCAAAGCAAGTAATTGTGATGGGAGATGTGCACGGGCAGTTTGATCCGTTTGTAAAACTGCTGCGCCATGCCGGGCTGGTGGATGACCAGCTAAACTGGAGCGGCGGGCACAACCGCTTGGTGCAGATGGGGGATATTTTTGACCGGGGGCCGGCTTCGCGCAAGGTGGATGATTTGCTGGACCGGATTCAAAAGCAGGCGGCACAAACGCAAGGCGAAGTAATCCGCCTGGTGGGGAACCACGAGCTGGAGCCGCTTCTTTCCAACTTTGTCATTTCCGGCTTTAGCAAAGAAGAAGCCAAACTGATTCACGACAAGCTGACGCGCCAAGTTTTAAACGGCGAATTGAAAGCCGCCTATGCCTATAAAGGCATTTTGTTTACGCACGCCGGCGTTACGCGCAAGTTATACAAAATTTTCCAAATGCAGTTAGACGACCCCAACGCCGCCAACATCGCCGCGATGATTAACTTGATTTTCCGCGAATCCATTAAACACGAATTTTACAAACACCCCATTTTTAACATCAGCATCAGCCGCAAAGGGGCCGACCGTTTCGGCGGTATTTTCTGGGAAGATTTGGAAGACTTGGCTTCTTCATACCCCAAAAGCCCGTTGGTGCAGGTGGTGGGGCATACGCAGGTGAGCCGCATTATTTTGGACAAGACCGCCAACATTATTCCCGTGGATGTGGGCATGCACCGCAAACTGCAGTATTTGATTGTGGATGAAGAAGGCGCTCCGCATATTATAGACGTGCCGGAAGATAAATAAGCTAGCGAACCATTTGAATAAAAAAAGGAACGCATCAGGCGTTCCTTTTTTATAAATGAAGTTTTGTTAATCCAGTACGGAAGCGATGATTTTTTCCGCCTGCCTGTCCATTTCCGCACGGTCTTTGGGGTCGTGATCGTCCATGCCGGACAAATGCAGCGCCCCGTGCGTAACGTACATCAGCATTTCCTGCAAAATGGTGTGGCCGAACAGCTTGGCGTTTTTGCGCGCGACCGGATAGCAGACGAAAATATCGCCAAACCCCCACGGCTCGCCCGTATCAAAGGGGGGCTTTTCGTTGTTAAAAGAAATGACGTCGGTGACGTAATGGTGGTCTAAAAATTCCACATTTACGCGGCGGATTTCTTTCTCGTCTACAAAAATCACATTTACTTCAATGTTTTGGCGGGCAAAATGCTTGAGCCCTTTCTGCAGGGCGGCTTTAAATAAACCCGTGCGGCGCAGGTACTTTGGAACATCGGTTTTATAAAAAATATGAGCAATCATTTGGTTTTCCCCGTATGTTTTTTCTCCCATTTGTCGTAGGCGGCTACAATGTCTTTGACTAACGGGTGGCGCACGACGTCTTCCCCGGTAAATTGGATAAACGCTACGTTCTTTAGCTTTCCCAGCACTTCACTGGCTTGCAGCAGGCCGCTTTCTTTTTTATTGGGCAAATCAATCTGGGACAAGTCGCCGTTTACAATCATTTTGGAGCCGATGCCCATACGCGTTAAAAACATTTTCATCTGTGCGGGCAGGGTGTTTTGGGCTTCGTCCAAAATAATAAAAGCTTTTTCCAGCGTGCGTCCGCGCATGTACGCCAGCGGCACGATTTCCAGAATGTTATTGTACTTGAGGGAATTAAAACGCTCCATGCCCAGCATGGCGTAAAACGCGTCGTAAATCGGCCGCAGATACGGATCCACTTTTTCTTCTATATCGCCGGGCAGGAACCCCAGCTTTTCGCCGGCCTCCACGATGGGGCGGGTGACCACGATGCGTTCCGTCAGCCCCAGCTCCAGCGCGCGCAGCGCGCACGCACAGGCCAGAAACGTTTTGCCCGTTCCGGCCGGGCCGGACGAAATAACCAAGTCGTTGGCGAAGACGGCTTCAATATATTTTTTTTGGTTTTCGCTGCGGGCTTCCACGGGGCGGGCGTGCTCCGGGCGGAAGACGACGTTGTTGGCAAACGGAACGGTGTCTTTTACCAAATCCAGCGGGCGTTTTTCGGCGTTTAGGGCCAGGTCTTTTTGCAGTTTGGCCAGGGCCTTGTCCACGCGGGAGTTGGTGCCTTTAACGGACAGCAAGGCCCCGTCGCCGTCTTCGTCATATTTGACGAAGACCGTTACTTTAAAGTTTTTTTCCAAAGCGCGCAGTTTGCGGTCTTGAATGCCCAGCGCAATTAAAATTTCTTCCTGATTTTTTAGTTTTAGCGTTTTAATCATATCCAAAAAAAGCGCGGCGTTTGGGCCGCGCTTTGGGTTAGAATTTGCTCTTGCCGCGCGGAATGACCACAATGCCCGACGGGTCAATGTAGTATTTCTGCGAGTCGGCCTCCATATTGTGCCCGATGGTTTGCTTGGAGGCGATGGTGTTAAAACGGTCCATAATCACTTTTTTAAGCTTGGCGCCCGGTTTAATTTCGCAGTTGTCCATAATCACGCAGCCTTCCAGTTCGGCGCCTTCGCCAATGATGACGCTGTCGCTGATGACGCAGTTTTTGATTTTGGCCTTCGGGTGGATGATGCACCCGTCCCCGATGATGGAGTTGGTTACTGTGCCGCCCATATATTTGGTGGGCGGAACGCGGTTGAGCGTGGTGCTGATGGGCCATTGGGGATTGTTTAAATCCAGTTTGGGCTTGGGGCCTAAAAGATCCATATTGGTTTGCCAGAAGGATTCAATCGTTCCCACGTCGCGCCAGTAGCCTTGCTCCTCATAGGGCTTGGCGCCGGGGAGCGTTTGGCTTTGAAAGTTATAGGCAAACGTGCGGTGGTCGGTCAAGATTTTGGGAAGGATGTGTTTGCCAAAATCCAGGGCCGGCACATCGCAGAAGCGTTTTTGCAGCACCTGCAGCAATACATCCGTGTTAAAAATATAGTTGCCCATGGAGGCGTACGCCGCTTTGGGGTTGCCCGGAATGCATTTGGGTTGGGCGGGTTTTTCGTCAAATTGGATGATGCGGCCGGTTTCGTCCGTACCCAAGACGCCAAAGGCGGAAGCCTCCGCCAGCGGCACCGTGTTGGCGGCGACGGTTACGTCCGCCTTGTTTTTAAGGTGGAAATCAATCATTTGCCGCACGTCCATGCGGTAAATATGATCCGCCCCGAAAATGGCCACCAAGTCCGGCGCAAAATCTTTTACCAGGTTGATGTTTTGCCGTACCGAATCGGCCGTGCCGCGGTACCAGATTTCCCCCAGGCGCATTTGCGGCGGTACGCAGGTTAAGAAATGATCCGAAATAATACCTTCCGAACGCCAGGTGGTGCGCAAGTATTCAATTAAGCTTTGCGAAAGATACTGCACCAAAACGTAGGAAGAGAAAATGCCGGAGTTGACGAAGTTGGACAATACAAAATCCACGATTCTGTATTTGCCTCCAAACGGCACGGAGGGTTTGGAGCGGTCTTTGGTCAGCGGGTAAAGACGTTCCCCTTTTCCCCCGGCCATAATCATGCCGAGTATTCTCATATGTGTCCCCTTAAGATAAGACTTTATTCGGAGCCTAACGGCAGCTGTTTGTTCAGCGCTTCAAACGCCTCCCACGACCACGGCATTTTTTCCGCTACGATTTTGGCGATTTCGTCTGCATAGACGCGGATTTCTTTTTGCGCGTGCTTGTCGGTGCGCAGGCATAAAAAGTTGAACAGACTGCGTGCGTTCACGCTCCAGTAAAATTGAGTATATTGGCAAACCGGCAGCACGCCGCGCGCCATTTCCCGCGCGACGCCGGCCTCCAGCAGTTTGTGATAGGCCGCGTAGGAAGCTTCCACGCTGTCTTCGTAGATTTTGCGCAGGGCGGCGTTGTCCAGCGCGCTGTCGGCTACGGAGCCTTGTTTGTTTTTGGTGTCCTGTTTGCGGAACTCGGACGGGATGTAAAATTCGTCTTTCACTTCCGTGTAGCGGGCGCTTACTTCGTTGTAAGAACCCCAGCGGTGGCGCATCCACTGGCGCGCCACATAAATCGGGCAGCAAATGTGAAACTGAAAATAGCAATGTTCAAACGGCGTATGGTGGGCGTGTTCCATTAAGTATTTGATTAAGCGTTTGTCCTGCTCCGGCCCTTTGGAAACCGCTCCGAAGGATACGCGGGCCGCCTGCACGGCGCGGTCGTCGCCCCCCATAAAATCTACCAGGCGTACAAAGCCTTTGTCCAGCACGTTGATTTTTTCGTTAGACTGTGGCACAATGCTCTCCTAAATTATTTAAAAATTTCTACAATGCGGCTGTTGCCGTTGGGCAATACTTCGGCGGCCAGCACCGCGCGCTGCGAGCAGGCGGTATCGTACACGACGCCGTCCAAGGGGGTGGTGTCCTGCACGGTCAGCTGCCCGTTTTCATACGTCAGAAAATGTATTTTCCCGTTTTGGTATTGGCCGAACATTTGGGCCAGCAGCCCGATTTTTGCGTCATTTTCCACAGCGGCAATGGTAGCGTCGCCCTGCGGGCCGAATACTTGCACGGAAGGATAAAATTCCAAAATCTCCTGCTTATATTTTACACGATTTGGAGACGATGCGAACAAATCCTTGCTTTCGGTGCGTTTGCCGTTTTGCAAAACCATCCGCAAGGTGCCGGTGGAAGAGGTGTAAATCAGGTTGTCCGCCCCTTCTTTTTCTACTCCGTAGCGGGCCACGCCCGTCAGCCAATTGCGAAGCGTGGCAAACGATTTTTTGGAAGCCTTAAATTTGCCGTCTTCATACACCACTTGCCGGGCGTTGCCGGGATATTCTTCCGACACAAAAGGCGTTTGCGCCCAGACGGTTTTTTCCGCGCCGCAGCCCTGTTCTTTGACGAAAAAGGGAAGTTCGGCTGTTTTTTCCAGCGAGCCGTTTTTATTTTCCAGCACAAAAGCGGACACCTTTTTGCGGGCCGGCGTATAGACCGTTACAAAAATTTGGGCGTTGCCTTTTTTGACGGGTACTGCCGAAATTGTGATAGGTTGGGCAGACGAAGGAAGGAAATAGGAAAAGACCTCTTTTAACGTATTATTTTCCCCGCGGCTCCAGACGGTAACCTGCCGGTCGGAAGAAAGGGTAACCAGGTTTTGGGCGCCGGGGGCGGAGACGTCCGCCTCGGTTACGCTGATGATTTCCTGCGCGATGGGCGCGTAAATAATTTTTTTGCGCACTTCGCCCGGGATTTGCAGCGCCTGCGGCTGGGGTGCGGCGGCCGGTGCGGGGTCGGCTGATTCTTCCAGCAGGGCCTGCTGGCCTACGGCAATGCCGGCGGGATTTGCCATTTCACCCACGGCGTAGAGCGGCTGGACTTCGGTGATTTTCCCGACGGGGGAATAGTGGTAAATGTCGCCCAGGTCTTTGCCCGTTTGGGGGTTGGTTAATTTTTCGGTGGATACAATTACTTTAAAAGACTGCCCTTTGTACGGGGCTTTGGCGGCGGAAGAAGTATCTAAATAAATGCTGGAACCGTCTACGCGCACCACGGTTATCTGCGCGCCGGCCAGCGCGGAAAAACATAAAAAAACGGCTAATAAACTCAGGCGGAAGATATTATTTTTCATATAATAAATGTATAGCATTTTTACCAGGTGGGAACAATGACAAAAAACAACTTTAACGATTTGGTTCAAACGTTTGCCGTACTGCGCGGCCCCAACGGCTGCCCGTGGGACAAGAAACAGACGCACGAAACCTTGATTAAATGCCTGCGCAGCGAAACGCAGGAATTGGTGGACGCCATCGAAAAAAAAGATGACGAAAATATGAAAGAAGAACTGGGGGATGTCTTGCTGCAAGTGCTCATGCACAGCCAGATTGCCGCCGAAGAAGGCAAATTTACGATTGACGACGTTATCCAGGGCTTGTACGACAAACTCCACCGCCGCCACCCGCATGTATTCGGCGATCATGCCCGCGCCGCCACCCCCGAAGAGGCGCTGGCCTTATGGAAAGAAATGAAAAAGAAGGAACGGGAAGGAAAATAAATTTAAAAGCGGCTTTCAAGGCCGCTTTTTTAATGGATAAACGCAAATTTTGCCCAAAAATAAACCCCCGCGTATTATTTCGGGGGTTTAGCTCATTAATGTCATTATCATGACCTATGTTCCTCTTTCCAAGGGAGGCTCCGTATCCGGGTCTTCACGCAATAGGAAAACACGCCGTGCTTTCACAACTGCAACCAAGGACTATCGGGCTGTTCCCAAGTACTTAGTACTATTACTATAGTGGGATTGTGTCTTTTTTCAAGGCCCAATTTTTCTGGGCCCCCAACAGCGGAACTCCCCGTCGGAGCTCCGCTTGTTGAAAGGGAAAATCAGCGAGTCCAAGCGTCCGCATGATGCACGGAAGGGACGTTTTCCGGGTTAAACTGCGGGTCTTTGCCGGCTTGTTTTTGCCGGCGGTAGTCGGCCAGCACGTCTATTACCTGGCGGCGCAGACGCAAAATGGCATAAATGTTCATCAGCGCCATTACCGTCATAAACAAGTCCGCCATATTCCACACCAGTTTTAACTGTAAAATGGCCCCCAACAGCACCATCACGCTTACGCCCGTTCGGAAAAACGCCATCACCCAGCGGCGGCGGGTTAAAAATTCCACGTTGGCCTGCCCGTAATAATAATTGCCGATAATGGACGTAAATGCAAAAAGCAGTACGCTGGCGGATATAAAGTAATTGCCCACCGGCCCCAGTTCCTGTGTGAGGGCCTTTTGCGTTAGCGCGATGCCTTCAAGCCCCGGGAACGATTGGTAATCGGCCAGCATAACGATAAACGCCGTGCAGCTGCAGATAACTAAGGTATCTACAAACACGCTGAACGCCTGTACGTAGCCTTGTTTGACGGGGTGCGAAATGTTTGCGGTGGCGGCTGCGTTGGGAGCGCTGCCCATGCCGGCTTCGTTGGAAAAAAGCCCGCGGCGGGCGCCCGTCATAATGGTGGCGCCCAGCGCCCCGCCGGCTACATTGCGCAGGCTGAACGCGTCCGACACGATAAGCGCCAGCACGCCCGGCAGTTTTTCTAGGTTAAACAGTACCACTAAGGCCGTAATGGCGATGTAGCCCAGAGCAAAAATGGGCACGATAACCGCCGAAAACTTGGCAATGCGTTTTAAGCCGCCAAAGATGATGACGGCCGTCAGCCCGGCCAAGATAATCCCCGTTAAAAAAGGATCCAGGGAAAAAGTGGTCTGCAAAGACTGGGCAATGGTGTTGGATTGTACCGAGTTAAACACAAACGCAAACGTCAGCGTGATGATAATGGAAAACGCCAGCCCCATTTTGCGGCTGCCCAAGGCGTTTTGCATATAATAGGCCGGCCCGCCGCGAAAATGCGCGCCGCTTTTTACCTTATATACCTGCGCCAGCGTGCTTTCGGCAAAGGCGGACGCCGCACCGATGACGGCAATAAGCCACATCCAGAACACGGCTCCCGGGCCGCCCACCGTAATGGCAATCGCCACGCCGGCAATGTTGCCCGTGCCTACGCGCGAGGCAGTGCTGATGGAAAAGGCTTGGAAAGACGAAATGTGCCCCTTTTCTTTAGGGTTGCCCGTCTGCCCCAGCATCAGCCGCAGCATTTCTTTGGGCCGCACGAACTGGACGAACCGGGTGGCAATGGTAAAATAAAGGCCTGCAAATAACAGGGCGGCCATCAGCACGTAGCCCAAAAAACGGTCGTTGAGCAGGGTGATGGCTTGCGTTAAGATATCACTCATGAGGACTCCTGCGTATGGGTATGTTGGGTACAAACACAAAACGAGAAGTTTTTAAAAAACACATTTTATAGTATAGCTTTTTTATTGGCGGGAATTTAGCGGAATTTGCGTAATTTAAAATCAAGCCATTTGGCAAATACGGCATTGCTGAGTAAAAACGCCGGCGAGGCAGCCATCGTGCGGTAGATGACCCCGCGGGAAATTTTGACGCGCCGCTTTGGGTTTAACAGCTGCGGTTCCTGATATACTTTAAACAAGGTGTCCGCCGTCCACAAAATAGGCCATGCCACGGCTGCGCGCAGGCCCGGCTGCGTTTTGGGCAGCTGTTCAAAGTACGCTTTGGCGCTTTTTAAATTGGCAATGCCCCATGCAATCCATTTGCGTTTAACGGGCTCAAAGCGGGGGGAGTTGGCGGGGTTTAGCAAGTCCGGCGCGCTTAGGCCGGCTTGCTGCAAGTCCGTGCTGGGGAAATAACACCGCCCGATCCGCAGGTCTTTCGGCAAATCCCGCAGAATGTTGACGATTTGCAGCGCGTCGCCAATATGTTGCCCCAGTTCAAAAAATTCTTCTTCCGGCATTGCAATGGGCATCGTGCGGCAAATCAGGCGGCTCCAAAACAATCCCGGTTTTCCGCCCATCAGCCGGCAATAGCGTTCCAAGTCGGCAGGCGCGTCAAACGCTTTGGGCAACGGGGCTTTTTCGTGCGGAAAGAAACTTAAGTCCGTTTGCATCCCGTCGCATACGGCGTACACCACATCCATAATCAGCTCTTGCAAATGGGGCGGGATACGGTTGAGGCAGGCCAAGCATTGCGGCAGGTGTTCTATCAGCGCTTCTTCGTACGGATTTTCCGAACCGCCGGAAATTTCAGAAGTCAGCTGCGCAATTTCCTGCGGGTCTTGCGTTTGGATTAAATGAGGAAAACGTTCCACCCAATAGAGCCGGCGGGAGGAGGGGAGAATGGGCGTATCGGCAATCGTGTCGGCGTAGCGGCATAATAAATACGCAATGCCAAAAGTCGGGCGCATCGCGGACGGCAGCGCCTGTACGCTTAAATAAAGACTGCGCGAGGTGTTTTTTAAAAACGTTTGCGTATCCATATATATAAGAATAGCAAATTTAAAAAAATAATTGACACTCCCCCGCGCAATAACGCATAATATAACTATGAAATTGTTAAACGTAATTATTAACGTCAATCACGAATCCTTTAAACCGATGGAAGGTCTAAAGGAGATTTCGGTTGGCGCGGGCGTTTGACAGTTAGTTCCATTTATTATTTATTTAAAACCCCGCTGAATAAAAAAGCGGGGTTATTTTTTTAGAACAGATTTCTTGCCGGTACAGCCGGCAACGAAAAAACAAAAAAACGGGTACAACAAAAAATGAAGAAGGGTTGCGCTTCGGCGCATCCTTCTTTGTTTTATGAGCGCGCGTGCGCGCGCGTACGATAAACCGCAAAACGGAAAGAAAAAGTTGCCGGAAGGGAAATAATTTGCTAATATAAACACAGATCAAAATATAGCGTTTGCCCCCGGCCTCAAATAACCAAAACGCCGGGACAAGGATTGCAAAAACGCTTTTCTCGACGGAGAAAAAAGAGTTGACAATCCCCGCAAAATTAGCTATACTAGATTTATCAGGAAACAAAAAGGTTTGTTTCCACGGAAGTTTTCAAGAACCCTTTTTCAGTTTTTGAAAAATTAGAAAAATGGGTCTTGACATTTCTGTCTTTTTTTGTTAGACTATATGAGTAGTCGAAATTGATCTTTGTAAATGTAATAACAAAAACTTCTTACTCGTTTTTATAAACCGTTTTGCAAACAGAAAACTTTTCGGCAGCGAAACATCACCTTATATTAGAAAAGGCAGCCGATGGACTGAGCCGAGCTGATCAAGTTAGTTTTGCAGAACACCTTATAAAAACACTTAATAATAAGTCTTATCCCTTCGGCCCCAAGCGGCCATGACTTCCTTGAATAATCAAGAAGTGCATAAAAGACTTATCGCAGTACCTAAAAGAGCCTCTGAAGCAGGCTGCTTGTTTGGATGTTTTAAAAAAGCTTGACAAACTTTAAAAAATATGCTTTAATAAAAGAGTAGTAAGAAAAGTCAGGCGGTTGAAAATAAAATTTCAAAAAAAGCTTGACAAACAGAAATAAATTTTGTTATAATATCTTTACAGCGAGAAAAGCTGATAAAGAAGTTAAAAATAAATTTCCTATTGCTTTTTTCAAGCAGGAAAAAAGCAACGAGGAAGTTTCGTTCTCTGAAAATTTGACAGCAATGTGCGAATGGGCGATCTGAAACGGACAGATCTTCGGATTTGACAGTTCAGAGCTCATTACAGTAAGTCATATACTATAGTATGACACCAAGTTAATTCAAATAAGTAGAGTCAAAAGTCAACAGCTCGCTGTTAGCGATTGATCGCCTTTGAACCGCTTGCGGTTTAAAGGTAATTAATTCTAATGGAGAGTTTGATCCTGGCTCAGAGTTAACGCTGGCATCGTGCATAACACATGCAAGTCGAACGGGACTTCATTTTGTAGCAATACAGAGTGAAGTTTAGTGGCAGACGGGTGAGTAATGTATAAGAAACCCACCTCCGAGTGGGGAATAACAGTCCGAAAGGATTGCTAATACCCCATAACATCTTTAAGCGGCATCGTTTAAAGATCAAAGATTTATCGCTTGGAGACGGTCTTATATTCTATCAGCTTGTTGGTGGGGTAACGGCCTACCAAGGCGACGACGGATAGCCGGCCTGAAAGGGCGACCGGCCACAAGGGCACTGAGACACGGGCCCTACTCCTACGGGAGGCAGCAGTGGGGAATTTTGGACAATGGGCGAAAGCCTGATCCAGCAACGATGCGTGGAGGATGAAGGTTCTCGGATTGTAAACTCCTTTTGAGAGGGAAGAAAAAAATGACGGTACCTCTCGAATAAGCCACGGCTAACTACGTGCCAGCAGCCGCGGTAAGACGTAGGTGGCAAGCGTTACTCGGAATTACTAGGCGTAAAGCGCGCGTAGGCGGGATGTTAAGTCTGTTGTGTAATCTCTGGGCTCAACCCAGAAACTGCAACGGAAACTGGCGTTCTTGAGTGAGGCAGAGGAAATCGGAATTCCTAGTGTAGCAGTGAAATGCGTAGATATTAGGAGGAACACCGGTGGCGAAGGCGGATTTCTGGGCCTTTACTGACGCTAAAGTGCGAAAGCTAGGGGAGCAAACGGGATTAGATACCCCGGTAGTCCTAGCCGTAAACGATGATAACTAGGTGTGGGAGGTATCGACCCCTTCCGTGCCGCCGCTAACGCATTAAGTTATCCGCCTGGGGAGTACGGCCGCAAGGTTAAAACTCAAAGGAATTGACGGGGACCCGCACAAGAGGTGGAGTATGTGGTTTAATTCGACGCTACGCGAAAAACCTTACCTGGGCTCGAACGACTGGTGGTAGCACTTATGAAAGTAGGTGCGACCCGCAAGGGAGCCAGCCGAGGTGCTGCATGGTTGTCGTCAGCTCGTGTCGTGAGATGTTGGGTTAAGTCCCGCAACGAGCGCAACCCCTATCCTGTGTTGCCTAGCAATAGGATCTCTCAGGAGACCGCCGCGGATAACGTGGAGGAAGGTGGGGATGACGTCAAATCATCATGGCCTTTATGTCCAGGGCTACACACGTACTACAATGGTATAGACAGAGGGCAGCAATACCGTAAGGTGGAGCCAATCCCTAAACTATGCCCCAGTTCAGATTGTGGGCTGCAATTCGCCCACATGAAGCCGGAATCTCTAGTAATCGCAGATCAGCACGCTGCGGTGAATACGTTCCCGGGTCTTGTACACACCGCCCGTCACACCACGAAAGTCAATTGCAACAGAAGTATCCAGGTCGTCTGGGTCCTAAGTTGTGATTGGTGATTGGGGTGAAGTCGTAACAAGGTAGCCGTACCGGAAGGTGCGGCTGGATCACCTCCTTTATTCTATTTTCTTTGGAATTTAGAATAGGTCGGTAGTTCTAAACTGGTGCGCGAAAGCGCTATCTGTTTCAGGTCGGCCACTCGCACATAGAAGGTTATAGAGCTTAGGCTCTTTTGAAAGGTTTTAAAAATAGCTTGGGCTCGTAGCTCAGCTGGTTAGAGCGCACGCTTGATAAGCGTGAGGTCGAAGGTTCAATTCCTTCCGGGCCCACAGCAACTTATTAAAGGGGCTGTAGCTCAGTTGGGAGAGCGCCTGCTTTGCAAGCAGGAGGTCGTCGGTTCGATCCCGATCAGCTCCAATATAACCTAGTGAACATGTTGCGTCAGATTTGTAGTTCTTTGAAAATTAGATAACTTATACTAAATCTTCTCTTGTAAGACTCCAGAAGTTAAACATTTAAATCATAAAAATGGTTAACGGGCAGCGAAGGGAATGAAAGTATATTTTAGAAAAGCCAAGCGTTTGTATATTCTAAATGTGATATGAATATACTTACACTTACACAATTAAGCAATGAGAACGCAATTAACTGAAAAGTTAATGGTTATCATACTAAAAATATAGATAGCAATATCTAGCATTTGAAATGACCAATTTAGATAGATGAAAATCTGTCGGATTAAAGAATATGGTCAAGCTACAAGGGTGTATGGTGAATGCCTTGGTGCCAGAAGTCGATGAAAGACGTGATAAGCTGCGATAAGCCGCGGGTAGGAGCAAATATCCTGTGATCCGCGGATTTCTGAATGGGGGAACCCCTGCAGGTGAGAGCTTGCAGATCATCACTTAAAGACCGAGTCTTCGGACTCGGAGGTAGGGTGATAGAAGACAACGTAGGGAAGTGAAACATCTCAGTACCTACAGGAAAAGAAATCAAAGAGATTCCCTGAGTAGTGGCGAGCGAAACGGGAATAGCCTAAACCAGCCCCCGCACTGTATGCATCAGTGTGGTGCATAGAGTGCGTGGGTTGGGGTTGCAGGGCTTGCTCGTGTTAGACACAAAGAGTTACCAAGCAACAGGTTAGTTGAACGGTCTGGAAAGTCCGACCATAGAGGGTGACAGTCCCTTAAACGAAAACCTAGTTGTCTCTTAGCAAGTACCTAAGTACCACTGGTCACGTGCAATCCGGTGGGAATCCGGGGAGACCACTCTCCAAGGCTAAATACTCTCTGGCAACCGATAGTGAACCAGTACCGCGAGGGAAAGGCGAAAAGAACCCCGAGAGGGGAGTGAAATAGAACCTGAAACCGTACATCTACAAGCTGTCGTAGCACTATGATACACTTCGGTGTATAATGTGCGACGGCGTGCCTGTTGAAGAATGATCCAGCGAGTTAATGTGCCGAGCAAGGTTAAGGGGTGAAGAGCTCCGCAGCCGTAGTGAAAGCGAGCCCGAACAGGGCGATTAGTTCGTCATATTAGACCCGAAGCCAAGTGATCTAACCCTGTCCAGGATGAAGTTCTCGTAACAGAGAATGGAGGTCCGGAGTGTTAAACGTTGAAAAGTTTCTACATGAGGTGGGGTTAGGGGTGAAAGGCCAATCGAACTTGGTGATAGCTGGTTCTCCCCGAAATAGCTTTAGGGCTAGCGTTGAAATTTAACCCGAGGGGGTAAAGCACTGGTAGATTTAGGGGGAGCGACCCTCCTTCCGATGTCTGTCAAACTCTGAATACCTCGGCGAATATTTCAGCAGTCAGTTCGTGAGGGATAAGCTTCACGTGCGAGAGGGAAACAGCCCAGACCGTCAATTTAGGTCCCAAAATGTATGCTAAGTGGTAAAGGATGTGGATTTACTTAAACAGCTAGGAGGTTGGCTTAGAAGCAGCCACCCTTTGAAGAGTGCGTAATAGCTCACTAGTCGAGTGAATCTGCGCCGAAGATGACTCGGGGCTAAGCATACTACCGAAATTACGGATTGTACATTGATTCGTCTTTGTACAGTGGTAGGGGAGCGTTATTAGCTGCTGCGAAGGTATACCGTAAGGAGTGCTGGAGCGCTAATAAGTGAGAATGCTGGAATGAGTAGCGACAAGGAAGGTGAGAATCCTTCCCGCCGAAAATCTAAGGTTTCCTTGAGCAACGTTCGTCGGCTCAGGGTCAGTCGGGCCTAAGCTCAGGCCGAAAGGCGTAGGCGAAGGACATCAGGTTAATATTCCTGAACTATAGTAAGCGCGTCATAACCTAGGGAGGGACGCAGGAGAGTAAACCATCTGGCTATATGCCAGTTCAAGGCCGTAGGCATCTTCGGATAGGCAAATCCGTCCGGAGGCTAAGTCGAAAACCGAGTACGAGTGATCGCAAGATCGCGAAGTGGTCCAATCACGCTGCCTAGAAAAACTTCGTAGGGAGTTCTTACTATAACCGTACCGTAAACCGACACAGGTGGATGGGGTGAAAATCCTAAGGCGCGCGAGATAACCATCGTCAAGGAACTAGGCAAACTAGCTCCGTAACTTCGGAAGAAGGAGTGCCCGAGTACTGGTGCAGCAATGTATTGGGAAAGGGTCGCAGTGAATTGGGCTTCGTGACTGTTTAACAAAAACTTAGGGCTCTGCTGAAATCTCAAGATGATGTATAGGGCCTGATGCCTGCCCGGTGCCGGAAGGTCAAGGGGAGTGGTTAGCCGCAAGGCGAAGCTGCGAACTTAAGCCCCGGTAAACGGCGGCGGTAACTATAACCGTCCTAAGGTAGCGAAATTCCTTGTCGGGTAAGTTCCGACCTGCACGAATGGCATAACAAAGAAGCCGCTGTCTCGACGGTGGGCTCGGCGAAATTGTGGTTCAAGTGAAGACGCTTGATGCATGCAACAAGACGAAAAGACCCTATGGAGCTTTACTGTAGCTTGTTATTGGATTACGGTTTACATTACGTAGGATAGCTGGGAGTCTTTGAAACGTTCCTTGAGGGGGGCGTGGAGACAACGGTGAAATACCAGCTTTTGTGGATTGTGATTCTAACCTATTACCCGTGAATCCGGGTTGGGGACAGTGGCAGGTGGGCAGTTTGACTGGGGCGGTCGCCTCCTAAAGAGTAACGGAGGCGTTCTAAGGTTCCTTCAGGCCGTATAGAAATCGGCCATTGAGCGCAAAGGTAGAAAGGAGCTTGACTGTGAGGACGACGGTCCGAACAGGTGCGAAAGCAGGACTTAGTGATCCGGTGGTCCCTCGTGGGAGGGCCATCGCTCAACGGACAAAAGCTACCCTGGGGATAACAGGCTGATCGGGCCCAAGAGTTCACATCGACGGCTCGGTTTGGCACCTCGATGTCGGCTCATCACATCCTCCCGCTGAAGCAGGTGGGAAGGGTTGGGCTGTTCGCCCATTAAAGTGGTACGTGAGCTGGGTTCAGTACGTCGTGAGACAGTACGGTCTCTATCTGTTGTATGCGCAGGAAACTTGAGAGGAGTTGTCCATAGTACGAGAGGGCCTGGATGAACGAACCTCCTGTATATCAGTTGTTTCTACAGAAGCATAGCTGATTAGCGGTGTTCGGTAGGGATAAACGCTGAAAGCATATAAGCGTGAAACCCGCCTCAAGATAAGGTTTCCCTGGTAGATTAACTACCCAGAAGACCCCCGGAAGACTACCGGGTTGATAGGCAGAGTGTGTAAGCACAGCAATGTGTTCAGCTAATCTGTACTAATAGGTCGTGAGGCTTGGCCATATTCTTTAATCCAGATAGATAAAGAATAGTAAGTGAAAACACTTGCGCTTTTCTAAGTTATCTAGACGTTAGGAGGAATCGATGACCCGCCTGATCAGCGGAGAGAAGGATTCTAACGTATAAAGGAACATGTTGTAAAACGAGTTCCTTTTCAAATTTGTTCTTTTACTAAGAGGCTGGAATGAGACTGATAATAATTCCGACGAGGCCACACCCGTTCCCATTCCGAACACGGCAGTTAAGCTCGTCAGGGTCGATGGTATTGGCGCCCAATTCGGCGCTGAGAGAGTAGATCGTTGTCGGTCTCATCCCAGCCTTTTACTTTAAGATTTAAACCCCGCTTAACCGCGGGGTTTTTTGTTGTATAAATAAGTGGCGGGCTGGTTGTTTTTGCAATTCTTCCTGCGAAACACACAGACCGTCCTTTCCTTTCTTGCGGGGTTGAAAAAATGGAGTTCACCCTCCGTTTGTGCTTTGGTTAGGCCGGGCGTAATCAAATCTTTTTTCACGCGCTTGCTTTTAAAAAAGGCCGAAAAGAGTTTTTGCATGCCGCGGGCCCTATATTTCTTCTTTTTTATTTTAAGACCCAATACTTTCATTTACAATACGTCACAAATCCGCTATATTGTAAGGAAGCAAGGGGGAAATCTAATGCGCAAATTACTTTATTTCTTTTTCCTTATTTTACCCGTGGGGCTCTGCGGCTGTTTGGGCTCCTCGCCGGTGCCGCAACCTGCGGTTCCCGATTATGCCCAAGCAGAAAACTGGGCTTCCCTGCCCACCGGGCTAGCAGATAAGCCCGTAGACGTTTTTTATGTATATCCCACTATTTTTGGCGGAGCGGGCCCCGAACAAATGGACATTTCGGATCCGCAGCTGCGGGCAAAAGCAGACGTGCAAATTGGCATTAATGCCGGCGTCTTTACAGACGAGGCCAACCTGTTTGCCCCGTATTATCGTCAAGCCTCTATAGAAGTCGTTTGGATGAAGGAGCGGGAAGCGGAAGACTTGCTGAAAGACGGATACCGAGATGTGGCCCGGGCATTTAAATACTATATGGAGCATTTCAATCAGGGGCGTCCGTTTATTTTGGCGGGATTTAGCCAGGGCTCTATGGCTTTATTAAACTTAATGGAAAAGAAGTTTGACAACCCCCAATGGCAAAAGCAATTTGTGGCGGCGTATCTGATTGGCTACTCGGTTACCGAGGATGATTTGGAGCGTTACCCCTGGCTAAAAATGGCGCAGGGAGAAACGGATACGGGGGTCATCGTGTCGTATAACACGCAGCTGCCGGGGTATGGATATTCCTATGTATTAAAAAAAGGCGCCAAGGGAATCAATCCGGTAAGCTGGAAGGCGGACTCTTCCGTCGCTCCGGCCGCTTTGCATAAAGGAGCGGTTATCTTTGATATTGTAACGGGCGAAAAGCAAGCAGAAATTCCACACTTTTCAGACGTCTGGCTGGAAGAAAAGACCGGTGCCCTGGCCGTGCATGCCGATGCCGCCAAATACAATGCCAGCCAAGCGGTGTTCCCACCGGGCGTGATGCATATGTATGACTATATGTTTTTCTATAATAATCTGAAAGAAAACGTACAAAAACGCATCGCGGCGTATAAGGCCGCCCAGGAACAGCACCCAAGCAAATAGTCCGCAGGACATGTTTCGTGCGGGAGAGCCGGTTGTTTGTCCTTTGGCTGGTTATTGTGCAAATGAGCATATTGCCCGGCCGGGCCGCCGCGTATTTGGCCTGTCTGGAGGGCTGAATCAAAAGTGGGGGATTTCCCGCGTTGCCCACAATCGGGTGTTCGGTTGGGTAACGGTCGTAATTTTTGGAAGCATTGGCCCGTGGATTGTGTAGGCGGGCGGGAATATGATATCTTTTACAAAAGAGCTGAAAAAAGGAGATTTTTTATGCGTCGGATTCAACTAATCGGTATTTTGGTGGCTTTCATGGTAGGGATGACGGGCGTGAGTTTTGCAAAAGACAAGGCGGATACTATCCGTTTTGCCGGCACGCAATACACCCTGCAATACAGCGTGGGAAATGCGCAGGAACGGCTGAATGAGTATTTGCCGGCCGGCGAGGATTTTTCTTCCTATTCCACGATGTTTACCGTCCGTTCTTATGATGCACTGCAAAATACGCCGCAGGAAGTGGCTTCCAGCGTTATTTATAATTTACAACAACACTATCCCGGTACCGAATACAGCTTTTTCCCGGGGAAAGGAAGCGATGCCGGCTTGTCTTTTATTGCAACTAAACCGGGGATTTTTGAATTTAACTTTTTCCGCTTTACCACGCACCAAGGGCATCCGGTGGCCTTGCAATTTGTGTACCGGGAATATCCGAACGCCAAAAACGAAGACCAAGTGCGGCAAAAAATGGTGCAAACCATCCAAAAAAACGCAACCGCGTGGGAAAATGAAATGCTTTCCATGCCGGTTCCGGCCATCCAGCCGAGTGCCCAAAAGCCTGCCAAAGCCCCGGCCAAAACAAAAAATAAAAAAAAGAATCTGGTTAAAAAATAAAGAAATCCGCTTGGCTTAGCCGGCGGATTTTAGTATAATAAATATAAGAGCCGCGGATAAAACGTTTGCAAAAAGGATTGCAATAGGCGGCTTTTATTGATAAAATATAATAGAAGTAATTAACCCGATTTTTAACGAGAACCATAACTCCTCCGACGGTAAAACGAAGGGAAGGGAGTTTGTGGCTGTCGTTTTCTCTGCTTAAAAAATCAAAAATTTAAGCAAAAAACGCAGCCGTTTTCGTTAGTAAACAGGCAAGAAAATGAACCTGACAAAAGACCAAAAGAAACAAAAGTCGCAAGACTTGGCTTCTGAAATTACCGCTAGCGGCACCCTGTTCTTCACGGCCTATCAAGGCTTGAAGTTCGTGGATATGGCCGAGCTGCGCGCGCAGTTGGCGCCCACGGGAGCGAAATTCCGTGTGGAACGCAACGCGATCGTAGATCACGCCATCCGCCAGGCCAAAATTGAAGGCGCTGATGAAAAGCTCTTTCAAGGGCCGACGGCCATCGCGGTAGGCGGCGACATTGCCGCCGTTGCCAAAGCGTTGGTGGACTTTCAGAAAAAGTTTGCGGCTTTGAAGCTTCGTGCTTGCTATTCGGACGGTGTTTGGTACAGCGAAGAACAGGTGAAACAATTGGCTACCATCGGTACCAAGGAAGAGAACCTCTCCAAGCTGGCCGGCGCGTTGTACAACGCGGTGGCGCAGTCCGCGCAAGTGCTGCAAGCTCCGATACGGGATTTTGCCTACGTTATCAAAGCCGTGGAAGACAAACAAAACGGCAAATAATAACGGCGGACGGATGTTTCGTCCGGTCATCGGCTTCGGTTTACGGAGCAATGTTCTTTTGGGCGGGTGCTTAGCAAGAGCCTAGGGCCCGTCCAAAGACAGAAGACAGACAAAATCTAAACCCGCCAAGAGCGGTAGTAGCCCGAAAGGATAAATGCACGGGCCTAAACACGGTTTAGGCAGAAGGCAGCTACTCTATAAAACAAGGAAAAAAATAAAATGGCTAAATTGACCAAAGAAGAATTAGTAAACGCTATTGCTGAACTCACCGTTCTGGAACTTTCCGAACTCGTGAAAGCTATTGAAGAAAAATTCGGCGTGAAAGCCGCCGCCCCGGCCGTGGCCGTTGCCGCCGCTGCTGCTCCGGCTGCCGCTGCCGCTGAAGAAAAAGACGAATTCAACGTTGTGTTGACCGCTGTTGATGCCGCCAAGAAAATCAGCGTCATCAAAGTCGTGCGCGAAATCACCGGCTTGGGCTTGAAAGAAGCCAAAGACTTGGTGGAAGGTGCCCCGAAAGCCGTGAAAGAAAACGTTGCCAAAGCCGAAGCTGAAGAACTCAAAAAGAAAATCACCGAAGCCGGCGGCACCGTCGAACTCAAATAGTTCAACCAACGAATTATTAATCCCATCCCCCGCGTTTGCGGGGGTTGGGATTACGTACCCTTAAGGACAGGGTATAACGGCGGGCCTGCCGCCTCCGGCGTAGTGCGTTGCGTCCGGTTGGGCAGTCCGCTGCTAAACAGCAGGAAGAACAGAAATGATTGAAAAACAAACAAATTTCGGCAAAATTTCCACGAAACTTCCCTTACCCGATTTGCTGGACATGCAAAAACAGTCGTTCGTAGACTTTTTGCAGCTGGATGTCCCTCCCGCCAAGCGGGAACTAAAAGGCCTGCAAGCCGCTTTTGAAGACGTTTTCCCTATTGAAGCTCCCGACGGGAGTATGAAACTTGAATTTTTGAAATATGAACTGGGCGCCCCCCGCTACGCCACCCCGGCCGAAGCTGCCGTGCGCGACAGCACCTATTCCGCGCCCTTAAAAGCCCTTTTGCGCTTGCAAGTAAAACAGAAAAACGGGAAGATGAAAGAAGCGTCCGAACAGGACGTAACCCTGTGTGATCTGCCGTTGATGACCGATGCCGGCTGCTTTGTGTTTAACGGCGCCGAACGCGTGGTCGTCAGCCAGATGCACCGCTCTCCGGGCATTATTTTTGAAGAAGACGAAGAGAAAAAACAGTCCACTTTCGGTAAACGCCTGTATGTGGCGCGCATCATTCCGTACCGCGGGGCGTGGATTGAATTCTCGTTTGACTTGATGAACGCGCTGTGGGTGCGCATTGACCGCAAGAAAAAAGTGTTGGCCTCTACGTTCCTGCGCGCCTGCGGTTTGGAAACCAACGCACAGATTATCCAAACCTTCTACAAATGCGAAGATATTGAAGTGAAGCCGTCCAACATTGACGGCGTCATCGGCCGCTACGCGGCGGACGATATTTACGATCCGGCCACCGGCGAAGTGCTGTGGAACCTGGACGAAAAAGCCGCCCTGCCGATTGACGATAAACTTTTCAAAACCTTAATTGAAAAGAAAGTAAAAACCATCAAAGTAATTTCCGGCAAACCGCGCCAGGACGACCCCGGTATTTTGGCGACCTTGGAACACCGCAAGGATTCCATCCGCACCGCCGCCGAGGCCCAGGCCGAAATTTACAAAAAGATGAGAGGGCAGGACTTCGTCGTAAAAGAACAGGCGGAAACCTTCCTCAACAACCTGATTTTCGACAACATCCGCAGATATGATTTAAGCTTTGTCGGCCGCTATAAAATCAACAAAAAATTTGCGAACATGTTTGATTTAATCAGCAAATTCAAATTCAAAAAATTTACGACTCCGTCCGAAAAACGCCGCACCTTGGCGCCGGAAGACATCATCGTTACGGTCAAATACCTCTTGGCCTTGAACGCCGGCGAAGATGCGCAAAAGATGTATGGAGACGGATTTACCTTTAAAGTAGACGATATTGACCACTTGGGCAACCGCCGCGTGCGCGGAATCGGGGAATTGTTGGAAAACCAGATTCGCGTAGGCTTGTCGCAAATGGCCAAAACCGCCCGCGACCGCATGAACCGCGAGCTGACCAATCCCACTCCGCGTGCGCTCGTCAATGCGCAGCCGGTGCAGGCGATTGTTCGCAAGTTCTTCGGTACTTCGCAGCTTTCCCAGTTTATGGATCAGATCAACCCCTTGGGCGAACTGACCCACAAACGCAGACTTTCGGCCTTGGGGCCCGGCGGCTTAAACCGCAAACGCGCCGGATTCGAAGTGCGCGACGTACACTACACGCACTATGGCCGCGTCTGCCCGATTGAAACCCCGGAAGGCCCGAACATCGGGTTAATCACCTCGTTGGCGTGCTATTCCAAGGTCAACAAATACGGTTTGATTGAAACGCCGTACCGCAAAGTGGTCAACGGCAAAGTAACCGACCAGGTGGAAGAATTGACCGCCGACGCCGAAGACGACAAGCTCGTGGCGCAGGCCAATACGCCTACCACCAAAGACGGCAAAATTGACACCGACCTCGTAGCCTGCCGCGTCCGCTCGGACTATCCGTTGGTTTCGCCCAAAGCGGTAGATTATATGGATGTCTCCCCGCTGCAGGTAATCAGCGTGTCCGCGGCGCTCATTCCGTTCTTGGAACACGACGACGCCAACCGCGCGTTGATGGGTTGTAACATGCAGCGCCAGGGCGTGCCGCTTTTAATGCCGGAAGCGCCGTATGTGGGCACCGGGATTGAGCACGAAGTCGCGCGCGACTCCGGTACTTCCGTAGTAGCCCGCCGCGACGGCCGCGTCCAATTCGCGGATGCCTCCAAAATCATCGTAGAAGCCAAAGACGGCACCTACGATGTGTATGAACTTTTGAAATACAAACGTTCCAACCAAGACACCTGCATCAACCAGCACCCGATCGTCAAAACGGGCGACAACGTAAAAGCCCGCCAAGTCATTGCCGACGGCCCGTCTATGGACAACGGCTACCTGGCCTTGGGCCGCAACATGCTGGTCGGCTTTATGTGCTGGGAAGGGTATAACTACGAAGACGCTATTTTGGTGTCTTCCCGCTTGGTGAAAGACGACGTATTTACCTCTATCCACCTGCACGAATTTACGGTGGATGCCCGCAACACCAAACTGGGCGCGGAAGAAATCACCCGCGATATTCCCAACATCGGTGCGGAAGCCTTGTCGCACTTGGATAACGACGGGATCGTCCTCCCCGCTACGGTGGTGGAACCCGGCGACATTCTGGTGGGCAAAGTAACGCCGAAAGGCGAACAGCAGCTTACGCCGGAAGAACGGCTGCTCAAAGTGATCTTCGGTAAAAAAGCCGACGACGTGGTGGACGCCTCCTTGCGCGTTCCGCCCGGCACCAGCGGCAAAATTTTGGGCACCCGCGTATTCGTGCGCAAAGAAAAATTGACCAAAGCCGAAGAAAAAGCCCGCTTGACGGCGCTGGAAAACGAAAAAGATTCCACGCTGGAACTCTTGAAAGAACAGCGCAAACGCGCGTTGGCCAATGCCAAAGCTTCTATTAAGAAAGAAGCTGATTTGAAGAAAGAAGAAGCCCGCATCAATGCGTTGTACAAATTGATGGAAAAGAAAACTGTGGAACATTACGAACGCGAGATGGAATTCTCTAAACAAGGGGACGAACTCGCGGTAACGGTTAATAAATCCGTCAAAGTGTACATCGCTTCCAAACGCAAACTGCACGTAGGGGACAAAATGTCCGGCCGCCACGGGAACAAAGGCGTGGTGGCGCGCATCCTGCCGGAAGAAGATATGCCTTTCTTGCCGGACGGCACGCCGCTGGACATTGTGCTTTCCCCGTTGGGTATTCCTTCCCGTATGAACGTGGGCCAGCTGCTGGAAACGATGCTCGGCTGGGCCGCGCACTACCTGCACTACAACGCCGCCACCCCGGTCTTTGACGGGCCGAGCGAAGCCGAAGTAGTGGAACAGGTGCGTAAAGCCAAAGAGAAGATTTTGGACGACAAAGGCCTTACCGGCAAAGCGCGCGAAGAATACGCCGCCAAATACCTGCCGGACGATTACTGCCGCATTACGCTCTATGACGGCAGAACCGGCGAGCCTTTTGAAGAAAAAGTCACCATCGGCTACATGTATATGATGAAGCTGATCCACTTGGTGGAAGACAAAGTGCACTCCCGCTCCACGGGCCCGTACAGCTTGATTACGCGCCAGCCGTTGGGCGGTAAAGCGCAGTTTGGCGGACAGCGTTTTGGTGAAATGGAAGTGTGGGCCATGGAAGGTTACGGCGCCACGTACACGCTGCAGGAATTCCTGACCGTGAAGTCCGACGATTTCGTCGGCCGCACCAAGATGTATGAATCCATCGTCAAAGGCGAAGCGCCTGCCCAGCCCGGTGTGCCGGAATCCTTTAAGGTACTTATTAAAGAACTCCAGGCCTTGGGTCTGAGCGTAGATTTGCTGAAGAAGGTTGAGGACGGCGGTCAAACGCCGTCCGCCTCCGCCGAGAAAAAGGCCGAGGCCAAAACCGAAGCGCCCGAAGAAACGGGAGCCGCTGCTAAATAAGCCGGGGATTTGAACAATGCAACAAACGAAAAAAGTTAAAAAATTGAACGAACTCAACTTCTTCGATTTTGATGCCATTAAACTGGGCATCGCCAGTCCGGAGCAAATTCTGGCGTGGTCTTACGGCGAAGTAAAAAAGCCGGAAACCATTAACTACCGCACCCTTAAACCGGAGCGCGACGGCTTATTCTGCGAACGCATTTTCGGCCCGACCAAGGACTACGAATGCGCCTGCGGCAAATACCGCTGGGTAAAATTCAAAGGCATTAAGTGCGACCGCTGCGGCGTGGAAATTACGGAAAGCAAAGTGCGCCGCGAACGCATGGGCCACATTGAACTGGCCGTCCCGGTGGCGCATGTGTGGTTCCTGCGCAAAAATCCGTCCCGCATCGGGATTATGCTGGATATGCGCACGAGCGATTTGGAACGCGTGGTGTATTATGCCGCGTATGTGGTGCTGGAAGACTGCGTAGACAGCGTAACCGGCCGCGTGGACTTTAAGAAAGGCACGCTCCTTTCCGACGTACAAGTGCGCGAAGCCCGCAAAAAACACGGGGCCCGCTTGAAAGTGGGCATCGGCGCGCCGGCCATTAAAACGTTGCTGGAAGGCATTGATTTTGACAAAGAAATTCCGGCTTTGCACGAACAGCTTAAAAATACGCAAAGCGAAATGGAACGCACCAAACTCATCCGCCGCATTAAAACGATGGAAGAGTTTAAAGAAAGCGGCAACCGCCCGGAATGGATGATTTTAAGCGTACTGCCCGTCATCCCGCCGGATTTGCGTCCGCTCGTTCCGCTCGACGGCGGCCGGTTTGCGGCGTCCGACCTCAACGATTTGTACCGCAGAATCATCAACCGCAACAACCGCTTGAAACATATTGAATCCCTGCGCGCGCCGGAAGTGATGATTTACAACGAAAAACGCCTCTTGCAGGAAGCGGTGGACGCCTTGATTGAAAACGGCGCCCGCGGCAAATTCTTCATTGGGCCCGGCGGCAGACCGCTTAAATCCCTGTCGGACAGCATCAAAGGCAAACACGGCCGCTTCCGCCAGAACCTGCTGGGGAAACGCGTGGACTATTCCGGCCGTTCCGTTATTGTGGTCGGCCCGAACTTGAAACTGCACCAGTGCGGTTTGCCCAAACTGATGGCGTTGGAACTGTTTAAACCGTTTATCATTGGCGAATTGATGAAGAAAGAAGGCGTAACGCTGAAATCCGCCAAGAAAATGCTGGAAAGAGTCCGCCCGGAAATTTGGGATATTTTGGAAAAAGTAACCAAGAACCACCCGGTGCTGCTCAACCGTGCTCCGACCTTGCACCGCTTGGGTATTCAGGCGTTTGAACCGGTGCTGATTGAAGGGAAAGCTATCCAGCTGCACCCCTTAACCTGCGCCGCTTTCAACGCAGACTTCGACGGTGACCAGATGGCCGTGCACGTGCCGCTTTCGCTGGAAGCGCAGATGGAAGCCCGCACCCTGATGTTGGCCTCCAACAACATTTTGTCGCCTGCGTCCGGCAAGCCGATTGCCTCTCCGTCCCACGATATGGTGTTGGGCGTGAGCTTTTTGACCAAAATCAAAGACGGTGATATCGGTGAAGGTTCCATTTTCGGCAGCAAGGAAGAAGCTTTGGTGGCGTTGGAATACGGCAAGCTTTCGTATCACGCCAAAATCAAAGTGCGCGGCATTAACGCCATTGTGGAACCCGGTTTGGACGGCAAAGAAGAAAAAGATCCGTCCAAATGGAAAGATTTTACTTCCGTGGGCCGCATTATTTTCAACCAGGCGTTGCCGAAAGGTTGGGAATACATCAACAAGACGGTCGGCAAGAAAGAGCTGGCCGCGTTGGTGGACGAATGCTATAAGAGCAAAAAATACGGCCGCTACGAAGCCGTACAGCTCTTGGATAAGATCATGAAGATGGGGTACCACTATGCCACCCTGTCCGGTCTGTCCATTTCCATCGCGGATATGACGATCCCGTCGGCCAAGCAGAAATATATTGACGACGCCAAAAAGAAAGTCAAAGAAATTCAGGCGCAGGCCGAAGCCGGTATCATCACGGAAGGCGAACGTTATAACAAAGTCATCGATATTTGGACGCGCGTCACGGACGACGTGGCCAACGAACTCTTCAAAGAAATGAAAAAATTTGAAGAATCCAAATATGACCCGACCAACAAAGAACACAGCGGCCAGCGCTTTAACTCCGTCTATTTGATGGCGGATTCCGGCGCCCGCGGTTCGCGCCAGCAGGTACGCCAGCTGGCGGGTATGCGCGGATTGATGGCCAAACCGCAGAAGAAACTGACCGGCGGCCAGGGCGAAATTATTGAATCGCCTATTACCGCCAACTTCCGCGAAGGGCTGTCCGTTTTGGAATACTTCATTTCCACGCACGGCGGTCGTAAAGGTTTGTCCGATACGGCTTTGAAAACGGCCGACGCCGGGTACTTAACCCGCCGTCTGGTGGACGTCGCTCACAACGTCGTAATTACGGAAGAAGACTGCGGCACCCATAACGGAATCGTGGTCAAATCCCTGATGAGCGGCGAAGAAATGGTGGAACCCATTGAAGAACGCATTTTGGGCCGCACCAGCTTGGAAGATGTCGTGGTGAAAGTGAAAAAAGCCGACGGCACCGAGGAAGAAAAGACCATTATCAAAGAAGGCGATTTGATTACGCTGGAACAGAGCAAACTGGTCAAGAAATACGGCGTGGAATCCGTACGCATCCGCTCCGTGCTTACCTGCGAAGCTCCTTACGGCGTGTGCGCCAAGTGCTATGGTTTGTCTTTGGCGACTTCGTCCAAGAGCAACCCGGGCGATGCGGTAGGTATTATCGCCGCGCAGTCCATCGGTGAACCGGGTACGCAGCTGACGTTACGTACCTTCCACATCGGTGGTACGGCTTCGCGCGTGTTGTCTCGCAGCCAGGCGGTGGCGGAAATTGACGGCAAAGTAACGTTCAAAGACGTCAAGATTATCACCAACCGCTACGATAATAAAATTTGTATTTCCAGAAACGGCTCTATCTTTGTAGAGGCTGGAAATGGTACAATAAAAGAATACAAGATTCAGTACGGCGCTTCCGTGTACACCGCGGATAAAGCGACCGTCAAAAAGGGAACCCTGCTCGCGGAGTGGGACCCGCACTCTATTCCTGTGCTGGCCGAAGCGCCGGGCACGGTGAGACTGACTGACGTAATTGAAGGTATCACCCTGCAGGAAGAGCGCAACAAAGTTACGGGCGTAATTGAACGCAAAATTACCGCGAGCCGCATGGGTAAGAAAAACCCGCGCATCAGCATTGAAGGCAAAGACAAAAAAGTCAGCCTGCCTTTGCCTATTGATACGATTCTGATGGTGGAAAACGGTGAAGAAGTGGAACCCGGCGACGTGCTTGCCAAAATCGGGCGCGAAGCGGGCGGCACCAAAGACATCACCGGCGGTCTGCCCAGAATTGCGGAATTGTTCGAAGCCAGACGGCCCCGCAACCCGGCAATTATTTCCGAGTTTGAAGGGATCGTCAGCTTGGAAACGTCGCCCAAAGGTTTGATTGAGGTTGTCGTGCGGAACGAAGAGACCAACCAGGTCAAGCAGTACAGCATTCCGCAGGGCAAACACCTTGTAGTTTATGAAGGCGACCACGTTGGCGTAGGCGAAGCCTTAACCGACGGCGCCATCGACCCCCACGACGTGCTGCGCGTGAAGGGCGAAAAAGAAGCGCAAGAGTTCCTGTTAAACGCCATCCAAGAAGTGTACCGCTTGCAGGGCGTTACAATTAACGACAGACATATTGAGGTTATTGTCCGTCAGATGTTGGGGAACGTAAAAATTCTGGATGCGGGAGACACGCATTTCC
Organism: Elusimicrobium sp. An273; assembly: GCF_002159705.1. NCBI lineage: Bacteria > Pseudomonadati > Elusimicrobiota > Elusimicrobia > Elusimicrobiales > Elusimicrobiaceae > Candidatus Avelusimicrobium > Candidatus Avelusimicrobium gallicola. The sequence continues at coordinate 41,460 of NZ_NFJD01000005.1, forward strand.
TGAAAGGCGAAATCTTAAGCCGCGCAAGCTGGCTCAGAGAGAACGCAAAGATGAAGGCCGAAGGCAAACGCTTAGCCGACGCCGAAACCATCCTTTTGGGTATCAGTAAAGCGTCCCTCGCTTCCGAATCGTTTATTTCCGCGGCGTCGTTCCAAGAAACGACCAAAGTCCTTACGGACGCCGCCATCACGGGCCAGGTGGACGAATTGCGAGGCCTGAAAGAAAACGTAATCGTAGGCCATTTAATCCCGGCGGGTACAGGTATTTCCGCCCGGAAAATTGCCGAAGAGTTTAACCAAAAACGCAAAGAAACAGGAGAGAAGTAATAATGCCAACAGTAAACCAATTAGTAAAATACGGACGGGCGAAAGAGTCCAACCGGACGAAATCCCCGGCGTTGCAGGCTTGCCCGCAAAGACGCGGCGTCTGCACCCGTGTTTATACCACGACCCCTAAAAAACCGAACTCTGCTTTGAGAAAGGTGGCCCGTGTGAAGCTGACTTCCAAAGTGGAAGTAACCGCTTATATTCCCGGCGTGGGACACAACCTTCAGGAACACTCCATCGTGCTGGTGCGCGGCGGCCGTGTGAAGGACTTGCCGGGTGTGCGCTACCACATCATCCGCGGCGCGTTGGACGCGTCCGGCGTTGAAAACAGAAAACAAGGCCGCTCTCTTTACGGTGTAAAGAGACCGAAAGCCGGTAAATAATTTTTAGGAGTTGAAAAAGATATATGCCGAGAAAAGGTTTAAGACCCAGAGACAGAAGACCGCAGCCCGCGCCGGATTATAAATACAATTCCGTGCTCGTGGCCCGGTTCATTAACAAATTAAATTTTGAAGGCAAAACCTCTACCGCCGAACGCATCCTGGACGATGCGATGGCGATCATTGCCGAAAAAACCAAAGAAAATGCCTTGGACGTATTTACCAAGTGCATTGAAAACGTCCGCCCGCTGGTGGAAGTAAAAGCCCGCCGCGTGGGTGGCGCCAACTACCAGGTTCCGACCGAAGTCAAGCCGCTTCGCAGCACTTCGCTGGCGATGCGCTGGCTGATCGGTGCCGCGCAAAGCCGCAAAGGCCGCCCGATGGCTGAAAAACTGGCCGAAGAAATTATGTTGGGCGCTAAGAAAGAAGGCACTGCCTTTAAGAAACGCGAAGACGTGCATAAAATGGCTGAAGCCAACCGCGCTTTCGCTCATTTTAAATGGTAATTGGGAAATAAGATATGGCTGAATTCAAAACCTATCCGTTGGAAAAAATCAGAAACATTGGTATTATCGCGCACATCGACGCTGGTAAAACCACCACTTCCGAACGCATCCTGTACTATACGGGCAAAGTGCACAAAATCGGCGAAACGCACGACGGCGCTTCCGTAACGGACTGGATGGAACAGGAAAGAGAAAGAGGCATCACCATCACTTCCGCCGCCATTTACTGCGTGTGGAAAGACTGCCAGCTTAACATTATTGACACTCCCGGCCACGTGGACTTTACGGCCGAAGTGGAACGTTCTTTGCGTGTGCTGGACGGCGCCGTCTGCTGCTTTGACGGCGTGCAAGGGGTGGAACCTCAGTCTGAAACCGTATGGCGCCAGGCCGATAAATACCATGTACCCCGCATCGCGTACATCAACAAAATGGACCGCATTGGTGCGGACTTCATCCGCTCCGCCAACTCCATTAAAGAAAAACTGGGTGGAAATGCCTGCCCGATCCAGCTGCCGATTGGCGCCGAAGACAAATTTGTCGGCGTGGTAGACTTGGTGAAGATGAAAGGCATTATCTGGGACGGCGACCACAACGGTGCCACCTTTAACGAAGTGGACATCCCGGCCGACCTCGTAGAAGCTGCCCAGAAAGCGCGCACGGAAATGATTGAAAAACTCGCCGATTTTGACGAAACCATCATGGAACGCTACTTAAACGGCGAAACGGACTTTACGGTTGAAGAAATCAAAAAAGCCATCCGCAAAGGAACGCTTACGGGCAAATTCTTCCCCGTTATCTGCGGTTCTTCCTATAAAAACAAAGGCGTGCAGCCGCTTTTGGACTGCGTGAACGATTATCTACCCTCTCCTGTAGACGTTCCGCCGGTCAAAGGGACGGATCCCAATACGGGCGATACGATTTACCGCAAAGCCTCCAACTCTGAACCGTTCTGCGGACTTATTTTTAAAGTACAGACCGATCCTTTCGTCGGTAAACTGAGCTTCTTCCGCATTTATTCCGGTACGTTAAAAGCCGGGGATGCGGTTTTCTTCCCGGGCAAAAACGCCACGGAACGCATCGGCCGTATGATGCGTATGATGGCCGATAAACGCGAAGAAGTAAAAGAACTCGGCGCCGGCGAAATTGCCGCTACGGTGGCCATTAAAAACTCCCGCGTGGGTCAGACGATTTGCGCGCCTGAAGCGCCGATCGTGCTGGAAAGCATCACCTTCCCCGAACCGGTAATCTCTATCGCGGTGGAACCGAAATCCAAAGCGGACGAAGAAAAAATGTCCAACGCTTTGGCCCGCCTGGCCGAAGAAGACCAGACCTTCCGCGTCCGCACCGATGAAGAAACCGGCCAGACCGTTATTTCCGGTATGGGTGAACTGCACTTGGATATTATTGTAGACCGCATGAAACGCGAATTCAACGTGCAGGCCAACGTGGGTGCCCCGCAGGTAGCTTACCGCGAAACCATCACCAAGACGGTGGAACAGGAAACCAAGTTCGTCCGCCAGTCCGGTGGCCGCGGTCAGTACGGTCACGTATTCCTGCGCCTGGAACCGCTGGAGAAAGGCAAAGGCTTTGAATTTGTCAACGAAATTACGCAGGGCCGCATTCCGAAAGAATACATCCCTGCCATTGAAAAAGGCTGCCGCGAAGCGTTGGATTCCGGTGCGATTGCCGGATACCCCTTGGTGGATATCAGAGTGGCCGTGTTTGACGGTTCGTTCCACGAAGTAGACTCTTCCGAAATGGCCTTTAAAATCGCCGCTTCTATGGCCTTGAAAGACGGCGCCAAGAAAGCTAACCCGATTATTCTGGAACCTATTATGAAGGTAGAAGTAGTGGCTCCGGAATCCAACTTGGGTGATATTATTGGCGACTTGAGCTCCCGCCGCGGCCAGATTGGCGAAATGGGCGTCAGAGGCAACGTGCGCTATGTCCGCGCCGAAGTGCCGCTGGCTGAAATGTTCGGTTATGCCACCAACGTCCGCTCGCTCTCTCAGGGCCGTGCGTCGTTTACGATGGAACCGAGCCACTATGCCGAGGTGCCGGCCAACGTCGCGAAAGCGATTATTGAAAAACGCACCGCCGCAAAAGTGGCTGCTTAACACTTTACCCTTGCGCCCGCCTGTGCGGGCGCAAGGTTGCATTAGAGAATAAGGAGTATAAAAATGGCAAAGGAAAAATTTTCCCGCAGCAAACCGCACGTGAACGTGGGAACGATCGGGCACGTGGACCATGGTAAGACGACGTTAACGACGGCGATCACGAAGGTATTGG
>NZ_NFJD01000006.1 GCF_002159705.1 Elusimicrobium sp. An273
GCCCCGTCGCCACGATATCCGTCAGTTTCAACGGATCCAACGACATCTGGCGCGTAACCGCGCGCGAAAAGTCTACCCCGGGCCATTCATCCTGCGCTTTGGCTTGGATGGCCGTAATGTAATTGCCCGCCGGGAGCAAGAGGCCGTTGTCGTTGCGGCCGTCCCACGAGTCAAATTCCGTAATCTGGGTGTCTTTGTCCACCCCTTTCATCCCTTCCCCGATGCGCGGCTGCCAGTCCACTAACGTGCGGACTAAGGCTCCGTTGGAATTACCGGACGGAGCGGTAATATTACCGTTATTTGTACCGCCATAATTGATATTATCCCCGTTGGACGCATCAAAAATGGCTACCCGCACGTCCGCATCTTTACTCAGCCGATACGCAAACGTGTACGGCTGGGCAGATACCGCCGTAATGTTCCCCACCACCGTAGGCGTGCTGCGCACCGTGTGCACGTTCGTCACGTCCACCTGCATCGGAATTTGGTTCATGCCCGGGTAGGCAATCGTAGAGCTGAATTCAATCTTGTCCGTGATGATATTGTCGCCGGGGAAATCCGTAGAGACGGTGGCACGGAAGGCAAAGTCCCCGTTTGATTTGCCGAATTCACCCGCAATTTCATACGACCCGTCCCACGCCGCGCAGAAAGGAATCGGCTGGTTGGAAGGCGTGCCATCATTGTTAAAAATCACATAATTGCATGTTTTATTGCCGGAATCACACGAGCAGGAAGAAGAAGTCGTATTGGTACCGAATTGATAGCAGGTACCGTTTCTTTCTTCATAATCCGGAGAAGAACACGTATAGCCGGAATCCGGCCCGCCCGGGCAGCGATACGAGCCGCAAATGGCAGAATCGCTTTCGGTATCCGGGTACAAATCAATCGTGCGGATGGCCGGCGTTTCTTCCGGGTTTTCTACGTTCTTGCCGTTATAGTATTTTACAATGTCAAATTTTACCTGCTGCAGCGGAAACGCGATGGAATACGTACTCTGCGCCATGGGTTTGTTGGTGCAGTACACATTCATACACAGCGCTAAGCAGTGGTTGGGATATTTATTTGTGCTGGGAGTTACGGCGGGATAAGGCTGATCATATTCGATTAACGCCGAGCTGACCCACGGATCGTTTGTAGTGCTATTGCTGGTAGGATCTATGCCGAAAGCAAAACTGCGGTTGGAAATATCATCTTCGGACACATCAATAGACAAGCTGGTAGTATAATACCCCGTTACTACAAACATATAATAAACGGTTGGAGCCGAATCCCCAGAGCCGCGGGTTCCCTGTATATAATACTTGGAACCTACACCATAATAGCGAGACGGCACACGCACACTCATTCCAGAAGGAACAGTGGTTTGATAGCCCAAATAGGTGGTGCGCAGCGAACCGTCAATAAAAGGAGTGCCGCCCGTTGACGTGGGGAAAAGAAAACCGCCCAACAGGGCATACACGTCATTAGTAGTAGAGGAAGTCCTTCCAGCCCCATTCAGTATAGGCGTGGAATAATCGCAGTACATCTCGTTGTTGTTCGTCGGGTTATCTTTATAAAAGACGCCCGCATAACGGACTTCCGCCGTTTGTGCAAACAACGGAACGGAAGCCGATAAAAGCAACAAGGTTAAACCGGCACAAGCGGCCGCTTTACCCAAAAGAGACTGAAACAAACTTTTTATCTTCATTAAGGTGCAAGTATTCATGTGGGGGATATTCCCTTCCTAAAATTAAATTTTTACAAATCTGCTGTTTCCTAAAATATGCACAAGAAGGCGACTGGTTATATATAAACAGACGCCGACATAATACACTTTAATTCTCGCAACTTTTGGGGCAAATGTCAACCGTTTTTTGGTTTTTTCCCGTCATAACAAATGAAAAAGCCTGCTATAAAATATAATTTTTTATTTTGAAAAAGTTTTTAAAATCTTCTGTCTGGCTGCAAAAAAGCAACTTTCTTATTTTGGTTTTTTGCCGTGTTTGGTTATCAGCCCGTACATCTGCCGAAGGGGGATGTAATCCCCCCTCCGGTTTACGGCACCAAAATCTTTACTACCTTCTGGCAATGCTCGCGCCCGTTCTGCGCTTTGAAGTCTACCAATCCAAAGTACACCCCGCGCGCCACTTTC
>NZ_NFJD01000007.1 GCF_002159705.1 Elusimicrobium sp. An273
TACGTGAAGCCGGGAATTTATGAAATTCGGTTAACGGCGAAGAACTATCCGGATCCGGGGTTGTACCAAGAGACGGTAAAGAGCGTGACGGTGAATGCGGATCTGCTGAAAGTATTCGACTTGCTGGAAGCGGACGGGTATTCGCTGGCCCAGCGGAACACGGAGATGAAGATTGGGTACCAGATCTCGGTGCCGATGAAAGTGGCGATCCAGATTTTTAAACCGGGGACGACGATCTACGATTATCAGAAAGGGACGTTGCGTAACCCGACGACTGGCACGGAAGTGAAGGACATCCACGAAGTATTGGTAAAAGCGATCGTGGGGATCCGTCCGGCGACGACGTTGATAGAAGAATCGTGGGACGGGCGTGACTATGCGCAGCAGGAAGTGCCGGACGGGACGTATCCGTTCCGCTTTGTAACGGCGCTGAACTCGGCGGACATAGACAGCGTAACGGGGGAAATTTTAGGGAGTGATGACAGCAGCACGAACAGTGCGATGTGGAGCATTGACAAAGTGGCGGACACGTATGAATACCAGAACCTGCATAAGGCGACGGTAGCGATCGGGGACGGCCGGTTTGTGTGCGAAGACTGGGAGAAGACGGTGTTCTTCTATCCGAACCCGCTGCGTGATGCGTCGAAGGGGACGCTGGAAATCACGAAGATGCCGGTGCCGGGTACGGTATCGATTAAGTTCTTCAACTTAGCAGGGGACTTGGTACGGGACAGCAATTATACGTGCGTAGACGCGAACAACTATCAGGTAACGATGGGGAGCAGTCTGCAGTTTAACCCGGACAATACGCCGGAAGGTTCAACGCAGATGGATGCGGAGGATTTGGCGGCGTTCCCGAACTTGCGCAATGCGGCGCTGCGGTGCCGGTGGGATCGGACGAACCAGCACGGGAAGAAAGTGGCGCGCGGGGTGTACTTTGGATTGGTAGACTTCAAAGCGCAGAACGGGCGCGAGCATTGCCAGAAGGTAGTAAAGATTTTGGTGCCGTAAACCGGAGGGGGG
>NZ_NFJD01000008.1 GCF_002159705.1 Elusimicrobium sp. An273
CAGCAGATGAACACGCTGTCTTGGGACGGGCGTGATGACCAAGGTCGTATGGTAACGCCTGGTACGTATATGTTTACGGTAGAGAGCAAAGACGCGATGTTCCCTGCGGTAACGAACAAAGCTTCAGCGGTGTTCCCGGTGGACATGTACCGAGTGGTGGACGTATCGACGACGGACGTATACGGGGACAGTGAAGCGAAAGCGACGATATCGTATACGCTGTCGAAAGCGATGAACGTACAGGTAAACATTTACAATAAGGATGTGGTGATTCCGGCGTATAATTCGACGACGGGTGACTATGCGGATTATACGGTAGAGGAAACACATGTAGCGAAGGGGTACACGAACAATTTAGGGACGGTAACGGTGTATGAAGAAGGGCAAACGGCGCCGTACGCGACGTTGACGAATGTAGCGTTGGGGACGGTGACGACGCTGACGGGGAATGCGAACCCGTACACGCGGGATACGGTAACGGTAGAAGAGAACCCGAATTATGTAGCGGGGTCTGCGGTAGCGGGAGAAGAGCAGTATGTGGTAACGCTCAAACGGGAACAAGTTACCGTAACGGGCAACACCAGAGCTCCGTGGCCTCCGCATGTGTGTAACCACCAGTCCGATGCGGCGTTGTTCTGCGATGGGGAATGGTCGGATAGATATCAGTCCTGCACGGGACAACAGGTGGATTACGTCATCCCGGAGAACGTGGATGAAAGCACGGCTTGTATTTATGTAAATGACACGTCATTTACCAATTATCCCAGAACGCTTGCCCAAGCGGTAACGGGGGCGTTGGATGTGCGGTTGCAGCCGATTAAGACGTTTGACCGATCTGCTACGAAAGTAGGAGAAGGAATGGTGATAACGGAAGAATGGGACGCGCTATACTTCTACAATCCGACGCCATCTTCGGAACGGCACACGCAGGAAGAGATTGCGCAGTGCACCGGAGCGACGGACGTGAAGCAATGTCCGTACGAGATGGTGCCGGACG
>NZ_NFJD01000009.1 GCF_002159705.1 Elusimicrobium sp. An273
TTTCGCGCGCGGTTACGCGCCAGATGTCGTTGGATCCGTTGAAACTGACGGATATCGTGGCGACGGGGCTCAACAAAAAATCTACGGCGTATGCTTCCATTAATTATGTGCCGACGGAGGCGTCAAAAGTGTATTGGGAAATTTACACGCCGGGCACTTCTTTTGCCAATGCGGGCACGCCCTCCAACCTGGTAACGGATTCCTCTACGCCCACGGGCACGGGCCCGACGCCGGTGGGAGGGACGTTGGTGTACCGCTCGGAAGAAGACCGGACGGCGCGGATGAACTTTACCTCCAAATGGGACGGCCTGTGCGGCTTAAATACCACCATGACGCTTTCCATTCCCCAAGGCGCCACTTATCCGGCCAATGCCGTAGATGACAACGGGAACTCTTTAGCCGGGCAAAAGTGTAACGCGGGAAAGGTCTGCTCCTATCATCCGAACGGCTGTATGCGCACCTATGCTTTTAATGAGACGATGTCGGACGGCACGACTTGTGCCAATACCAACGGTTGTACGCAAACGTTTAATTACGGGGCGCCGATGCCGGACGGGAACTACGTGTACGTTTTGTGGGCGGAAATTCCGTACAACGGCAAATACTTTAATGCCAAACTTAATAAAACGCCTAACTTTATCGCCGGAGGTACCTGCGGCGTGCCGGTTGGAGGCATAGTGGCCGTCAATGAAGGCGACGGCGTGTGCTTCACGGGTGTAAAGACGCAGAACTACTCGGTGGGTCAGATTGCGATCGAACGCGGATTGGTGGACATTACGATCCAACCGGTGAGCTATTCGACGGTAGGATCCAGTCCGACGGCGTACGGGTTAGATCCGTTTATTTTCAAATACTCGGTGGTGCGTGATTCTACGGTAGTGGCGCGGGTGGAGAACGCGGCGGGAGTGGCGGTAAAGCACTTAACGCCGGAAGAAGGGGTAACGCAGGT
>NZ_NFJD01000010.1 GCF_002159705.1 Elusimicrobium sp. An273
GGTTCCTCTGGAATGGACTGACACATCTGGGGGACTCTTGGAATGGTGGCACGACCCTGGAGTTCCTCTCGCCTTTCCTGTGGAGAGCGCCTCCTCTTGAGATGCGACGGGAACGCCGGGAATTCTTTCCCTACGAAACAGGGAAAGGATCCCTCATCTCGAGCTCGGAGGCGGAAACGGGGCTCCCCTGGATGTGTTCGGGACCCTCGTGCTTCCTCTCGAGTGGAGACGGGTGTGTCGGGAACTTCTTGAGTTGCAGAAAGGGTGTGAAGGACCCTTTGGAAGTTCCAGGGGTTAGATGTGATTAGCCTCGAGAAGCCTCAGCGGAAATGGGCCTCATCTCGCCTGGAGGGCAAAACCTCCTGGATTTTCTCGAGTTGCGGCAGGTGCTCTCGACTTACGACGGGGCCCTCAGGGACCCGCTCTGGTGGCCTCAGGAAAGGCCAGTCCCCATGCGAGTTCCTCGGGGGCCTTTCGGAATTCCTCTCCCGCTGATGCCGGGGCCTAAGACCTTGTGTGAACTCAGGGCCGGAACCTGAGGATTCCTCTCCAGTGCTGACATGGATCTTGGGGTACTTCTGGAGTCTCCCCAGGGGAGTCAGTCCTCGTCTCGAATGCGGGCATGCACTTGCGCTTTCCTCCAGAGCGGTAGCAGCAGTGTCACGCAGTCCGCCCCGTGGATCAAAGCATCTATGGTTTTCCCTCGTGTCTTTCCCACGAGGCTTTCCCACGAGGCTTTCCCACAGGGCTGTCCCACGTGCACACGTGGTGGGAGTCGATCCTCGGCTTGAACGTCAAGGCAGTGCAGGGAAAAC
>NZ_NFJD01000011.1 GCF_002159705.1 Elusimicrobium sp. An273
GGATCCTACCGTCGAATAGCTCACCGGTTGGATCGTAATGTCCACCAATCCGCGTTCGATCGCAATCTGACCCACCGAGTAGTTCTGCGTCTTTACACCCGTGAAGCACTGACCGTTGATTTCATTATTTTGGCCAGAGCAGGTAGTATTCGCCGTAAAGCTGGGGGTTCCATTGCCGCCTACGGCATTTAAGTATTTGCCGTTGTACGGGATTTCCGCCCACAAAACGTACACATAGTTCCCGTCCGGCATCGGCGCCCCGTAATTAAACGTTTGCGTGCAGCCACCCGTCTCTGCACAGGTCGTGCCGTCCGACATTTTCTCATTAAAAGCATACGTGCGGGTGCAGCCCCCTTGAATGCCGCACAGACCGTCCCACTTGGAGGTAAAATTCATCCGCGCCGTTCGGTCTTCTTCCGAGCGATACACCAACGTTCCTCCCACCGGCGTCGGGCCCGTGCCCGTGGGCGTAGAGGAATCCGTTACCAAGTTGGAAGAGGTAGCCGCTCCGTTGAAAGAAGTGCCGGGCGTGTAAATTTCCCAATATACTTTCGCCGCTTCCGTCGGTACATAATTAATGGAAGCATACGCCGTAGATTTTTTGTTGAGCCCCGTCGCCACGATATCCGTCAGTTTCAACGGATCCAACGACATCTGGCGCGTAACCGCGCGCGAAA
>NZ_NFJD01000012.1 GCF_002159705.1 Elusimicrobium sp. An273
GCAATACCTTCATCCAACAGTTTGCGGAACATTTCAATGCCCGTCGCTACCGTGTTCAGCGTGTCTCTGAACCCGATGATTTCCAACGGATCCCCAACGTGCACCTTGCCGCGTTCAATTCTACCCGTCGCTACCGTTCCGCGTCCCGTAATAGAGAATACGTCTTCCACCGCCATCAAGAACGGCTTGTCCGTATCGCGTTTCGGCTCCGGAATCCAAGTGTCCAACGCATCCATCAATCTGTGAATGGAAGGTTCGCCCAATTCGCTCTGATCCCCTTCAATCGCTTTCAAGGCAGATCCGCGAATGATCGGCGTGTTGTCCCGGTCAAATTCATATTTGCCCAGTAAATCGCGGATTTCTTCTTCTACTAAGTCCAACAAATCTTTGTCGTCTACCAAGTCTACTTTGTTCAAGAACACTACCAATTTCGGTACGTTCACCTGCTTGGCCAACAATACGTGTTCGCGCGTCTGCGGCATCGGGCCGTCTACAGCCGATACCACCAAAATCGCTCCGTCCATCTGCGCAGCACCCGTGATCATGTTCTTAATATAATCCGCGTGGCCGGGGCAGTCAATGTGCGCATAGTGGCGTTTCTCCGTCTCGTATTCTACGTGAGATACCGCTACCGTTACAATCTTGGAAGCGTCACGCACGACACCGCCTTTGGCAA
>NZ_NFJD01000013.1 GCF_002159705.1 Elusimicrobium sp. An273
GAATCCAAGTGTCCAACGCATCCATCAATCTGTGAATGGAAGGTTCGCCCAATTCGCTCTGATCCCCTTCAATCGCTTTCAAGGCAGATCCGCGAATGATCGGCGTGTTATCCCGGTCAAATTCATATTTGCCCAGTAAGTCGCGGATTTCTTCTTCTACTAAGTCCAACAAATCTTTGTCGTCTACCAAGTCTACTTTGTTCAAGAACACTACCAATTTCGGTACGTTCACCTGCTTGGCCAACAATACGTGTTCGCGCGTCTGCGGCATCGGGCCGTCTACAGCCGATACCACCAAAATCGCACCGTCCATCTGCGCAGCACCCGTGATCATGTTCTTAATATAATCCGCGTGCCCGGGGCAGTCAATGTGCGCATAGTGGCGTTTCTCCGTCTCGTATTCTACGTGAGATACCGCTACCGTTACAATCTTGGAAGCGTCACGCACGACACCGCCTTTGGCAATATCGCTGTACGCCATCGCTTTGGCTTTGCCTTCTTTCGCCAATACCTTCGTGATCGCCGTCGTTAACGTCGTCTTACCATGGTCCACGTGCCCGATCGTTCCCACGTTCACGTGCGGTTTGCTGCGGGAAAATTTTTCCTTTGCCAT
>NZ_NFJD01000014.1 GCF_002159705.1 Elusimicrobium sp. An273
GGAATGCGAACCCGTACACGCGGGATACGGTAACGGTAGAAGAGAACCCGAATTATGTAGCGGGGTCTGCGGTAGCGGGAGAAGAGCAGTATGTGGTAACGCTCAAACGCGAGCAGATTAATATCGAGACTGACACCACCGCCACTTGGCCCCCGCGCCTGTGCGACCGGACAACCGACGCAGCTATTTTTACGGCTGTAGGCGGCGGTACATGCAATGCGGGTAGCACCTGTTATGTGGATCCTGCCAAAGTGACACAAACGAATGCTTGTATTTATGTAAACGACACATCGTTTACCAATTATCCGACGACCCCCGCACAAGCGGCATCCGAAGTGGTGGACGTTCGGTTGCAGCCGATTAAAACATTTGACCGATCTGCTACGAAAGTAGGAGAAGGGATGGTGATAACGGAAGAATGGGACGCGCTGTACTTCTACAATCCGACGCCATCTTCGGAACGGCACACGCAGGAAGAGATTGCGCAGTGCACCGGAGCGACGGACGTGAAGCAATGTCCGTACGAGATGGTGCCGGACG